>JAQBPV010000106.1 GCA_028287345.1 Gemmatimonadota bacterium
GAACGGTGGATGAATCGCTGGAGTCCGATCGCGCGATCTTTCTCGTTGCACGCGAGCTGCTGGCGAAGCTGCGCAAGGCGCGTCGCGTGCCGGCACGGCTGCTTGGCGTGGCGCTGTCGAACTTCACGGTCCCGCCGGCGAAACAGCTCACGCTGTTCGACAAGCAGGCGGGCGCGATCGAGACGAAGAAGGATCGCGAGGTGTCGCGCGCAATGGACGTGGTGCGGATGAAGTTCGGTCGCGATGCAATCGCGCCGGGTAGGAGGCCGAGCGACAGTTGACGTTAGTCGCTTACGGCGACGAGCATGGCCAGCGCGGCGCGCAGCGCTCTTGAAACCTCTTCGCTGGCGACAAGCGCGTCATCCGACTCTCCACGCGGCAGCGGGATGGCAATTGACGCCTCGGCGATGATGGCGACGGACATCGTCCGCAGTGTCTCGGCAAGTGAAGCTTGTGCGTGTGTCGCATGCGGCGAGGTATTGAACAGCGCAATGCGCTTCCCCACCATTTCCGGCCCACCAACCAACCAGTCGAGCGCGTTCTTGAGAACTCCAGGCACGCCGTGCGCGTATTCGGGGCTCGAGATCAACAGGGCATCCGACGCGGCAATCGCCGCGCGCAATTCGCGAACGCTCGCCGGCAACAGCGGATCATCGAACTCGCGATCGAGATCCGGATTGAAGTACGGCAGACGATCGATACCGTCGTACATGATCACCTCGATGCCCATCGGAGCGACACGCGACGCCACGCGCAACACCGCGCTGTTCGACGACGCTGCGCGAAGACTGCCGGAGATCGCAAGAATCTTCAGGGCGACGCCGGCTCCGCGGCAAAGACCAACCACTTGCCATCCGGACTCACGGCGAGTCGGCTGATGTTCTTGACGCCCGCCGAGATGTCGGCGACGGGCAGCCAACCACTCGTAGCGTCGATCGCGCGATTCCAGCGCACGAGCTTTCCTTGCGTCACCGTAAGCAGCACACCATCAGGCGTCCACGCGTGATACTCGTTGTCGCTCGGCGCCTTCACGAGAACCGCCTCGCCTTCGCCGACGAGGGGCTGCGTCATGATCCAGAACGCCTTCGCGCTGTCTCTATGCGTATAGCTGAAGGCATCCTTGCCAGGAACACGCTGCAGCGCCCGCCCGATGTCACGCGCGCGAATCGTGTCGCCGCTGCCATCGCTGTCGATCACGTGAAGCGTCGCCGGGTTGCCGAGCACGAACGTCGCGAGCCTGGCCGCGCCAAGCCACGCGTGATAGCCAACCGGCTTGAGCGCAGTGAGGAGTATCTGCGGATCGCTGCCGTCGAGCGAGAAGCTCCACAGCCGCTGCGTGGAATCGCGCTCCACGCGAATGACGCTCATGCGCCGCCCGCCGGGCATCACGGTCGCCGAGTATTCGCTCTCCGGCGTGTGCGTCAGCTGCGACGTGCGCTTCGCGTCGATGTCGTACCGCCAGATGTCCGACTGGCCATCGGCGACAGCCGTGTAGAGAATCGCGCGGCCGTCCGGCGTGAAGCTCGGTTGATTGTCGTAGCCCGCTCGCCTCGTGATGTTCTTCGCCGGACCCACGACGATCGAGTCGCGCACACGGCGGAGCGGCGCGAGGAAGATGTCAGTGCTCGGTGCCTGCGCCGTGGCCGCGTTCGCCGCGATGAGTAGTGCGCCGAGGGCGACCCTGGAGGCGCGCATTACTCGAGCTCCAGAAGGATGGCGCCCTTCTCGACGGCAGTACCGGCCTGTGCGAGCACGGCCTTCACAGTGCCGGCGGACGTCGCGCGCAATTCGTTTTCCATTTTCATGGCTTCCATGACGACCAGTCCCTGTCCCGGTACGACGGTGTCACCGACCTGCACGGCGACGCGAACGATCATTCCCGGCATCGGCGCAATCAGCGGCAGCGGACCCGTCGGACCCTTGGCCGCACCGCTCAACTCACGGATGGCGCGCGTGCGCTCATCCAACGCTTCGACCTCGAACCTGAAGCCGTCGAGCCACAGGGTATAGCTTCCCCGAGATGGACCCCGGCGGGCGACGACGCGATGCACTTCATCGCCGATCGTCACCATGCGCACCGGCGTTCCTTCGACGTCATTGACATGCGCGACGCTCGTGACGCCGTTGACGGACACTGTGTCTCCGTCGATCAGGACGTCGATGTCGGTGTCGCTGACTTTCACCATGTACTTCATGCGGAATCCGGAACGAGCTCACATACGGTCTCGACGTGCGCCGTCTGTGGGAACATGTCGTACGCGCGAACAGCGGTCAGGCGGTAGCGTGGCATGCGCGCGAGATCGCGCGAAAGCGTCGCTGGATCGCAGCTGACATAGATGATCGCTCGCGGTGGCTTCCGTAGATCCTGCAGTGCCGACGTCACACGTGCATCGACACCAGCGCGTGGCGGGTTGAGAAGCACGACGTCGGCAGGTAGTGATTCCTCGAGATGATCCTCCACGCGGCCCACGATGGCGCGCGACGGCGCCGGCAGCCGATCCTCGAACCGCGCGACCGCTTCCGCATCCAATTCGATCGCCACGACGGTTGCACCGGCGGCCGCGAGCGGAATTGCAGTTCCCCCTGCTCCGGCGTATGCGTCGATCACACGCTTGGGTTCGTACGAGCGAGCGCGCTCGAGAACATGCGCCTCCAGCCGTGCCGCGACGCGTGCATTCACCTGCACGAACGACGCGCCACTCTGCGACTCGCTGGAGCGCGCTGCAAGTCGGCGCATGCGTCCGTGATCGGGCTTCCACCAAAGCTCTGCGATGGATGACACCGCTGCGAAGAATCGATCGGCATAAGGCCACGCGGCGCCACCTTCGACCACGACGGCCGCACCGGCGTCGAGCAGCCGCACGGCCACGCGCAGCGCCGGCTCGCGCGGAAGAAGATCGAACACATGTCGCAGGTCGCCCCAGATTGCCAGCACGCGTTCGTCGGTGATGGGACAGTCCGCGAGATCGAACACGGCAATCGGATCGTCGTACGGATGCAGCCCGGCAGTCCATGTTGCGCCAACGCGACGCAGATGCAGCGTCAGCTTGCGTCGATAGCGCCACTGCGCGTCACTCGGCTCAACCGACACGTCGCCGACATCGCGACGACCGATGCGACGCAAGGCGTCGGCGATGATCATGCCCTTCGCGCGAAGCTGCCCTTCATAGGAGAGATGCTGCAGCTGGCATCCACCGCAGCGGTCTTCGGTATAATGCGGACATGGCGGCGTCACACGATCCGGTGACGGCACCTCGAGTGACACCAACTCACCGCGCGCAAATCGCTTGGAACGGGCGAGCCGCACTGTCGCGACGTCGCCGGGCGCGGTGCGCGGCGCGAATACGACCATCCCTTCTGTGCGGCCAACGCCGTCTCCACCCGCAGCGATCCCGGTGATCTCCACAGTCGCGAGCGAGCCGCTCATCGAAGCGCCTCGAGGCGTGCAGCGCGGAGCCAGCCGTCCGATGGGACGACTTTCGCAGCCGCCGTATCCCCGTTGCTCGGCGCAGCAGCACGATGCGGAGCAGATCGCTCACGCTCCGCGAGCAATGCAGCGGCGATCGCGGCGCGCACGACAGCATCTGGTGGTGGCGCAACGTTCGTGAGGTCGGCGAGGCGACGCTCCAGCCACTGGATCTCGATGTCGCCGGCACGAAACTCGGCGTCTTCCATCACGCGGAGGTGAAAGTCGCGCGACGTGTCCACGCCTTCGATGGTGAGCTCGAGGAGCGCGCGATGCATGCGCTCGACCGCCTCGGCGCGCGTTGCCGCCCACACGATCAACTTCGCCAGCATTGGATCGTAGTAGAGCGAGATCTGGCTGCCGGTCTCGATTCCGCCATCCCAGCGCACACCTGGTCCGCTCGGGATGTGCAGGTACTGCACCTGACCTGTGGACGGGAGGAAGCTGTTCGACGGATCTTCGCTCGTGATACGGCACTCGATGGCCCAGCCGCGCGGTGTGATCTCTTCCTGCACGAACGGCAACTTTTCGCCGGAGGCGATGCGCAGCTGCCACTGCACGAGATCGATTCCCGTCACCAACTCGGTGACTGGATGCTCGACCTGGATGCGCGTGTTCATCTCGAGGAAATAGAAGTCGCCATTCGCGTCGAGCAGGAACTCGCATGTGCCGGCGTTCACATATCCAGCCGCCTTCGCCGCAGCCACCGCGGCTGCGCCCATACGCGCACGAAGTTCTGGTGACACGGCGACGCTCGGCGCCTCTTCAATCATCTTCTGGTGACGACGCTGCACCGAGCATTCGCGCTCGCCGAGATGCAACATCGTCCCGTGCTGGTCGCCGAGTACCTGGATCTCGACGTGGCGTGGGCCGACGATGTACTTCTCGACATATACCGCGTCGTCGCCGAAGGCGTTCTTCGCCTCGCGCTGCGCCGACGCGAGTGCCGATGCCAACTCGTCGCGCTTGTGCACGACGCGCATGCCCTTGCCGCCTCCGCCAGCCGCCGCCTTCAACAACACGGGGTAGCCCATTTTGTCGGCGACCGTCGCCGCTTCGTCGGCGTCGCGGAGTGCGGTCGTCGTACCGGGAACGACAGGCGTTCCGGCCGCGATGGCGAGCCTGCGCGCGGAGGTCTTGCTGCCCATCGCCTCGATGGCTTCCGCGGGTGGCCCGATCCACACGAGTCCCGCGTCCCTCACCGCGCGGGCGAACCAGTCGCGCTCGGAGAGGAAGCCGTAGCCGGGATGAATCGCCTCAGCACCGGTGCGCAGCGCCGCGGCGATGATCGCGTCGCCCTTGAGGTAGGACTCACTCGATGGCGAAGGACCGAGCAGCACTGCTTCGTCAGCTTCGCGCACATGCGGCGCTCGCGCGTCTGCTTCGGAGTAGACGGCAACCGTGCGGACGCCGAGCTCGCGGCAGGCGCGGATGATTCGCAGCGCGATCTCGCCGCGGTTGGCGATCAGGACTTTCTTGAACATCAGAGCGGGATGTTCCCGTGCTTCTTCGGCGGATTGCGATC
>JAQBPV010000109.1 GCA_028287345.1 Gemmatimonadota bacterium
GAGCGTGTTCCCGGCGTTCGGAATGGCGGCCACGATCTTCACCTGTCGCGTCGTTGGATCAGCCGTCGGATTCACGCGTGTGATGCGGCCGGTGAACGTTCGAGTGGGGTAGCCGTTCACCTTGAACTCCACCGGCATGCCCACGCGCGCCTGGCTGAGCTGCTCCGCCGGCACACTGGCCTCGAGCTGCATGCTGCCCGGATCGACGACCGTGTACAGCGCGGTACCTGGGCTCACGACGTCGCCAGCGCTTACCTGCCGCTGTGCCACGACGCCGGCGAACGGCGCCTGCACGCTGGCCTTGTCGACCATCTTCTGCACATTGGCCACCTGCGAGCGCGCGTTGCTCAACTGCGTCTGCGCGTTGAGCAGCGTGTTTCGTGCACGCTCCGTCTCACGCTCCGCGATGGCTCCTGCCTTCTCGAGGGTTTCGTTGCGCTGCACATCGCGACGTGCGAGGTCGACGCTGTTCTGCGCCGTCGTCACCGTCGAACGCGCCGAGAGCAGCTGATCGCGCAGCACGCTGGCATCGAGCTGTGCGAGCGCCTGTCCCGAGCGCACACTCTGCCCTGCCTCGGCGAAAGTCTGCAGCACCGATCCGGACATTTCGGCACGGAGCGTTGCAGAGCGCAGCGGTGCGAGCGAGCCGGAGATCGCCGGTCCGGAGCGAATCTGTTCGCTGCGGACGATGGTGACGTTCTCCGGACCGACGATCATCGTCTCCGTCTTGGTCGGCACCGCGCTGGCGTCGGTCTTCTTGCACGCCGTGGCCGACGCAGCGATCGCGGCAAGGGAAAGCAGCGCAGCTGTACGGCGCGCGCGAACGAAGTTGGCGTAGTGGGCGGTCATGGCGTGGGGCTCCCGATTGATGCCGCGCCAGTCGATCCGGCGGCGGAAGATTGTGTCCGCTGCTGCTGTTGCGGTTGCTGCTGTTGTTGCGGTTGCGTCGCGGCGCGCTGGGCGGCTGCGCCCAGTGCGTTGGTGTTGATCGGAAGGTCGCGCAACAGGGCGAGGCGTGCGCGGGCGACCGCGAGATCGCGCGCCGACTGGGCCTGGTTCGCGACCGACTGCTCGAGCAGCAGTCGCGACTGCGTGAGATCCGTCTGCGTGGAGAGCCCTTCCTTATAACGAAGCTGATCGATGCTGTATGCGCGCTGCGCCTGCTGCGCCGTGCCTCGGCTCGCGGCAAAGGAGGCCTCGGCCGACTGCAGCTGGTTGATCGCTACGCGTGTATCGAGTGCGGCGAGCTCCTTCGACTGCTGGAGCCGCGCGCGCGCTTCGTCGAGATTGGCCTGCGCGACTTCAATCTCGCCCGTCACACGGCCCCCGCTGAACAGCGACAGGCCGATGGAGCCACCAACCGTCCAGTTCTCGCTGTACTGGTTGATCGACGGCAGGAAACTGTTCGGAAAGAAGAGACGCTGGTAGTTGGACGTCAGTGCGAACGTGGGCAGACGGTCGGAGCGCGCGACCTTGAGCAACCCTTCCTGCGCGAATACGGCCTGCTCGCTCTCGCGCACGGGCGCGCGATTGGCCGTCGTCGTGTCGGAGGAGATCGCCGGCGAAGTGGAATCGGTGACGGCGTTGGCCGCGACCACCTGCGTGATCGTGGAAGGCTCGTCGATGGGTGTCGTCAGCACGAGCGGCTCGTCGAGCGGCAGGTTGAGCAGCTGCTTGAGACGAAAATATGCGACGTCGCGATCGCCGCGCCGCGAGATGATCACGGGACGCTGGTTGTCGCGCGTGACGGTTGCACGGAGCAGGTCGAACTCGCTCTGGTTGCCGACCTGTCGCGCGACCTGCGTCTGCCGCAGCAACTCTTCGGTCTGCGCGAGTGTGGTGTCGGCGATGACGACGAGGCGGTCGGCGAGGACGGCATCGAAGTAGGCCTGCGTCACGTCGAGCGCGAGCTGCGCGCGCTGTGACGTGAGGTCGATCTCGGCGCTGCGCTGCTGTGCGCTTGCCGAGGCCGTCTGTCCGGCGATGCGGCCGCCCGTGTAGACGTTCTGCGAGAACGCCAGCCCGAGTGTGTAGGCATTGCGTGCGCCGAAGCCGACCTTGCTGAAGTCGATACCGGCGGCGGCCTGACACGTGGATGCCTGTCCCAACGCCGCCTGAACCTGCGCCGGTGTGGCGTTGGCGGGAATGTTGGGCGCGCAGAGTGCCTGCGGCGCGGGCGTCGTGGTCGTGCTGTCGGTCCCGGCGCCTCCGCTTGCCAGCGCGGAGAACTGCGAGCGCAGCGTGCGCGCGTACGCGAGACTCGAGTTCAGCTGCGGCAGATATTGGCTGCGCGCCTGCTTCACCTGCCCCGAGGCGCGCGAGATTCCGGCGCGCGCGATCTGGAGTTGTTCGCTTTCGCGTGCGGCAAGACGAATCGCGTCGTCGAGTGAGAGGGCGCGACCGCCCGCGGGCTGTTGCGCGCCGGCGAGAGCGGGGACAAGTGACAGGACCGCGAGCAGGAAGAAGAGCGCGCCTCTGTGAGCGCGTCGTCTCGCTGTTCGAGTCGACTCGGCTTTCATTGCAGTGGTGGGTGCAGAGGAAGTGAAGGAATTCATCATGCGTGCGACGGTGCTTTCCGTACGGACGAAGACGCGATTGTCTTCAACCCGAGCATGCGAAGAAAGCAGGTCGCGTAACGTTCCGCGGCTTCGTCGAGCGGCGGATACACGTCAGGAACAAAGCTGCGAGCGATCGCGTCACTCATGACGGTGCCGAGGAGCATGACGGCCGCGGCATCGACGTCGGCGTCGGCGTCGGCCATGCCCTGTGCCTGGAGTGCGCGGATGTAGGAGCAAATGGTCTCGTGCACCACGCGTCGTCCGCGGCAGGCAAACTCGGCGGCTTCGGGCCGTTCGTCGATTTCGCCCATGCTGTGAATGAGCACGGGACGAATTTCGCGAACGCGTTCGAGGCTCGACTGCACCCACTCCGTGAGCTCCTGCTGCGGATCGACCGGCTCGGAAGGCAGCTTGACTTCTGGGTGGGTTTCGTGCTGCTGCACGAGTACGGCTTCGAGCAGGGCGCTTTTTGAGCCGAAGGTGCGGAAGAGGGTGACTTCGTTGACGCCGGCCTCACTCGCGATGAGGCGTGTGGTTGCGCCACGGAATCCGTGCTTGGCGTAGACCCGTCCGGCAGCTTCGAGAATGCGTTCGCGTGAGATCATAGGTCGGGGAGTCTAGTGGAAACATTCGTGTATGCAAGTACCTACTTGCTTGCGGATTACTGAGACTCGGCCCGAATAATAACCGAAAGTACCTCGAGGGCAAGGCACGGACTGACACCCGGCCTCGTGGTCCAGAGTGGCTCTATATTTCAACTTACTAGATAAATTATATTATCTAGCGTGCTTAGTTCAGTTTATTCCGTATACTGATTTAGAGCATATCCTTGATCCAGCCGTCACGACACCATCGTTACATGCCCGGTCACACCACTTCGGCCATCTGGACCCACGACCCTACCATCGACGCACCAGCCAAGTACCGTCGTGCGTGCCGCTACGATGCATTCGTTCCGGAGCGCCTCGCCGCTCTGCAGTTCAGCCTCGAATCGTCCGTCGCCGGCATGGTGTCCGAGGCGGAGCACGCCATCAGCGCCCTCAACGCCGGCGCTCGCCCTGCCCTCATCCCGCTCGCGCGCCTGCTGCTCCGCACTGAGTCGATCGCGTCGTCCAAGGTGGAAGGAATGCAGTTCGGCGTACGCGAGCTCGCGCGCGCGGAAGCAAAAAGTGAATCAGGACTGCGCGTGGCGAGTTCGGCGCTGGAAGTCCTGGCCAACGTGGACGCGATGGAGTTGGCGGTACACGACGCCGCCGACGTCGACGCATTTACGGTCGACGACATCCTCGCGATCCACACGAAGCTCATGGCACACGCGCCCAATCCTCACGTCGCCGGACGACTGCGCACCACGCAGAACTGGATTGGGGGAAACGACTTCACGCCGTGCGGCGCCGACTTCGTGCCGCCACCGCCGGAAATGCTCGACGCATTGCTCTCCGACCTCTGCGACGCAGTGAACGACGACCTGCTACCGCCGCTCGTGCAGGCCGCGCTCGTGCACGCACAGTTCGAGACCATCCATCCCTTCGACGACGGCAACGGCCGCACGGGTCGCGCGCTGGTGCACGTCGTCCTCCGTCGCCGAGGGACGGCGTCGGCATACCTGCCGCCGATCAGCGTGGTGTTCGCCGGAGCTCGGCAGCGCTACATCGCCGGACTGACGAGCTTCCGCGGCAATGAAGTGCAGCCATGGATCGAGTACTTCGCCGGCGTCACCACGCGCGCGTCACGCCTGGCACAGTGGTATCTCGATGCCGTCCGCGAGCTGCAGGCGGACTGGCGCTCGATGCTCTCGGAATCGGGCGCACCTCGCGCCGGCGCGGCGGCATGGGCGGTGATCGACATACTTCCTGCGCATCCGATGCTCAGCGCACCCGTCGCGGTAGCGGCCACCGGTCGCGCGAAGGCCGCCGTGTATCAGGCGCTCGAACAGCTCGAGCAGGCAGGCGTGCTGGTGCCAGTCAGCGCATCGCGACGCAATCGCGCATGGGAGGCACGCGGGCTACTCGATCTGGTGGAACGCATGGAGAGCGGCGGCGAGTCAGCGACCGGCTCGGAGTGAAAAAACAAACACCAACCGCCTGACTTGAATCATGTGAATTGAAAAAGAATTGGATCTCGGCGCGGATCAATCGGATTCGCACATGAGCGTTCACATTCCGCGATCGGGGTGCCTGACGGGAGCGCACAGCCTCCGTGTTTGTCGCCGAGCAAATTCCAACGAATTCACATGATTCAAGTCACGAAAGTCGCCGAAGTGATGCCTCCTACGGACTAGCGTCGCCCATCTGCTCGACCCCATCGCACGAGACATCTCGACCCATGCAGTGCGAGACGTACGAACGACGTCGAGTCGCAGTAGCGCCAGTGAACCGCTACCTCTTTGCCACGCTCGTCTGCGCGCGGAGTCGCAGTGCCGAGTCGATCTCCTGCGCCGACAGTTCGCGAGGGAATCGGTAGTTCCGCTCGCCGACGCGAGTGGGCACCTGAATGCGCGTGACCTCGCCGTCCGCGCCGACTTCCACGAGCGCCTGCGCGGCGTCATTGTCGTGCTGATGCACGGCGATGACGAGGGTCCAGATGCCGGCGTCGCCCCACTGCTTCCTGAGCGCGAACGCACCAGCGCGAGACGTGGGCGTGAATTCCAGCTTCACGCTACGGCGTTCGCCGTTCACGATGCCTTCCGCAGTACCCGACACTGGAACAGCCACCGGAGTGCCGTGATGGAAGGCGTGCACGAGCAGATATGCGTCCTTCGTCGTTGCGTCGTACGGATTCACCGGCGTCTCGATTGAAATCCACGGCGGGCCAGCAACGGCAGTGCGGGCGCTCACGGGACTTCCCGCGGCGACGAGGGCGCCGGCGCCGAACAGAATGCCAAGCGCCGTGATGCGAGCGAACGAGCGAGTGGTGAACATGCCGTCCTCCGTTGAGTGTGTACGGATGAGATGCCGTTCACGAGACGCTCGCTTAGGGGTGAGCGCGATGCCTCACACTTGGCGCGACGATTCGCTAGCATTCGCCGCATGGCCCAGATCATTCCCGTCAACTTCAAGGACGACATTCTTCCCGAGTACCGGGGCACACCCGTGGGGAAGCTGCTCGAGTATCACAATCTCGGTCGCGCAATAGGCGCGGGTTCAGCGCCGGAGCTGCTGATCGGCATGTGCATGGACAGCCGCAAGTCGCTGCGCATTCCCAATGACTTCGCGTTCGTGCTCCGCACGGCTGGAGCGAACATGCGCGACAACGAGTTTCGCATCTCGTACGCAATCGCCGTCGGCGGCGTTCGGACGATCGTGCTCATCGCGCACACGGACTGCGGCATGGCGCGGCTGGGTGAGCGGCGCGAACAGTTCATTCACGGGCTGATGGACGCCGCCGGTTGGGACGAGGCCGTCGCCACGAGGCACTTCGAGGAATCGGCGCCCAAGTTCGGCATTCGCGATGAGGTGGACTTCGTGCTGCGCGAGGCTGATCGACTGCGCGCGATCTATCCGCGCATCCAGACCGTGCCGTTGCTCTATCGCCTCGAGGACGACCTGCTCTATCAGCTCAAGCGGGACGGGGAGTAACGACAAGAGCAGGTCCCTCGACTTCGCTCGGGACGACACCTACTTGGGGCGGAGCTGCACCGTGCCCTTGAAGCTCCGCGCGGTGATCTTCGCACCGCCCATTCCGCTCGACGTCTCGAGTGTCATGCCCCGCCCTTCGCGTCCAGATACGGGACGGGCTTTCGTCCACCGGTTGTCGATGGCACCCGTGATCGTCGCCGCATCGATCTCGACGTCCGCCTTCGGCTGAAAGAGGATGTCGATGGGCCCGCTGTGAGTCTCCATCTCGACCGATGCATTGCGCGCGAGTCCCGAGCCGAACACGATGGCGCCAGTCGTCGATTCGAGCTTCGCGCGCTCCACCTCGCCGCCACTCGTGCGAATGGTGCCGCTGATCGTGGATGCACCGATGTCCACGCCACCGCGCATGAGGATGTCGCCGGTGGCCGTCTTGGCGCGCAGCCACGCGGGTGCCCCGGTGAACGTCACGCTGCCATCCATGCTCTCGGCGCGGACATCCTTCGGATTGTCGTGCACCGTGATGGAGCCGCCGACGACATTGAGGTCGAGCCCACCGGTGACGCCGCTGACCTCCATGTCCGCGCTTCCAGTCTTGAGCCACACGCGCGCACCGCGCGGCACCTTGAGCACGAGCTTTCCTTCACGCCCCGACTGCTCGGTGGGCGCCTCGACAAACATCTTCATTCCCTTCGAGTGCTCGAGCGGCGCGCCGGCGAACATGTCGGCTTTGACGCCCTTGGGAATCACGCCACTGAGCTCCACGCTGTCCTTGTCCCAGCCGATGACGCTGATCTCGCCGACCGCCGCGAACAGCTTCAGCGACACCGTGGGCGTCGCGGCGTGGCCGAGCAGCACCTTCTGCTGCGCATGAACGGACGCGACCGGTGCCGCGCTCGCGAGCGCGGCCACAGTCAGGAGCCTGAATCCAGGTGTCATGTGCGCGGAGCGAGCTCCGTTGCCCGACGCAGAAGGTCGATCTTGCGCTCGTAGTTCGATGCGAACAGTGCAGCGAGCGCGCGATTGGCGGGATCGCGCGCCAGCGCATCACGAGCTTCCGCGATGGCCGAGTCGGCGATGCGGAGGCTGTGTTCGACGGTGGCGATGGTCGATGGCGCAAGCGAATCGCGGCGCTCGTCGAGCACGCGCTGGAGCGTCTCGACACTGCGCGTGTAGCCATGCTCCGCCGATGCGAGGCCTTCGGGAAGCGCGACCTCGGTGGTCCGTGCCGACGGCAGCACAATGGGCCGGTCGAGGATCGCGACCTCCGGAGTACGCCAACGGAGCGCGACTGCCGTCAGCGCCGACGACGCGACGGCGATGATGACCCCCGCCGCAGCGAGACGGCGCATCTGCCACACCGGCGCGCGTCGACGACGGAGCATGTGGCGCGGCTCGAGATCCTTGCGAATGTCCGCCCACAGGTCGGCAGGCGGAGCGATCTCCAGTGGAAGCGCCGCGGTGCTCGCAGCCAACGCAGTGATCGCCGACAGGCGCGACGCACACTCCTCGCACGCGCGAAGGTGTGCACGCGCCGCCGACTCGGCGGCGGGGTTGATTGCGCCGTCGGCAAGGTCGCACAGTTGTTCGAACGCGAGATGGTCCGTCATAAGCTCAGTGTCCTGATGAGTAGCTGGCGCGCGCGGTGGAGTTGAGCGCGGAGCGTTCCCGCCGCCAATCCGGTCATGCGCGCGATTTCCTCGTGTGAATACCCCTCGACGTCATGGAGCACGAACGCTCGGCGGACGCCGGGCGGCAATGCAGCCACTGCACGTTCCAGGTCGATCGCCGTCGCCACGTCCATCGGCGCGGTAGTGCCCTCGGCAACGGCGCCTGCGTCGTCCGCATCGTCGTCTGCCAGGCCGACGCGCGCATTCCGGCGACGCTCGGTGCGCCGCTGCATGAGCATCGCGTTGACGGCGATGCGATGCAGCCAGGTGGTGATGTTCGATTCCCCGCGAAACTCCGGCAACGCCTCCCATGCCCGCACGAATACGTCCTGCGTCAGCTCGCGCGCCTTGCCGGGATCGGCAGTGAGACGGAGACATAGGGCGTAGACGCGTCCTGAATGTGCCTTGTACAACTCCTCGAAGGCGTCCGCCTCCCCACGCTGCGCGCGCGCCGTGATCGATGCGTCACGGCTCGTGGCGTCCGTGGAGGAACGCGAAAGGGTGAAGGGGAGGACGGTCGCCATCTGTGGAGTCTGATGCCGGCCGAGGGCGGGGCGCTTATCGGGCACACTGGATACTGAGGGCCAAGATGATTCATGGATAGGACTGAGAAAACACGGCGGAAGGTCAACTGCTTGACACAGATTTACACGGAGAAGTGCCAGATTCACCCGGATACTGCTACGCCACGAACCGCCAACCCTGAATCATCAAGCAAATCCGATCTTTGCTGTTTTTGAGGCTTCGGCGGCGGCTGTTCGCTCGCACGAGGCAGTATCCGTGTAGATCCGGCAGTCATCCGTGCCTATCCGTGTCAGGCAGGTGCGGTTTCGTAGTTCTGCTCCTTGAGACACCTTCCGACAATGCCACTACCCCCCGGTCCGAGATCCGCCATCCCAGGCCGTTTCGCGATCTCCGTGGCGACGCGGCCACTCGAGTTCCTGCCCAGCCTCGTGAGGGAGTACGGCGACGTCGCGGTGTTTCACGTCGGCAAGCAGCCCGTCGCACTCGTGAGCGACCCCGCGCTCATCCGCGACATCTTCGTCACGCACGGCCGACAATTCCACAAAGGCCGCGGACTCGAGCGCGCCAAGATCCTCCTCGGCGAAGGGTTGCTCACGAGTGAGGATGACTTTCATCTCCGACAGCGGCGGCTGGCGCAGCCCGCGTTTCATCGCGCACGCGTGGCCGCGTACGGGCAGGTGATGGCGCACTACGCCGAGCGGCGTGCAGGGCGGTGGCGTGATGGCGAGACGCTCGACGTGTCGCGAGAGATGGCGGCATACACACTCGCCGTGGTTGGCAAGACGCTCTTCGACGCGGACATCGAGGCCGAAGCGCACGAGATCGGCGACGCGCTGACTGCAGCAATCGCCGCCTTCTCCTTCAGCGTGCTTCCCTTCGGCGACTTCCTGCTTCGGCTGCCCCTGCCCGCCGTACGCCGGTTCCGCCGCGGGCGAGAGCGCATGGACGCGACGATCTACCGCATGATCGGCGAGCGTCGCGCGTCGGGCGAGGATCGCGGCGACCTGTTGTCGATGCTACTCCTCGCACACGACACCGAGGGCGACGGCACCGGCATGAGCGACCTCCAGCTGCGCGACGAGGCGATGACGCTGCTCCTCGCCGGCCACGAGACCACCGCCAATCAGCTCTCGTGGACGTTCTATCTCCTCTCCCAGTATCCGGAGGTCGAAGCGCGACTGCACGCCGAAGTCGACACGTTGCGCGACGAGTCACTCGGCTCCGACGACGTGGCTCGCCTGCCATATGCGCGTGCAGTGATCGCCGAGTCGATGCGACTCTTTCCACCGGCGTGGATCGTTGGGCGTCGCACACTCGGCGAGTATCAGCTCGGCGACTACTCGATTCCGGCGCGCACTTACGTGCTGATGAGCCAGTGGATCGTGCACCGCGATCCGCGCTGGTGGGATGAAGCCGAAGTCTTTCGGCCCGAGCGTTGGCTACCGGGCGGCAGCGCGCTCGACGCGGCGCGCCCGAAGTTCTCGTACTTCCCTTTCGGCGCTGGAACTCGTGTGTGCATCGGCGAGCAGTTCGCGTGGATGGAGGGGGTGCTCGCCCTCGCAACGATCGCGCGGAAGTGGAAGCTGCGTCTCGTACCAGGACATCCCATCGTTCCGCAGCCGATCGTCACGCTGCGATCGAAGCACGGAATGCGGATGGTCACGCATGCACGTTGAGCGGCGACGTCGCGAAATGCTCGCACAGATCGCCCGGATCGTCGTAGATCGCGATCGCGCCGCGAAGGTCGTCATCGGACCAGTAGCCGCCACAGCGTAGAGCGATCGTCGGCACGCGAGCGCCACTGGCCGCTTCGACGTCGTATGGCGTGTCCCCGATCATGATGCTGTGGGCAGCGTAGCGGCCGGCCTTTCGCAGCGCTGCGCGCACGATATCCGGATCCGGCTTGGAATTTTCGGCGTCGTCGGCCGATGCCTTCGTTGCGATGAGGTCGGCGACGCCGGCCTGTTCGAGCAGGGCTTCGACTTCTTGCTCCTGTGCCGACGTCGCGACGACGAGCTCCAGGCCTTCGCCCTTCAGCAACACGAGGAGGTCGCGCGCGCCACGCGCTGGCCGCAATGAAGGAAGCTCGCGCTTGAACAGCTCGCCGCGCGTCTCGGCGATGCGCTTCGCGTCGTCGCTTTCGGCGTCGAGGCCGACGAGCGTGGGAAGCAGCTTGTCACCGCCCATGCCGATGAGCGGACGCACCTGCTCGAACAGCACCACGTAACCGTGCTCGGCAAGTCCGCCGACCCAGGCGCGGGCGTGCGCGTCGTTGCTGTCGATGAGCGTACCATCGATGTCGAGCAGGACGACGTGTAGCGCGTCTCCCGGAGGATGCAGGGCGGAAGTCATGCGTGGCGTTGGTCAAGTACAGTGCCGCGAGTGTGAGAACATCACGTCCCGCCAGACCTGCCCGTCATCGCAGCGCCAGATAGGTTTCCCGTCCATGACCGAGCTTTCGACCCAAACGCCCAACAATCGCCGCGCCGAGATCGTCGTCGCTGTGCTGTGGGTGATCGCGGTGATTGCCGCCACGGTGCAGCAGGGCGTCACACACCAGAACAACAACTTTCTCATCTTCCGTGCGGCGTCGCTCCACCTGCTGCACGGGCAGGATCTCTACGCGGCGTATCCCGCGTTGCACTTCGACTTCTACAAGTACAGCCCGAGCTTCGCACTGATTTTCCTTCCGTTCGCGTTATTGCCGCTCGCGCTGTCGATGCTGTTGTGGAACGCGTTGAATGCCGGTGCCCTCTACGTCGCAATGGGGCGTGTGCTGCCGCGCCGAACGGCGACGATCGCGCGGGCGATCGTGTTTCTCGACATGCTCGGTTCGCTACAGAACGTGCAGAGCAATGCGCTCGTTGCGGCACTGATCATCCTGACCTTCGTCGCCTACGAGGAAGCGCGTCCCGTCCTTGCCAGCTTCTATACGGGCATCGGGACGATGATCAAGATCTTCCCGTTGACTGGTGTGAGCTTCGCGATCTTCCATCGTCGCGTGATACGCGCGGGCATCGCTGCATTTGCCGGCCTGCTGGTGCTGCTCGCGCTGCCGTTGATCGTGACGCCGTGGTCGACGCTGATGGCACAGTACGCCTCATGGCACGCGATCGAGTCGAAGGATGCATTGGACCGCGGCTTCACGGTGATGCAGATGGCCGAGCTGCTGTTTCGGCAGGGGTGGCCGAACTGGCCGCTGCAGGCGGGTGGAACGCTGCTGCTCGTGGCGCCGGTCTTGTTGCGTCGTAATCGGTGGAGCGAGTGGTCGTTTCGCCTGACCTATCTGTGCTCCGTGCTGGTGTTCTGCGTGATCTTCAACCACCAGTCGGAGAGCCCGACGTTCGTCATCGGCGTGGCAGGCGCGGCCATCTGGTTCGCGGCACTCACCAGGCACTCGAAGAAGGAGTGGGCGCTGTTCGTGTTCTTCGTCGTCTGCACGATACTCGC
>JAQBPV010000370.1 GCA_028287345.1 Gemmatimonadota bacterium
GCAGCACGTAGCCCGTTCCGCCGAAGTCGATCGCCGCCGATGGGAACGTCGCGACGCCATTGACAAACGTGATCGGTCCCGGGCCGGCGAGCGTTGCGCCCGTCGTTCCCGTTCCCGGTGCGATCGAGAGCGTCACCGTATTCGTGTTGTTGCTCGTGACCGTGTTGCTCTGCGCGTCCACCAGCCGCACCGTCACGGCCGGCGAGAACGCAACACCGCCGGTGCCGCCTGCCGGCGACGCCGAGAAGGCGATGCCCACTGCCGGTCCCGCCGCCTGGGTGATTGGCGATGACGATACAGGCGTGAGTGAACCGGACTGGAACTGCAACGTGAACGTCCCCGATCCGTTGATGGTGAGCGCGCTGAACGTTGCGACACCACCAGCGCCGATCGTGGCCGTCGCGTTGTTGAGCGTCCCTGTACCCGACGTGATGACCGCCGTGACCGTACCTGTCGCTGCGGTCGCGTTACCGAACGCGTCGCGCACCTGAATGACCGGCTGCGGCGACAACGGCGCGCCGCTCGCCGAGTTCGCCGGCGGCTGGGTGGTGAAGCTGAGTGCTGCCGGCGGCGCGGCGACACCTGTCGCGTTGAATGTCGTGGACAGCGCACCGATCGTGGCGGAGAGCGAATTGGCGCCGGCGATATTGCCGAGCTGCCACGAGCCAACTGTTGCGACGCCCGACGCATTCGTCGTCGCCGGCGTTCCAGTGACGAGGCCACTTCCTGAAGTCACGGTGAACGTCACCTGCACGCTCTGCACCGGATTACCCGACCCGTCCGTCACCCTAACACTCGGTGCCGTCGCGACGTTCGTTCCCACAGTCGCCGTCTGATTGTTACCAGCCGAGATAGCGATGGCTGACGGGCCGCCGGCGCTCACGGTGATCGCGGACGACGCGATGTGCGTCACGTTGGGCGCCGTGAAGTCGAGCGTCACTCCGCCAGCTGGTCCCGTTATGGTAAGGCCACTGAACGTCGCGAGACCGCCGGTCGTCGTCGTCGCGGTGGTGTTCGTCAGCGCTCCGCTGCCGCTCAAGACCGACGCAGTGACCTGCACACCGCCGCTGGACACTGGATTGCCGAAGTTGTCCTGCAGCTGCACCGACGGCTGCGGGTTCAGCGCGATGCCGCTCGCCGCCGTCGGCGGCGGAGGCGTGATGAACGCGAGCCGCGCCGCAGGTCCGGCGACGGCCGTTGCAGTGAACGTCGCGCTGAGCGCGCCCACTGACGCCGAGAGGTTATTTGTACCGACACTGGTGCCGAGCTGCCAACCACCGGACGTCGCAACACCAGAGGAGTTCGTCAACACGCTGCCGGGCGGTGTGCTTCCACCGCCAAGTGTCGGAGCGAACGTCACCGCGACGCCAGCGAGCGGCGTGCCCGATCCGTCCGTCACCCGCACGCTCGGCGCAACAGCCACCGAAGTGCCCGCGGCGGCAACCTGTTGGTCACCAGCGACGATCGTGATCGCCGACGGCCCGCCAGTGCCGAGCGTGATGTTGTTCGACACGACCGCCGTGAGTCCGCTTGCCGCAAAGCGCAGCGTGAACGAACCCGGAGCGCCGCTCAGCGCGAGATTGCTGTACGTGGCCAGGCCACTGGCGTTCGTCGCGATGGTCGTCGTTCCGCCGAGTGTGCCCGCGCCGCTCGCGATCGTCGCCAGGACGTTGGTCGTCGCGTTGACCGGGTTGGATCCAACGTCGTTCACCTGCACAGCCGGCTGCGGTGTGAAGGCGACGCCGTTCGCAGCGCTCGCCGGAGGCTGTGTCGTGACGAGCAACTTGTTCGGCGCGCCAGCGAGCACCGTGATGCCCGACGTGACGAGCGTATTGATGCTCGGCGCCGAGAGGATGAACGTCATCGTGCCGATCTTGCCGATGTACGGCTGCACGTTGAACGTTGCGACGCCATTGCTCGCGGTCGTTGCATTCAGCCCGAACGAGGTGTTGCTCGGCTGCACGTTCACGGTTGCCGTGATCACCGTGTTGCTCTGCGCCACGTTGTTGCCGTTGCCGTCGACGAGCTGCACCTGCACCGCCGGGAAGGGCAGGCCCACGGTGATCGATGCAGGCATGGCCTGCAGCAACTTCATGTCCGCGGCTGGGCCGGGCGTGCCGGTCGCCGTGAACGTCAGCGGGCTATTCGCGAGGCCTGTCGCGCTTGCCGTGAGCGTGTTCGTGCCCGCGGTCGTGCTCACTTGCCAGAAGAACTGCGCCGCCGCGATGCCCTGCGCATTCGTCTGGATCGTCTTCGATGTCACGTCGTCGATGTACGAGTTCGGCGTGACTGCCGTGAACAGCACGTTGACGCCGGCTACCGGATTGCCTCCGGCGTCTTTCACGAGGACTGCCGGCAGGATCGGAACGGAACTGCCCGCCGGAACCGTCTGGTTGTTTCCGGCGTCGATCGTCATCGATGCTGCCGGACCGGCCGTGAGGTTGATGACCGTCGAGACCGCGGGACTGAGTGACGGATTGTAGAACTGCAGGCTGGTGGCGCCCACGGGACCTGCGACGAACAGGTCGGTGAAAACGGCCTGGCCACTCGCATTGGTGTTGATCGTCGTCGTGCCGCCGACGGTCGCACCTGTGGCGTTCACATTGATCGGAATACCGGCCGTCGACACCGGATTGTTACCGTCGTCCACGACGCGCACGACGGGCTGCGGCGAGAGCAGTACACCGCTCCGTGCCGTTGCCGGCGGCTGCGTCGTGACGCGTATCGTCGAAGCCGCGCCGGCCACGACCGGAATTGCCGGCGACGTAACCGTCGTGAATCCGGTTGCGGCGATAGTGATGATCTCGTTGCCGATCTGACCGACGTACGGCGACAGAGTCAGGTTGATGATACCTTGCGCGTTCGTCTGCAGCGTGAAGTTGAAGTTGAACCCACCCGGCTGAACGTTGCCGTTGAAGTTCACGCTCACATTCCCCTGCTGCACGGGATTGTTGTTCGCGTCGGCGATTTGAATGTTGATCGGCGGAT
Source organism: Gemmatimonadota bacterium (assembly GCA_028287345.1). Taxonomy (GTDB): domain Bacteria; phylum Gemmatimonadota; class Gemmatimonadetes; order Gemmatimonadales; family Gemmatimonadaceae; genus AG11. The sequence goes on from JAQBPV010000370.1 coordinate 2,989, forward strand.
GCGGCGCGCCCACGACGATCTGCGTCGGGAACGGCGACAACAGGATGAACTTCGATGCACCGGCTGCAGTCGCATTCGCCGTGAACGTCACTGGCGATCCGTTCGGTACGGTCGCACTGGCCGTGACCGTGTGCGGACCGGCCGTCGGGCTCATCGTCCACGCCGTGAGCTGCGCGTTGCCGAACGAGTTCGTCGTCACGGTGACGGTCGTGCCCGTCGTCGTTCCATCCGACACCGTCGATCCGGAGTTCACGGCGGTGAACGTGACGACCACACCCGGCACACCATTGCCCTGTGCGTCGATCACCTTGGCGATCGGCGGCACACCGACCGGCGTGCTGATCGGCGCGTTCTGGCCATTTCCCCCGAAGAGCAAGAGCGTGTTGGCCGGGCCCGCGCCATTGGTGATCGTGTTCGACACCGCCGCCGTGGCCCCAAGATTGGACGAGAAGCTCAGCCGGTACACGCCGAACGGACCATTGATGCTCATGCCGGCGAACGTCGCCTGACCGCTGGCGTTGGTCGTCGCCGTCGCGTTGCTCAGTACCGGCGTCGGAGTGGTCGGTCCGCTCGCGAACGTGGCCGTCACCACCACACCAGCGGTGTTGACGGGATTGCCGTTCGCGTCGGCGAGTTGCACGACCGGCTGCTGCGGGAATGGCGCCTGGTTGACGACCGTCGCCGACGGCTGCGTCGTGATCACGAACATGGACGCCGCTCCGGCCACGATCGGAATCGCCTGCGTCTGCAAACCCGTCACGCCGGGGGCCGAGATATCGAACGAAACTGTTCCGGGCGGACCGTTGTACGTCGGTACGCTGAACGTCGCGGTACCCGTATTGTCCGTGCTCGCCGTGAGCGTGGGGAAGTTGGGGCCTGGCGACGCATTGCCCGCTAGCGTGACGACGAGCCCAGACTGACGGACAGGATTGTTCTGGCCGTCGAACAGCTGCACCGAAACTGTCACGGGAGGCGCGCCAATCACGAACGGGGACGGCGGACCTTGGGCCATCACGAGATGGTTTGGCCCGGCGGGCGTCGTACCCGTCGCCGTGAACGTCACGCTCAGCGTGCCGGACGTCGCCGTCAACCTGTTCGCTCCCGGCGTGGCGCCGAGCGTCCACGAGCCGACGGTCGCGACGCCAAAGCTGTTCGTCGTCGTGGTTCCGCCCGTGATCGAGCCGCCACCACTCGCCACTGCAAAGATCACCGGCGCATTCGCGATTGGATTCCCCAATCCATCCTTTAACACCACACCCGGTGCGAGTGCCACCGCCGTTCCCGCCAGTGCACTCTGCTGATCGCCGGCGAGGATGGAGAAGGTGTTGCCTCCCACCGTAGTCAGCGTCGTCGTCGCCGTGACCGTGCCGACCGTTGCCGTGACGGTCGTCGTACCCGCGTTGGCGCCGAGCGCTGCGACCGTCGATGCCTGACCGGTTGGATCGGTGAGCGACGAGACTGGATTGAACGACGCACCCGCGCCGGTCGCGCTCCACGTGACCGTCGCCCCGGCGATCGGATTGTTCTGGGCATCCGACACGCGCGCCACGAGTGGCGTGGGCAGCGTGGTGTTCGGCAGGCCTGTCTGGTTGCCGCCCGAGACGATTGCGATCGTGGCCGGGCCGCGACTCACGGATTTCGTCGAGAACAACACGCTGTTCGGCACGCCCGCGACGCTGGCGCGAATGGTGTCGTTGCTCGCTGTCGTGCCGAGGCTGTACGTAATGCTGGTGGTTCCGTTGGCTCCGGTCGAGGTGCTCGTCGCACCGAGAAGTCCGTTGCCCGCGACGGTCGTCCAGGTCACCGTCGCACCGCCTACCGCGCCCCCAAACTGGTCGGTGACCTTCACGACGAATGGCAGCGGCAATGTCTTGCCGACGGTATCGACCTGCGCATCACCCGAGACGATGGCGATTGCTGCGGCCGGAGCCGGGGTCGCCGTGGCGCTCACGCTCACCGGCGTCAGTGCGCCGGAACCTGCCTCGAAGACGTACGCGCCTGGAATTGGACCAAGCGTCAGCGTCGTCGATGCTCGACCACTCGCGTCGGCGAACACCGTAGCCTGCTGCACGCTGCCTCCGGCCGTCACCGCGCGGAACGTCACGACCGCATTGGGCACTGGAAGATTGTCCGTCGCCTGCACTTCGACGACCAACGGCTGCGTGAGGGTCCTGCCGGCAATGCCGGTCTGCCCGCTGCCGCTGATCACGACGATACGTGCGGCCGGCGGAACGAAGGTGATGCGCGAGGAGCCGGTGACGCCGAGCGGCGTGATCGCACTCACGATTGCCGCGCCGCGCTTGCCCAAGCCGCTGAGCGTGCCCGTCGCGTCGCCCGTCGATGTCGCGACGGCCAACGTGGCGTCGCTCACCGCGAACCGCACGAGCAGGTTGGTCACAGGGAGACCCGCCGAATCCACAGCGGTTGCCTTCATGGCGACGGTGGCCGCGCCGGCGATCGTGGTGTCAGGTGGAGAGAGCGACACCGTCTTGGTCCCCTTTCCGGGGCCGGTGTAGCTGATGACAACGAGCGGCGGCGTTTGCGCCGGCAGGTTCGCCGCGCGCGCGATGACCGTCTGGTGCCCCGAGAAGAGGACCACGTGTTGGTCATTGCGCAGCTCGACCAGCGCGTCGAATGACTGATCGGTCCCACTCGCGGGCACCGGGATCTCGATGGTGATCTGACCCTGGTTCACCGGGAATGCGATGACCGTGTCCTTCTTGCTGCCATCCGGTCCGGTGAGGAGGACGTGAACTTCCGTCACCTCCAGTCCGAACGCGGCGAGCCCACTATAGATGCGGGCCGCTTCTGCAGAGAACGACGGTGACATCCGGACGTTGGCGACGCCGGATGGCACGGGCTTGATCTTGGTGGGGCTCGTCGGCGCATCCGTGCAGGTAATTGCCACGATGGCGAGTGCGACGAGTCCGACAGCGCGGAGGCGTTGACGCATGGTTCCGGAAACTCGGGGGGGCAACGCCAGCCCTCATCGGCAACGTCGCTAAATGTCGAGCAACGAGCTTCGGCTGTTTGCGCTCACCCGTCAATGACAACTTTCCCATAAGGATCGCGCGCGAGAGCAGTTCCTCGATCACGCCGTCGGGTGAACAACATGCAAGCCGTTGTACTGAAACGTTTTAAACGGGTCGAGACTACTTTGTATCCAGCCTGGAGCGGTGCGACGACGGGCCGGCGTTTCTCGCCGGCCCGTCGCCACTCCTTCGTCGTCAGCGCGGCGCGGCGCTGCGCTTGGGGTGCGTCCTTCTCGCTTCGGTGATCACATCGACGTCGTCGTGCACTCCCGAACTCGGAATCCGAGACGCGGAGATGCCGCCGGTGGGAATCCTCGAGGTAACCGGGCCATTGCCGATGCTGTTGATCGACGTGATCGTCGTGCCGTCCAACTCGAAGACGGTCCAGTAACGGCCACTGCCTTGCGGCACCGAGAACGACCGCGCGAGCGCGTTGTTGATGTAGACGTCCACGCGTGCGCCCGAAACGTCGATGTTCGGCGATCCGGAGTAGTTGTGGACTGTGTACCGGTACGTTCCCGGCACCTGCTGCGTGATGGTGACGGTCTCCGGTCCGTTACCGTCCGTGTCATCCACATCGAGGCAGGCGAACGGTGTCGAACTGCAATTGCCCGGCGACCCGTAGAAGACGTGGAACCGGCTGCCGGTCGTGCCAGGTCCCGTGAGATGCGAATCGAGATCGTAGGGCAGCTGGAGCCACGTGAGCACGATGCGCACGTTGCCCGCAACACCGACTGGGGCGAGGATGACGTCCTGCCCGGTCCTCGCCGATCCGCCGACCGAGATGCCGGTCCTCGTGCCGTCGGCATAGCCGGCCGCCTTCGCCACGATCGTGTACGTGCCCGCGGAGACATTCGCGAACGCGTACGACGACTGGGTGGTCGTCACCGTCTGCAGCGGCGTGCCCGTCGTGCTGTTGATGCCGGCGCGCAGCTCGAGCGTCACCGTCCCGCTCACGGGTCGCGTGGTGGTCGCATCGAACACCGTGCCGGAGATGCCGCCGGACTGTGTGCTTTGCGGAACGAGCGGAGCCGCCGGCGCCTGCGTGTTGCCGTTGAGCGTGACGGTCGAAATGTTCACGGTCGTGTAGTTGGTCGCCGTGATCGTCACGCTGTAGGTGCCGGCAGGCAGCGGCGCGGTAGTGAAGTTGCCGCCACCGTTCGTCGCGACCGTGGCGACAGTCTGGTTTCCGTTCAACACGGTAACGGACGCACCCGAGATTCCGGCGTTGGTGACGGCATCGTACACGAAGCCGCTCAGTGTACCCGGCGCCGTCGGCGCGGAGCTCACATCGGCCGTCTCCGGATAGTTCTGGAGCATTGCCCCCGCAGTGGCCGTAATCACCAGCGCACCGGGTTGATTGCCGAGCGTGACGAGGGTCGACGCGCGACCCCCGACGTCCGTGGTGGAGATCGACGGCGTCATCGTCGCGGAGCCAACGCTCCCCGTCGCAACCGCCCAGACGACCTTGTATCCGGCAATGGGATTTCCGTACTGGTCCGCGATGATGGTGCCCAACGGGCTCGCCAATGCGCTACCGGCGGGAGCGTGCTGGCCGGCGCCGGAACCACTGATCGTGGCGGGGATGTCGGCCAACGCAGTAAAGGAGAAGTTGACCTCACCGTCTGGTGCAGCAACGCCCGTCAGCGACGCCGTAAGGAACTGGATCTGCGCATGGGTGCCGAGCTTGTACGTCGTGGTCGTGGTACCGTCGGCGGCCGTCGTCGAGGATGCGGTCGCTGGCGTTCCACCGCCCGCCGCGGTCGTCCACTTGACCACCGCACCACCGACTGGCGCACCGAAGGCGTTCGTCACCCTGACCGTGACCGGCTGCGCCAGGTTGGTTCCGACGACTCCCGTCTGGTTGTTGCCTCCGAGGAACGAGATCCTCGCGGCCGGCGCCGGCGTCGCGGTCGCGTTCACCGTTGCCGGTGTGGCCGTGCCGGACGTTGCTTCGAATTGATACACGCCGGCATCCGGACCGAGCATCAACGTGGTGCTGGCGCGTCCACTCGCATCCGTTGTAGCGGCGACGCTCGAAACGGCTCCGCCCGTGGAGCTCGCCCGGAACGTCACCGGCACACCCGCAAGCGCCGCGTTGTCGGCAGCCTGCAGCTCCACGGTGAACGGCTGCGCCAGCGGCGAGCCGGCGATGCCGGTCTGCCCACCACCACTGATCACGAGGATCTTGGCCGGAACGGGAATGATGGTCAGCGCCATCGCTCCGGTGAGGCCTAACGGTGTGATTGCACTGACGGTGACCGCACCGCGTTTGCCGGTGCTCGTCACGTTCGCGCTGGCGAAACCGGTCGAGGTGACGGTGGCGATTGTGGCGTCGCTCGTCGTCCAACGCACGAGCAGGTTGGAAATCGAACCACCGCTGGCGTCCTGCGCGGCGGCGGAAACGGCCAGCGATCCACCCAACGGAAGTGAGGGGCCGGCGGCCGACACGGTCACCGTCTTCGCGGTGGCGCCAGGTCCCGTGTAGTTGATCTGTACCGACGCGGGCGTGCCGTCATCGAGTCCGTTGGCCACCTGTGCGACCACCTGTTGCGAACCGCTGAACAACACGACGCCATCGGAGTTGAGCAGCTCGAGATCGGCGCGGAACGTCTGCCCCGCCGTGCGGATCGGGACCGACAATTCAACGTGCAACTCGTTCATCCCCACCGGGAAGGCGATCGACGTGTCCCGCATTGACCCGTCGGGGGCGACGAGGCGCACGTGCACGCTCGTGACTTCGACGCCAAACGCTGCGAGTTGCTGGAAAGCCGCTACTGCCGATGGCGAAAAGGTGGGCGCGAGTCCGATCCTTCCTCGCGCCGTCACTGTTGGATCCGAGCCGGTTGGAACGTCGGAACACGATGTCGCCATCAGGGCGACGGCGAACAGTGCGGCGAGGCGAGGGCTACGCATTGGGGGGGACGCAAGGGTACGCAACCGACGTCGTTGCCGGCTACGTCACACGACACCACGAGACTCGGCTACTTCACACGATGCGTCAATGACGAATTCACGGGGTGTGAACCGCTTGGCGCAGTTGGGCAACGAACGTTACGTAAACAGATGAACGACCGCAAGCGTTTTCTTTGCGGGCCGGCCCCCCGGCGACCCACGCTACTACTAATAACTCACGAGGTCCGAAATCGCCTGCTTGAACGTCTCCACCTGCGGAAGGATCGCATCCTCGAGCTGCGGCGCATAGCCCACGAACGTGTCGGCGCTCGCCACTCGCTTCACCGGCGCGTCCAGCCAGGCGAAGCAGTCGTCGGCGATGCGCGCGGCGATCTCCGCACCGTAGCCCCACGACATCGAATCCTCGTACCCAACGATCACTCGGCTCGTCTTTTTCACGCTCTCATAGACACGCTCCTGATCCCACGGCGACAGGGAGCGAAGGTCGATCACCTCGGCGCTGATGCCGTGCTCCTCCTGCATCTGGTTCGCTGCGGCGAACGCGCGCTGCACGGTGGCGCCGTATGTCACGATGGTGACGTCCGTCCCCTCACGAACGACGCGCGCCTTGCCGAACGGAATCATGAAGTTCGGGCCCGGATACGCCGCCTTGTTGTACGTCTGCCGGTAGAGATGCTTGTGCTCGAGGAAGATCACCGGATCTTCGCAGCGGATGGCCGTGCGCAGCAGGCCGTTCGCGTCGAGCGCGTTGGACGGACAGATGACCCGCAGACCCGGGCAGTGCGTGAACAGCGATGCGCCGGTCTGCGAGTGATAGATCGCGCCGCGGATGTAGCCACCGTAGGTGACGCGCACCACCACCGGCGAGGCGAAGGCATTGTTCGAGCGCCAACGCATCGTCGCGAGCTCGTCGCGCAGCTGCATGTACGCCGGCCAGATGTAGTCGAAGAACTGGATCTCGACGACGGGCTTGAAGCCGCGCAGCGCCAACCCGATCGCGCGTCCGGCAATTGTCGCCTCAGCCAACGGTGTGTTGAACACACGCGCGCCGCCGAATTCCTTCTGCAGCCCCCATGTCACCTTGAAGACGCCACCCTTGCCCTTGACCTTGCCCAGGTGCTGCTCGCGTGAGACGTCGGCGACGTCCTGGCCGAAGATCAGCATCTTCGGATTGCGCCGCATCTCGTCCTTCATGCACGCGTTGAGCAGGTCCACCATCGTCGTCTCGTTCCCCGAGAACTGCGGATCGTCCTCGGTGTCGAACTGCTCGCTCGTGGGATCGACGTCGGGCGAATACACGTAATCGTAGATCGTCTCGGGTCCCGGCTGCGGCTGCGCCAGCGCATCGTCGGTGGCCTCCAACACGATCGCGTCCACCTCTTCGACGATCGACGCGATATCGCCCTCGGTCGCATGCCCTTCGGCCACGAGCCACTTCGGATACTGCACGATGGGATCGCGCAGCGCGTCGGCCTCACGCTCCTCGGCGGGGCGATACAACACCTCGTCGTCCGAGAGCGAATGTGAGTAGGGACGAATCACCTTTGCGTGCACGAGCGCGGGACCTTTCCGCTGGCGCGCGTAGTCCACCGCCTTCTGCATCACCTCGTGGCTGGCAATCAGGTCGCAGCCGTCCACTTCCTGGATGTACAGCCCCGGGAACGAGGACACGAGCTTCGAGATCGAGCCGCCGGCGGTATTCACTTCGACCGGAACGGAGATGGCGTACCCGTTGTCCTCGACGAGATAGACGATGGGCAGCTTGAGATTCGCGGCAGAGTTGAGCGACTCCCAGAACTCGCCTTCGGAGGTAGTGCCGTCGCCCGTCGTGACGACCACCACTTCATCACCATGAAATCCTTCGGTGATCTCGAGGAGCTTCGCACGCAGCGACGCCTCGCCGCTGCCGACCGCCTGGAGGAACTGCGTCCCCGTCGGTGACGACGTGGAGACGATGTTGAGGTCCTTGTGCCCCCAGTGGCTCGGCATCTGACGTCCGCCAGAGCTCGGATCCGCTGCAGCGCCGACCGCCTCGTACAGCATCTCCTTCGCCGTCATGCCGAGCTGCAGGCAGAGGGCGCGATCACGGTAGTACAGGTAGAACCAGTCGTAGGCCGGCTTGAGGACCAACCCGGCAGCCGTCAGAATCGCTTCATGGCCCGCGCCGGAGATCTGGAAGAAGATTTTGTTCTGGCGCTTGAGCTGGATTTCCTTGTCGTCGATTCGGCGCGACAGGAGCATCGTGCGAAACGCGCCCACGAGCTGGTCGCGATTGAGCCCGGCGGCGCCCTTACGCTCGGCGCGAGTCTGAGTGGCCATGCAGGAAAACGGTCTCGGGTACGAAAGCGATGTGCGGCAGGATGATAAGATAACCGGCAGTCACGGGCCAGAAAGACAGCTGTCCAAACAGACTCACCGAAGGCATGCTCATCTGGCATTGCGTGTGCACTTCGCCCGCGCTGCACCTACCCGAGAGGATCCATGCCGCAAGCATCGCAGCCCAATTGCTCCTTCTGTGATCTCATTCACGGAGCGGGTGAAGTCTCGATGTGCTACGAGGACGCGGATGTCGTCGCGTTCATGGACGTCCAGCCGGTGAACGCCGGCCACGCGCTGGTCGTGCCACGCGAGCACTACGAGTCGCTGGTCGACATTCCCCATGCGTTGGCCATGCACATCTTCGAGGTGGCCATGGAACTGGCCCCGGTCGTCCGGCAGGTATCAGGCGCGGATGGGCTCAACATCGTCGTGAACAGCGGCGCCGCGGCTGGCCAGGATGTCTTTCACTATCACGTGCATGTGATCCCGCGTCGCCAGGGCGATGGCTTCGACATCCCGCTGCCGTTCCCCGGTTCTGAGATGCCGGATCGCACCGTGCTGGATGTTCATGCCGCGCGCATCATTGCAGCGTTTCGTGATCCGGTGGCGTCGAAGAAGCGGCAGGAGCGGCGGACCGGTGAACGCCGAACTGGAGAATGACAGCAGGACAGCACCTGTGAAACTACGAACTGCTACAGGCGCACGCGGATGGACAGGGAAAACAGCAACTGCCGCGGATGAACTGCCGCGGACAGTGCGTCGGGCTGGCTCTGGAACACGGAGCCAGCCCTTCGAGTAAGAAAAAAAAGTTCAGCTTTCCTGGTGAGTGTGAGCAGTGGTGAGTTTGTCGCCTGCCCGAGGCAGTCTCCGTGTAAATCCGCGGCGGTTGTTGATCTTCGCGTCCATCCGCGTCGAGCATTTGCGCTTTCCGCGTTTTCGGAACTATGGGCTATTTTCCCTCTTGCGCGATCGCGAATTCCATCCCACTAATACCGCGGCGGAGTAAACGTCCGCCACAATCGACGCACCCGGAGGCCGATGAGCACCTCGACCCGACATCCGATGATGCTTGCGATGCGATCGCGCGGCGCGCGACGCATTGGCTGGCCCACCGGTGCGACGCCGACCACGATCTGCGACACCCCGCAACAGGAAGCTCCTTCCTGTGCGGGGTGTCGTCTTTTCTAGCGAGGTGCAATGCCCGCTCGACACGGTCACCGCGTTCATCTTTCACGTGCGTCACGCGGCGTCATGCGCCGCGTTCGTCGCATCCTCCCCGCTGAGCAGAAGCGGGCGATCAAGCTGGCCGCCATGCGCGATTGCGGGCGACGCTGCGTGTACTGCGCAGCGCAACTCGACTACGCCGGCGCGACGCTCGATCACGTACATCCACTCGCCAAGGGTGGAGCGCACGATCAGGGCAACGTCGTCGCGGCGTGCCCGCCATGCAATCGGCTCAAGGCGGACATGCTCCCCGTCGATTTCTTCATGCGCTATCCATGGGCCGGCAGCAACTTCATCCACCACGCCCGTGCTGTGCATCGCGCGCTCAAGCGTCAGGCTCGACGCGCGGTAAGTCTCGCCTTCGCCGGAGTCCAGGCCGCCGCCTGAGCGCCCCACACGCGCATGCGGAAGAACATTTCAACGGGTACAACCTGGGAGCCGATCGTCGGCTACTCACGCGCCGTGCGCGTCGGCAACGTCGTCCACGTCTCGGGCACGACGGCAACCGGCGCCGACGGGAAGGTCGTCGGCGTCGGAGACATGGGAGCGCAGGCGCGTCAGGCGCTGGAGAACGTGCGCCGAGCGCTCGAGCAATGTGGCGCTCGGCTCGAAGACGTGGTGCGCACGCGCATGTATGTGACGGACATCGCCCGCTGGGAAGCGGTGGGGCGAGTGCATGGTGAATACTTCGGCGCAATTCGCCCCGCGACATCGATGGTCGAGGTGAACAAACTCATCGACCCTGACATGCTGGTGGAGATCGAAGCAGAAGCGATCATCCCGGACGAGCCGGGATGATCCAAAGCCGTTACGGATTGATGGGGAACGGCGCGTTGCGGATGATCTGACCAGGAGTGCGCCATCCGCCAGGGGGCTCACGTTGCGTAGAAGGACGCGGTGCTTCGGGGCGACCGGCGCGTGACGGAATCGGCTCGGGCTCGGGCGGCGCCTGCTTCACCTCGACGGGCGCTGCCTCCTCCGCGCGAACCGTCGGCTCTGCCGGTGCCGGCGTCTCATGCTTGACGCTCTTCACCACAGCCTTGGTTCCACGCGACGGACTCGGCGCACGAGATACAGCCGGAGCTTTGGGCGACGGCGTGGGACTCTTGGTCCGCTCGGTGGCGCTGACGAACTCGAGCTTCGGCATGGCACTGCCCGCCAGCTGAACGTCGCCGCCACCTGCCTTCACCAGATCCTGCTTGAGGTCGTCGCTCAACGCGGGCTGCTCAGCAGAATGCGAGCACGCAGCCAAGGCAGCGAGCGCGAACGTTCCGAACGAGAGACGCAGTGAGTTTCGCATGGAGTAGCATACCCCGGGTTGCCGCCAAGGTGCCACAAAAGTTACATCAGCTACGGCTCCGCTCGCTCTGTCAGCTACGGTTCGAATGCCACACGCGGCGACCTGTCGCGATCTGGTCCATCGTCCGCTCCGTCACCACCGACGTGACCTCCGTTTCGGTGATGTCTTTCTTGCGGTCGGCGCATTCATCGTCGTGCTTGATCAACAACCACTGCGGCCGCCCGGGACGCTTCATTCGAATGAGGGCCCAGGAGCCACACAGTCGCTTGCCATGCATTACGAACTTGAGGTCGCCGCGACGATAGCCTTCGCGCAACGACTCAGCGCCGCCGCCGTCTTCGGCTTCGTACGTACCGCGATCCCAGAGCATCACCGTGCCGCCACCGTATTCACCCTCGGGAATCGTTCCCTCGAAGGTGTTGTACGAGATTGGATGGTCCTCGACTTCCATCGCCAGCCGCTTCACCGACGGATCGAGACTCGGTCCCTTCGGTACGGCCCACGACTTCATCACGCCGTCGAGCTCGAGACGCCAGTCGTAGTGCAGATGACTCGCTGCGTGCTTCTGGATGACGAAGTGCAGCGCCTTGCCTTTCGTCTTCGGCACCTTGCCCGCCGGTTCTCGCGTGCGCGTGAAGTCGCGCTTGGCGTTGTACGCGGCGAGAGGTGCTGACTGCGTGGCAGAACTACTTGGTGAAACCTTTCGCTTGGCGGCGCTCGACTTCCTTGCCGCCTTTTTTACTGCTTTCTTCGCCGGTGCCTTCGCGGCGGCTTTGGCTGCTTTCTTTGCCGGTGCCTTCACGGCGCGCTTGGTTGCTTTCTTGGTCGCCATGTGCACGGCGCGTTGCTAAGACCGTGCCCGGGCTCTGTGTCGGTGCGATCAGAATTGGCTCTTCCAGGCGCAGGCAACTTCACTTTCACCGCAGAGGTCGCAGAGCAGCGGAGGATCGCGGAGAAGTCCTAAATCATCAATCAGAAGTTGATCGGTTGTCGTCATGACATCGGGCTCGGTTTTGCTTTTCTCTGCGTCCTCTGCTCCTTCGCGTACTCTGCGTAAATCCGTCGTCACCACCGAGCACGCCGCATCCCGCTTGCGCAGCTAGTAGTCCACCGGTCGCAGATAGCTCTCGCCGATGGCACTCGAGCTGAGCATCGCGACCGTTGGCAAGCGACGCTTCCAATGCGTGCTCGACAACCGCTTCCTCACGACGGCCACTTCCGCGGCGTCGAAGCCGCGCGCGACGAGATCCGCTTCGCTGTAGCCGCTCAGCATCCAGTTGAGAATCTCGTCGGCCTTCGGGTAGCTGATCCCGAAGTCGCCTTCGTCCGTTTGCCCCACGACCAGATCCGCCGAGGGCGCCTTGCCGACGATAACCTCCGGCACACCGAGGTGGCGGGCCAACGCCCACACCTGCGTCTTGAACAGGTCACCGAGCGGATTGATCGGCGGCGAGTCGTCGGCATGCCAGGTGAAATAGCCGAACAGTCGCTCGGTCTTGTTGCCGGTGCCGAGTGGAATCGCGCGATGCTTCGCCGACAGGTCGAACAGTGCGATCATGCGCATGCGCGCCATCACGTTCCCTCGGCGCGCACCATCGGCGTCCGGTTCGTTGGCGAGGTAGCCGTCCACTGCGGCGCTGATGTCCACGGTGCGCGACTCGATCCCGAGCGCGTCGATCATGAGTTGCGCGTGCTCGAGACTTTCCGGGCTGGACGTGCGATAAGGCATCCTCACGCCGATCACGTTCGCAGCGCCGAGTGCACGCGCTGCGAGGTACGCCGTGACGGCAGAATCGACGCCGCCGGAGACGCCGACGACTGCCTTCTCGAAGCGCCGACGCTGCATCTCGTCGCGCAGAAAGCGCACGAGCCATTCCTCGACGAGCGCTGCGTCGATCTCGAGTGGCGCTGGCCCGCTGAGCGTATGCTCCTGGATCACGCGAACCTCTGCAGCCTTCGCCGACCCGCCGTTCTTCTTCCGTCGTTTCGCTGGCGGTGCTTCACTCGCCGACGCCGCGATCTCCTCCATGCCGTCGAAGTTCAACAGATGCGGCGCGGCAGTCTGCACTTTCATCATCGCTTCGCCGAGATGCGGCACCATGGTCTCGAGGTCGGCGATGAGCGGCATGTCGGCGCGCGCGCGTGTCACGTCACCGAGATCGACCTGCGCGATGACCAGCGCCTCTTCCCATAGCGGCCCACGAGTGCGCACGTCGCCCTTGGGCCCAGCCAGCAGCGCCGCGCCGGGAAATTGCTTTCCCCCTTCGCTGCCGACGAGATGGACGAGCGCTACGTAGATCCCGTGCTCGTCGGCCATGTCGCGCGCGAGTCGCTCCCATCGCGACACGCTCGACGGCCCCGGAATGCCATCCTCCTTCGGCCACGCGCCGCGCGCGGGCGGCGCGGTTGGCACGATGATGATCTGCGCGCCATCGAGCGCCGCGATCGTTCCCGTCATCGAGTGCCACACGTCCTCGCACACGAGCAATGCAGCGCGTCCCCACGGCGTGTCGAAGGCGCGAATCTCGAGCCCGCGTTCGACGAATCGCTCTTCGTCGAAAAGTCCGTATGTGGGGAGGAAGACCTTCCGATGAACGTGCCGCACGAGCGGAATCGTCTCGCCGAGGGAGACGTACATCGCGCTGTTGTACAGCTTGTTGCGCCATACCTCATAGAAGCCGACGCAGACGTCGACCGAAGGTCCGTCGCCGTAGGCGCGATGGAGGTCCGCCGCCAGCTTGCCAGCGGTAACCGCGAGCTCGCGTACCCCGCCCTCGAGAAAGTATCCGCTCAGTGCGGTCTCGGGAAAGCAGACCAGCTGCGGACGCGGCTCGACAGTCGCCGCCTGGGCAAGCATCGCCGCGATGCGTGCGAGATTTCCCGCGTAGTCGCCCTTGCGAGGCTGAAACTGCGCGAGGGCGATGGTCACGAAGTCGCTCATGCGGTTGAAGATAAGGGGCGAGTCGCGGATGCGCCGCGACCCTAATCCTTGAACGCGGGTAGCCATAAGCGAGCCGGCAGGCGAGCGTCCTGTAAGCGAGCAGCGCGAGCGCCCCATAAGCGAAGCGCCCCGTTACTTTTGTCCATGATTCGACCACTCCTTCTTTCGATCCTCTTCGGGGCCACGGAAATGCTTGCGCAGGCCCCCAGCACTGGCGAGGTCTGGCAGATAGTCCCGCAAAAACAGTCGTCGCTCGTGTTTGCTCGCGACGGCGCGTACATCGGCGAGATCGGGCCCGAGTCGCGAACCACCGTCTCCATTCGGACGCTGCCAAGGTATGTGGGGCAGGCATTCGTCGCCGTCGAGGATCATCGCTTCTACCAGCACGATGGCGTCGACCTCATCGGCGTCGCCGGTGCGCTCAAGGGCAAGCTCTTCGAGAAGATCACGGGCGATCGCCGCGGCGGTGCGAGCACCATCACGCAGCAGCTGGTGGGCAACATGCATCCGGACCTGATCGACCGGCGCGACATGAGCCCCATGCGCAAAGTGCGCGAGCAGTTGGCGGCGCGAGAGATGGAGAAGCACTACTCGAAGGAGCAGATCCTCGAGGGCTACATCAATCAGATCAACTTCGGGCACGGTTGGTACGGCATCGAGTCGGCCGCGCGACACTACTTCGGCAAGGGCGCGAATCGACTCACGCTCGCCGAAGCGGCAACGCTTGCTGCACTGCCGAAGTCACCGGTGGGCTATGATCCGGCGCGCTTTCCCGACAAGGCGAAAGGGCGTCGCGACCTTATCCTGGGAATGATGGCGGAGCAGGGGCTCGTCACCGCGGCAGAGGCTGAGCGTGCGCATGCGGAGCCGGTTGTCACGGCGCCGAACAACGGAGCGGCGGCGCCGTCACAGTACTTCGTGGATGCGGCGCGGCAGGCCGCTGAGCGGGCGGGGGTGAGCGTCGCCGCCGGCGGATATCGCGTCTATACGACGGCCGATCCCGCACTGCAGCGCGCCGCAGTCGAAGCACTTGCTGAAGGCACCGAAACCGTCGAAACGCGGAAGGACTTCAAGCACCCGACCTGGGCGTCGGCGAAAGGGGTCGGCGACCTCCTCGAGGGCGCTGTCGTCGCGATGGATCCCTCGACCGGCGACGTGCGCGCACTCGTGGGAGGGCGCAACTACGCGATGGCGCCATTCAATCGCGCCACCCGTGCGGCGCGGCAGCCCGGCAGTTCCTTCAAGCCTTTCGTGTACGCGAAGGCACTCGAGGACAGTCTCAGCGCGGCCACGATCGTTCCCGATACGGCGCTCGCGATCACGATGCCCAACGGCGCCATCTATAGTCCCGACAACTCCGACAACAAGTTCCTCGGGCCGATCACGATGCGCGAGGCATTGATCCACTCGCGCAATCCAGTCGCCGTTCAACTTGCGATGCGCGTCGGCTTCGACTCGATGGCGGCAATCGCCCACCGCGCCGGCATCTCGACGCCAATCGCCGAGGTGCCGGCAAGCGCACTCGGCGCCTCCGTCGTCCGGCCGCTCGACTACGTGGCGGCCTACGCGGTATGGGCCAACCTCGGCAACGCGGTCGAACCGCGCATCGTGACGCGCATCGAGGACGCGTCTGGTCGTATCCTGTATCAACAACCTCCCTCGATGCCGCAGCCGGTCATCGATCCCCGCATCGCGTACATCGTGCGCGACATGATGCGCGACGCCGCCGAGCGAGGCACCGGGACGCCAGCGCGAAAGCTGGTGCCGGCCGGCATTCCCGTCGCCGGCAAGACCGGCACGACGAACGACAACGTGGACGTTTGGTTCATGGGGATGACCCCCGACCTCGTCGCGGGCGTGTGGCTCGGCTTCGACCGTCCGAAGACGATCACCCCGGGCGCTGCCGGCGGTTCGCTCGCTGCGCCAATCTGGGGGGCCATGATGGCGCGCTATTACGCCGGCCGGGCTGCTCCGGCGCCATGGACTCCTCCGCTCGGACTCGTGACCGCGGAGCTCGATCGGCTTAGCGGACAGCTCGCGGACGCTTCCACGCCTCCAGAACGCCGCTACACGGAATACTTCATACCCGGCACCGAGCCCGAGCCACTGCGCAGCATTCCATGGAAGGCGGCAGCGTTCGGCGCGCTGATACCCTAGAAATCGGAAGCGCCCCGTTCTCATTGCTGAGAACGGGGCGCTTCCTGATTTTCGAGAGGACTAGTTCAGCTCGTCAGTGACGACCAGCCAGTCCGACTCGCCGTTTAGCGGCCGAGCTTGACGACGGTCTCAGCGGCCGGGCCCTTCGCGCCCTGGACCTCGTCGAACTCAACAGCCTCACCCTCTGCGAGGGACTTGAAGCCATGACCCTGAATGGCGGAGTGATGCACGAAGCAATCCTTCTCGCCGTTCGCGGGGGTAATGAAGCCAAAGCCCTTCGTGTCGTTGAACCACTTCACGGTGCCGGTCGTACGCATAGCTGAACTCCTCAATGATGTTTGTAGCCGGGGACACGACTTCTGTCGCACTACCCGCCTACATGTTGAACGTGAACGGCACCCTCACGCGGGGGCTCACCCTACAGACACGGCACTGTGCCGCATAAGCAGCGACGCGGGTGAAAAAAAAGGGACCCGCGAAGAGCAGGCCCCAAATCCGTCGGAACTAGGTCCCCGAACCGAAGCACGGGGTGCGTCGCTGAAACCAATAGTAACACTACTTAGGGATAAGAGCAACAGACACAATAAACGACGCTGTCATCCCTACGCTCGAGCCTGCGTCAGAACCCGCACGGACGCGAAACTGCCGCACCAGAAGGCACTCGGTGCGGCAGCTTCGCGCTCGATCCACGAGTGGAGAATTACACCCCCACGGCTGCGGCCTCCGCCTCTTCCATCATGGTCGGATTCGCCGGCGCCATCCCATTCGGTGCCGGCAGCAGCGCGATCGCGAATGCTTCATCGAGCGTACTGACCGGGTGGAAGGTGAGCTGGTTGCGCACCTCCTCCGGAATGTCCTCCATGTCCGCCTCGTTGTCCTTCGGCAGGATGATGGTCGTGATACCGGCGCGGTGAGCGCCGAGCACCTTCTCCTTCAACCCACCGATCGGCAGCACTCGGCCACGGAGGGTCGATTCTCCGGTCATGGCGACTTCCTTCCGCACTGGCCGCCCCGACATCGCACTCACCAGCGCGGTCGAGATGGCGACACCGGCGCTCGGCCCATCCTTCGGGATCGCGCCCGCGGGTACGTGCACGTGCACCTCGATCGATCCGAGGCGATCCTCGGGAATCTTCAGCGCCGAGGCATGCGTCGCGGCGTAGGTGAGCGCCGCCCGCGCGCTCTCCTTCATCACGTCGCCCAGCTGACCCGTGAGGATGAGTGAGACGTTGCCCCACCCGCTCACCTGCACCTTCTGGTCATCGCTGTCCGACGAACGCTGCGCGCCATGCAACCGGCGGATCGCGGCTTCGACGAACATGATGTCGCCACCCATCGGCGTGTAGTACATGCCCGCCGCCACGCCGACTTCGTTCTCCTCGTTGGCCTGCTCCGGATGGACGCGCGGACGCCCGAGCAGCTCACGCACGTCTTCGGGCGTGATCGTGAGATCGTCCGTACCGCCTGTGGCGAGCTTGCGCGCGACCTTGCGGCCCACCGCTCCCACCTGGCGCTCGAGCTGACGCACACCGCTCTCGCGCGTGTACTTGCTCACGATGGTCATCACTGCGTCGTCGGTGAAGACGATGTTCTTGCTCTTCAGTCCCGAGTCCTCGAGCTGGCGGGGGATCAGGTACTTCTTCGCGATCTCCGCCTTCTCGCGCTCGGTGTAACCAGCGAACTCCACCGCTTCCATGCGGTCGAAGAGCGGTCCGGGAATATTCTGGACGAAGTTGGCGGTCGCGATGAACAGCACTTCGCTCAGGTCGAACGGAATACCGAGATAGTGATCGGTGAACGAATCATTCTGCGCAGGATCGAGCACCTCGAGCAGCGCGCTCGCTGGATCGCCCTGGAAGCCCTGTCCGAGCTTGTCCACTTCGTCGAGCAGGAAGACGGGATTGCGCGTCTTCGCCTGCTTGAGTCCCTGGATGATGCGGCCCGGCATCGCACCGACATACGTGCGACGGTGGCCGCGGATGTCGGCTTCATCGCGCACGCCGCCAAGTGACACGCGCACGTACTCGCGCCCGAGCGAGCGCGCGATCGACTTGGCGATTGAAGTCTTGCCGACGCCAGGTGGACCGGAGAAGAGAAGGATCGGACCCTTCGCCATGGCGCGGGCCTTCACCTCCTTCTTGTCCGTGACCGCGCGATGTTCGTCGGTGATGGAGAGGTTCGGGGTGGCGTCGTTGCGATCGATGTGGAATGCCGCGACGGGAATCTCGCCCGCCTGCTCGACTTCGTTCGCCATCTCCTGCGCGCGAAGCTGCCTGACGGCGAGGAATTCGAGCACGCGATCCTTCACGTCCGGAAGCCCGTAATGATCCTCATCGAGCACCTGCTGTGCACGAGTGAGGTCGAGGCTGTCGTCCGAGCGCGTGTTCCACGGCAACTCGGCGATCCACTCGAGATAGGTGCGGATGACCTGCGCTTCCATGGACTCGCGTCCGGCGCGCTCGAGACGTCCAAGCTCGCGCTCCACTTCTGTCTTGGCGGTCGGCGGCAGCTCGAGCTTCTCCAGCTTCTCGCGGAGCTCGCTGATCTCCTTGCTCTGATCGTCGTCGCCAAGCTCCTTCTGGATCGCCTTCATCTGCTCGCGCAGGTACATCTCGCGCTGGCGTTCACCCAGCTCTTCCTGCACCTGAGACTTGATCTCCTCCTGCATTTCGATCATGCCGATCTGCCGCTGCACGTGCACGAGGACGCGGCGCAACCGGTCTTCCACGTTCAGGTTTTCGAGCAGCCCCTGTCGTTCGGCGACGGGCAACTCGATGTAGCCGGCGACGAGGTCCGCAAAGCGGCCCGCATCGGTGACGGCATCGAGCACCTGGTGCACGACCTCTTCGGGGAGCCCGCGACGTTCGCCCAACTCGGCCGCGCGCTCGCGGATTTCCTTATAGAGCGCGACGAACGCGGGGTCATTCTCATCGACCGGCTTCTGCTCATCGACCGGTGTGACGACGGCGCTGAGATAGTTGTCGGCGGGATTGTTGACGTATTGGATGGCGGTGGCGCGCTGCTCACCTTGGAGCAGGAGCTGCACGCCGCCGAGGCCACGCTGGATCTGCCCGATGCGCGCGATGACGCCCATCGAGTAGAGGATGTCGGGAGTGGGCTCGTCCGTGTTGTCGCGCTGAGCGACGGCGAACACGAGCCGATCGCCCTTGAGCGCAGATTCGATCGCGCGGAGGGTGCCCGGTCGGCCCGCGGCAATCGGCGCCGTGAGCCCAGGGAAGATCACCGTCCCCCGGAGGGGGAGAACGGGGAGCGTTTGACGCTGACCCATTAGTCGTTCCTGTAAAAAGAGAAGGGGCTCCCGAAACCGGATATTGCGTGCCGCAATGTCCCGGAAGCCAAGACATGGGTGAAAGGCACACTCCATTCCAGCGTCAGTGCGACAGCGCGGCAGCGTTTGACACTTCTCACGGCCATCATGACGTAGTGTCCCTGCCGCTGTGGCGGTTCTCCTTTCCAGCGCCCGTCCGCTGTGCTACAATGTCCTTTGCCAGCCTCACCCTGCCTACCCGTCGTCGCTTGCCCGACCCGCTCGCCACTGCCGCGGATGACGAGCTACGCGCTCACGTCGAGCGTGCGCTTACCGCCCACTACGAGCTCGACTGCGAGATCGGACGGGGAGGCATGGGCATTGTGTACCGTGCCAAGGACCGGCGCCTCAAGCGCCAGGTCGCCATCAAGCTGCTCCCGCCCGAGCTCGCGTTTCGAAGCGAGATCAAGTCGCGCTTTCTTCGTGAAGCGGAGACGGCAGCGCAGCTCTCGCATCCGAACATCGTTCCGATCTACACCGTCGACGAGCAGGCCGGCCTGGTCTTCTTCGTCATGGCGTACATCAGCGGCGACAACCTCGCCAAGCGTCTCCACGAGCGCGGTGTCCTGACCGTCGACGAAACGCGCAAGATCATGCGCGAAGTCGCGGACGCACTCGCCTACGCACATGATCGCGGTGTCGTGCATCGCGACATCAAGCCGGACAACATCCTGCTCGACGCCGTCACCGGACGTCCGATGGTCACGGACTTCGGTATCGCGCGCGCCATGGACAGTGGCGGCGACAGCCGGCTCACGGCGACAGGCATGGCCATCGGTACTCCGGCCTACATGTCGCCCGAACAGGCGGCGGGCGAGCGCGAGCTCGACGGACGGAGCGACTTGTACTCGCTCGGCATCCTCGGCTATCAGATGCTCACCGGCGAGCCGCCGTTCACGGCAGGCAGCACACCGGCCATGCTCGTGAAGCACATCTCGGAGCGACCGATACCGGTGCAGCAGCGGCGCAGCGACGTCCCCACCGATCTCGCGCGGTCGGTGATGATGCTGCTCGAAAAGGATCCCGCGAATCGCTTTCTCACCGCTTCGTCACTCGTGGCGGCGCTCGACTCTCGCGAGACCCCGCCGTCGCGCGCACCGGAACCGCCGCCTCAGTCGGCCCAGACGGCTGGCTCGCGCTCGAGCTATCCGTCGCTCGACCGGCCGTCGTACACAGCACCCGATCGCCCGTCATACGCGGTGAATGATCGTCCGTCATATGGTGTAGCCGACCGGCAGTCCTATCCGCCCGTTGGGTTCTCGCAGCAGGGCGACCGCTCGATGCAACAGCATCCCACGCCGGAGGAGTTGCGTCGGTGGGAAGCGCCGCCCGTCCAGGCGTTCCGTCGCAAGATCGCGCCGTACCTGTTCGTCAACGGCGTCATCCTCGTGTTCGCACTCTTCGGACAGAGCGCGCTGCCGGTCACGGTACTCTGGAGCATCTACATCGCGTTCAAGTACGCGAAACTGTGGTCGGAGGGCTACGATTGGCGCGACGTCTTCCGCCAGCCGCGCGATCGCGAAGTGATGGAGGTCATCGAGGAGGCGGGCGAGTGGCTTCGCGCCGTCTTCGATCCTGGCGCACGCGCACGCCTGCGTGCCAACCGCGAGCAGCGGAAGATGGTTGCGCGCATGTCCCCTCCGCTCATCGGCGCCAGCGGGTTCGACGCATCGCCTCGCAGCAGCGGTGGCTCGGCTTATCCGTCGGCGCTGATGGACAGCGCACTTGCGGATCGTGTACGTCAGGCGTTCTCCGATCGCGACGAGATCTTTCAGCGGCTGCAGTCGCTCGGCGGTGCACTTCCCAGCTCACAGCGCGAAGAGGTTTCGCGTTCCGCCATGGCGCTTGCCGACAAGGTGCAGTCGCTCGCAATGGCGATGGACGAGTCGTCGCGCATGGACATCACGTCCGCGCGCGAACAGCTCGAAGCCGAGATCAGCACACTCGAGAATGCCGCCAATCCACTCGAGCGCGGCAGCGAGGATCGCGTGCGTCGGCTCGCCTATCTCAAGCGGCAGCGGCGCGCGCTCGTCGATGCGGACACGCGGCGGAAGTCGCTCGCGTCGAAGCTCGAGACGTGTGCACTCGCGCTCCAGAACATGCGCTTCGATCTCATGCGCCTGGGCGCGAGCCCTCAGATGCATCAGCACATCACGGGACTCGCGAACCAGGCGATGAGTCTCGCCGAGAACGTGGATGAGGCGCTGTTCGTCGCCGATGAGATGGGCCGCATCGGCGGACGTTCGACGCCCAATTCGCGGCGGTCGTCGGAGCGAGGGTGAACGACCCACTGCTCGACCGCCTCGTCGTTGCGGTCGGGACGCAGTATCTAGTCGACGCGGAGATCGGGCGGGGCGGGATGGCGGTCGTCTATCGCGCGACCGACCTGCGCCTCCACCGTCGCGTCGCCATCAAGGTGCTCCCACCGGAACTGGCCTTCAATGCCGACGTGCGCGAGCGCTTCCTGCGCGAAGCGCAGACATCGGCGCGTCTCGCGCATCCGAGCATCGTCCCCATCTACACGGTGGATGAGCGCGAGGGAATCGTCTACTTCGTCATGGCACTCGTCGACGGCGAGAGCCTCGCACAGCGCCTCGTGCGGGAGCCGCGCCTCCCGATCGCGGAAGCGCGGACGCTGCTCGCGGGCGTCGCGGATGCGCTCTCGTACGCGCATTCGCAGGGGGTCGTTCACCGCGACGTGAAGCCGGACAACATCATGCTCGACATGTCGACGGGCCGCCCGATGGTCACCGACTTCGGCATCGCGCGCGCGGCGCAGGGCGACACGCGGCTCACGGTCACTGGCGTCGCCATCGGGACGCCGGCGTACATGTCACCGGAGCAGGCGCTCGGCGAGCGCGAGCTCGATGGCCGCAGCGACATCTACTCGCTCGGCATCATTGGCTATCAACTCCTCGCTGGCGAGACGCCATTCAAGGCGTCGAACACGCCGGCGATGCTCGTGAAGCACGTGTCCGAGTCGCCTCGGCCGCTCTCGCAACTGCGTCCGGATGTGCCGCCAGCGCTCGGTCACGCAATCGCACGCGCGCTCGCGAAGAAACCGGACGACCGATGGGCCGACGCTGCAGCGTTTCGCGATGCACTTCTCGACACGCGCGACCTGCCGCAGCAGACGCCAGCGTGGCCCACGTCGCAGCCGCCAGAGCATCGCTTCACGGAGCAGGCGCCACAGCGTCCGGATCAGCGCTATCGCGAATCGGCGCCACTGCCGCCGGATCAGCGTTATCGCGACTCAGCGCCCCTGCCGCCGCGGTTGATGCCCGACCCTCGGTTCATCGACCCGCAGCGTGTGCCGGGTATCGACTGGATGAACAACGCGCCGCTCATGCCGCCGATGCCTGCGGCACCTGTATGGGGGAGCAAGGCGGATTGGCGCGAATGGAAGAGGGCGAGAAAGCGTTGGGAGTTGGAACAGCGGCGCCGCAGTCGCGCCATGGGCCGGTCGAACGAAGATGAGGAATACGCTGGACTAACTGTCGACGAGCAACTCGTCCGCTTTCGGCGCAAGGCCATCGGCAGCGTCGCGACCATTGGCTCGCTGGCGGCCGTCAACCTCCTCACGTCGCCGCACTTCCTGTGGTTCCTGTTTCCGACCGCGGCCATCTCGCTCGGCATGATGTCGCGCGCGGGAAAGCTGTGGGCGGATGGTGTCCCTCTGCGCAAGATCTTCACGCGCGGCACGACCGCGGTGAGCGGTGTGAAGCAGCCAAAGTTGCCGCCGAGAATGTCGATCACCGAAGCGGCGCAGCGGATTGCGCCGATCGAGATTCTCGACGGGCACTACGGCGAGATCGTTCGTCGCGCTGCGGCTGATCATATCGCCGTTCGTGACACACTCGCTCGACTGCCCGATTCCGAGCGCGACATGATTCCGGACGTGGCGCCGACGGTGGATGCATTGGCCGAGCGCGTCGGAGCGCTTGCAACGACGCTGCATCGTCTCGACGCCGACGTGGGCGGCGCGTCGCCACAGATGCTCGATGCACGGTTGCAGGCCTTGCGCGCCGAGACACGTGGGTCGCCGACGCCGGAGCAGGAGCGGCGTATTGCGCTGTTGGAGCGGCAGCGCGCGTCCATCGGCGAGCTGTCCGAGCGACGCGCCGTGCTGGCGTCGCAACTCGAAAGTGCCGCGCTGGCGCTCCAGAACTTGCGACTCGACCTGCTGAAGCTGCGCTCGTCGGGCCTCGAAAGCGCAATGTCGGACGTCGCGAGTGCGACGCAGGAAGCACGTGCGCTGTCGCGCGAGATCGGCAATGCGGTGGACGCCGTACGCGAAGTTCGCGGGCTCTGACGAGCCGCGCTCCACGGCAGCATCATCCGTCATCATGAGATTCATCCGTCACTGCTGTGGCGTGCTCGTCGCGCTCGCCGGCCTGACCGCATCTGGAGCCGTGCACCAGGCAAAGGCGCAGGTCGCCGCTGACTCGCTGAGAAGGGCCGCGCCGTTGCTTACGCGTCCGGAAGTAGTGCGAGGCCTCTACGTGAATCGTTGGGCGGTGTTGGGACAGCGGATCTGGGAGCTGATTGCCGTCGCTAAGCGCACCGAGGTCAACGCGCTGGTGCTCGACGTAAAGGACGACCGGGGCTACGTGCTCTATCGCTCCACCGTTCCGCTGGCAAAGGAGGTCGGCGCCGACAGCACCATGCCCGTGCCCGCGAGCCGGATGCGTGCAATCCTCGATACCATGCGAGCCAATGGCATCTTTCCGATTGCGCGCATCGTGGTGGCGAAGGATCCGGTGCTCGCCAATGCGAAGCGCGAGTGGGCCATTCAACGGCGCTCTGATGGAAAGCCATGGCTCGACAGCGAGGGCAACCCATGGCTCGATCCACATCAGCGCGCGGTGTGGACCTACGCCGCAGATCTCGCCGCCGAGGCGGTGCGGCTGGGGTTCAGCGAAGTGCAATTCGACTATGTGAGATTTCCCGACGAGCCGAGGCTCATGCGCGAGGCGCGGTTCCCGCTCGCGAAGGGTCGCGTGCGCGCGATGGTGATCCGCGACCAACTCGGCTACCTGAAGGAACGCGTCGCACTACTCAAGGTGCCGATGGCAATCGACGTCTTCGGGCTCACCACGACCGATTCGACTGACATGGGCATCGGACAGCGATGGGAGCAATTCGCCGATCGGGCGGACGTCGTGCTGCCGATGACGTATCCGTCACACTATACGCGAGGCATGTATGGAATCTCGAACCCCAATGCTTCGCCGTACGCGACGATCGATCACGCGATGAAGGATGCGAAAGTACGCAACGCCAGTATTTCTCCCGCGCCGATGATCGTGCCGTGGTATCAGGATTTCACGATGGGCGCGCCGCGCTACGGCGCCAAGCAAGTGCGCGCTCAGATGCAGGCCGGCTATGACAACGGTGTGCGCAGTTGGATTCTCTGGAATTCAGGGAGCAGGTACACGATCAGTGCGCTGCGTCCCGAGATTCAACCGGAAGAAGAGGAGAGGCGCGCGAACAAGCCTTAGCGAGTCGCGCTCGACAGCAGCGCGCCGACGATCTGCGCGATTTCGCGTGGCGAGTCTTCCGGCGTAAAGTGATACGCATCGTCGATCACGTGAAAGCTCGCACCGCGAATCGCCTCGGCGAGACGGCGTCCCAGGGCCATCGGAAGATACGGATCGTTAGGGCCCCATACGACTGCCGTGGGCACGCGAATTTCGGCGAGCCGGGCTCCGAGGGATTGTGTCTCTTTCGGGTCGAGTGCGGCGAGATGCTGCAGAAAGACCTTTCTGCCCTCGTCGCTGTTGAAGGGTCGCTGAAACTTGTCGATGGAATGGACCGCGCGCGCGGCGTCGTAGTATCCGCGCTCGAGGTCGGCGCGCACGATGGGCAGGAGCCAATTGGTGGGCAGTCGTCGAACGAGTGGCATCAGCGCCTTCGCGATGCGGACGTTGCGTGTTGGCCAGCCGTTGAACGCGACGCTGTTCACGAGTGCGAGCTGCGACACCCGCTCCGGCCAGTCGAGGGCGAGCGACTGCGCTACGCCTCCACCGAGATCGTGTCCGACGACGCATGCGCTCGTGATCTGCAGTGCGTCGAGCAGTCCGACCACGCGCTCCGCGTGCGTTCGCAGCGTCAGCGCGCGAGCGCCCGGCGGATCGCTGCGTCCGTAGCCGAGCAGGTCGGCGACGACGATGCGATGTCCGGCGGGCATCTGGGCGACGACGTCGCCCCAGAGGTGACCGGAGGTGGGAAAGCCGTGGAGGAAGACGACCGGCGCTCCCGCACCGCGTGTGCCGGCTGCGTAGTAGTAGAGCCGTGCACCACCGACATCGACGAACTCACCGCGCACGAGTGCGCGGTCGAGATGGAACGGAGTTGGTGGTCATGCGCGCAAGATGCGTTTGCGCACCGCGTTGCGACAAGCAAAAAGAAAAAGAGTGGCGGCGCCGAGCGCCGCCACCCTTTTCGCCATCAGAAAACGCGAACCGTTACAGCGCCGGTGGCGGCTGCTTCGCCATCGCGTCCATGCGGGCCTTCATGTCGGCGGTGTTCTTGTCGTAGATCGCCTGCTGCTCAGCGGTCAGGACGGCGCGGATCTCGGGGGAGATTTTCGCGCGCAGGTCATTCATCTTCTTCATGCCTTCGGCGCGATCGCCACCACCCTGCATTGCCTCGCGAATGACAGCCATCTCGGGCGAGTACTTCTTGTTGATCTCGTCGATCTTGGCCTGCTGCTCGGACGTGAGGGAGATATCCTTGAGCCGCTGGTCCGGGCGCGCGGCGCGATTGGCACCCTGCTGCTGCGGAGCGGCCTGTGCACTGGCGACGACTGCGGTGCCAGCAACGAGCGCGAGTCCGAGCGCCGCAATGCGAAATACCTTCATGATTCCTACCCCTGTGAGTAAAATGATGGACGTGCCGTGTTTCCTAAGTCATTCAGGGCTTGTAACTTGCATTTTCCCCTCTAGCGGGGGCGGGTGAATCTGCTATGCTTACCCGCCGTTCCCGAGGGCGTTCCGCCCGGCGCCGCCACTCTGGTCTGACTGCTAGCTCCGCGAGCCACACGTGACCCTGCCGTCGCCTCCCAGCAGCACCCCGACCGCCACACCCGCTACATCGTCGCCGGCTGTCGCCGCGTCTCACGCGCCGGCCGCATTCGTGCCTGCAACAAGCCCGGTCCGCTTTCCCCTGGACTGGCTCCTTGCCCACGCGTCTCCGCCAATTCGCTTTCGCGCCCTGACCGAAGTGGCGCGACTCAATGCGACAGATGGGGAGAAGGTGGCAGCCCTACCATTTACGCATCGACCCGCCTTGCTGTTGGCAATGCTGCAACAGCCCGAGGGTACGTGGGGGGGAGGGATGCTCACCATTCCCTCATCTCGCGCTGAGCACTTCGAAGGGATCGGGACCATTCCTGCCGTCCGGCGGCTCATCGAGTACGGGTGGCACAAGGACACACCACCGCTCGTGCATGCACGTCGAGTGCTGTTCCGCCTGCTCGCAGAAGACGACGATCCATCGTTCCTGTTCGAGCTTGGCGGTAAGCACGCGCCAGACGAGGAATCCGTGAAGCGGGGCCGCGCACTGCTCAGGGAAGCCGCGGCGGCGACGCTCGCGCAGGCTGGCTACGAGGGCGACCCACGGCTCCGCGGCGCCGCACGTCGCATCCTCAATCGAATGGCGGACTACCTGCGCTCGCCGCTGGCGCAGAAGCCGTTCATTCGTCAGGGCAACCAGCACATGCTGGCGGCGGAAGCATGCCCGCCTTCGATATACGCGGTCACCATGCTCGCGTATATGCCGCTGTTCCGTGCCGAGCATCACCGTGAGATGGATGCGCTGTACGTCCATCTCATTCAACCGCAACCACGACAGGAAGCAGTGCAGCTCTGCGGGAAGCAGGTGCTGCCGGTGCCGCATCTTCTCCTTGGAGACAACCTGCCGCATCGCAATGCCGCCGACGCCGACGTTCCTTTCGCCCTGTACTGGCTGGAGCTCATGGCGCGGCTGGGCTTCCTCAAGCGCAACGAGAACTGGCTCAAGCTGTTCGAACGCTTTCTCGAGGACCGCGATCGTGAAGGGGTATGGCACCCGCACAAGGGAATGGCAGTGGCGAAGAGTGCCAGCTCCTATGTGTGGCCTGCCTATCCACTCGAAGACCAGATGGCAGGTGAGGAGCGGTGGACGGACATCACCTTCCGCCTCGGGTTGATCGCGCGCCTCGTAGGGCGCCCGATCGAGATCGTCTGACAGAGCCGAAGGCCCGCGAGGGGAGGCGCCTCGCGGGACGACTCGAACCGGCGGAGATGTTTCCCGCCGGCGTCTCGTCCATTCGCGCGCGCGACGTCACGCTCGAGAGCGGGCTGGTGCTCCATATCGCCGAGTCGGGAGAGCGGGGAAGCGCGCCCGTTCTGCTCGTGCACGGCTGGGGCGCTTCGATCTTCATGTGGCGCGGCTGGTTCGCGCCCCTCGCCGCGGCGGGACGCCACGTCATTGCCGTCGATCTTCCAGGCCACGGCCTGTCAGAGAAGCCGGTCGAGCCCTCGGCCTATCGACTCGCGTCGCTCGTGAGCGCAGTGCGCGAACTGATAGAGCTCGAGCAGCTCGCGCCGGTCGATGTGGTGGCGCAGTCCATGGGAGGTACGGTTGCATTGGCGCTGGCGACGGCCGCCAACAGTCCAGTGCGGCGCCTGGTGCTGGTGAATCCTGCGGCGTTCGGACGAGTGCGTCTGCAGCGGCTCGCGAGGTTGGTGAGTCCGTCGCGCGTGGATTCGGTGCTGCCTCATCTGGTCCCGCGATGGATCGTGGCCCGTGCGCATCGGATGGTCTACGGCGATCCGTCGCGCATCACGTCGCACGACGTCGACGAGTACTGGGCGCCATCGCAGTTTCCCGATTTCGCGCGCGCCATGCGCATGCTGGTGCACGAGTTCTCCTGGGCGCGACTGCCGGTGGACGAAATGGCGAAGCGGATCGGTCCCCTGGCTACGCGGATGATGCTGGTGCTGGGCACACGAGACCGGCTGGTGCGAGATGCGGCGCCGTATGCCGAGGCGCTGCGGGCAGCGGGTACTCCACTGGAGGTGAAGATCATCGCGGGCGGAGGCCATGCGGTGAACGAGGAGCGTGCGGACGAGGTCGTGCGGCTCACCCTCGATTTTCTCGACGGGCGGCTCGGCGACACGTAGCCGTCAGCTTCAGAACTAGTTACAATTCATATCGTTAGAATGAAATGGTGAAGGTCGCGCGCATACGGCGCGCGAGGCTGCGGAAGCCTTCACGACCGTTCGGCATTGGGCCGGACGACACATTCTGTGCGCGGTTGCCCTTTGCGGCCGCACTCCTTTTTTCACCGCATCGGTCGACGCCGCGGCAAGAACCCGCGCAACTGTCCGATGCATGCGCCGGTCCCGGAAGTTCCGGGATCGCGGCCCCGGCGCGACGCATC
Organism: Gemmatimonadota bacterium; assembly: GCA_028287345.1. Taxonomy (GTDB): domain Bacteria; phylum Gemmatimonadota; class Gemmatimonadetes; order Gemmatimonadales; family Gemmatimonadaceae; genus AG11. Next base: position 31,633 of record JAQBPV010000370.1, read on the forward strand.
AGGACGCATGACCGACAATCAGCAGACAATCGCGACCATCGCGCCGGCCGACGAGCCGGTCGCGGAAAGCACGCTCACATTCGCGGACCTGAATCTCCACCCGGAGATCCTGTCCGCGATCAGCGACGCGGGCTACACCACCCCGACTCCCATTCAGCGCGACGCGATTCCACTCGCGCTCAAGGGACGGGACATCATGGGCCTGGCCCAGACCGGCACGGGAAAAACCGCCGCGTTCACTCTTCCCATCATCGATCGCCTCATCGACGGGCCGCGCCGCACGCGAGCGCTCATCCTCACCCCGACGCGCGAGCTCTGCGTGCAGGTTGAGGAGAGCTTCCGGAAGTATGCATTGCATGCGGAGATCGCCGTTGTCGCCGTGTATGGCGGCGTGCCGCTGGAGCCGCAGGAGAAAAAGCTTCGTGCGGGAGTCGACGTCGTCGTCGCCACACCGGGCCGGCTCATCGATCACCTCGATCGGCAGAACGTGGTGTTCGACGATCTCGAGGTGCTCGTGCTCGACGAGGCGGACCGCATGCTCGACATGGGATTCGCGCCGCAGATCAACAAGATCGTCGACCAGATTCCCGCGTACCGGCAGACGCTGCTCTTCAGCGCGACAATGCCGCCCGAAGTCGAAGCGCTGGCGCGCAAGTATCTGCGGAAGCCGGTCGTCGTGCAGGTGGGCGTCCGCTCAGCCGCGGCGAGCACGGTGACGCACGCAGTCTATCCGGTGCCGCGAGAGAAAAAGAACGCGCTGCTCGTCGAGCTGCTCACGGGCAAGGTGCACGACTCGGTGCTGATCTTCTCACGCACCAAGCACGGCGCCGACCGCATCGTCCGCGATCTCGAGAAGGCCGGCGTCAGCGCCACCGCGATGCACGCCGACAAGACGCAGGCGCAGCGCACTCGTGCCCTGCAGGATTTCAAGGACGGCACGACGAGCGTGCTCGTCGCAACCGACATCGCACAGCGCGGGCTCGACATCTCCGGCATCACGCACGTCATCAACTACGACGTGCCGCAGCAGGCCGAAGACTACGTGCATCGCATCGGCCGTACGGGTCGGGCGGCGAAGGAGGGTGATGCATACACGTTCATGTCGCCCGACGAGATTGGCATGGTGCGCACGATCGAACGCATGATCGGCAAGCCGATCCCGCGCGTGTCGGTGCCGGGCTATGACTTCGGTACGGTTGCGGCAGACTAGTAAGTGCGGGCGTTGAAGCGGAGCGGTCGGTCGCGCGCATTCCTTCCGACGGCCACTTAGCACGTAGGTCGTTCCCGGCTGGCACCGGGAACGAGCGCGCTCAGAAGCCGTCTCCAGGAACGCGCACTCCCTCCCTCGCGTCGTCCGTCGCTTACGCGCACCGCTCCCTCTCTGTCGATGGCCTCACGTGCCTGTGGAGTCTTCTCATTCGATTCTCTCTCAACAGCACCAGGAGTTCTCTCGTGCGATCTGTGATTCGCCTCGCTCTTCCGCTGCTCCTGGTTGCAGCTCTGCCACTCGCAGCGCAGGAGAAGGTCAACTCCGCCGCGATGGACAAGATTCGTAACGAGGGACTCTACAAGTCGCAGGTCATGGACGTCGTCAGCTACCTCACCGACGTCTACGGCGCTCGCCTCACCGGATCGCCGACGACGAAAGCCGCGGGACAGTGGGCGGCCGAGTGGCTCACGAAGAACGGCGCGCAGAACGTGAAGATGGAAAGCTGGGGCCCGTTCGGACGCGGATGGACGAACGATCGCTTCTCGGCCAACGTCATTTCGCCGACGCGCTATTCGATCATCGCGTATCCGGGCGCGTGGTCGGTTGGGACGAACGGCCCTGTGACGGGCGACGTGGTGATGGCGCCGCTCGACAGCGAATCCGACATGGCGAAGTTCAAGGGGACACTGCGAGGCAAGTGGGTGATGATGACGCCGACACAGGATCTCCCGGCGAACTTCAACGCGTTCGCCAGTCGCTACACGGATGGCTTTCTCGATTCGCTTGCTGCACCGGTACCCGTATCGCAGGGAAATCCCGCGACGCTGTTCAGTACGGCCAACCGTGTTGCTGCGCAGATGCTCGCCCTCAAACGTTCGCAGTTCCTCGTGAATGAAGGCGTCGCGGGCGTGCTGCAGTATGGGCGCGGAGACGAGGGAACCGTGTTCGCCGCGAGCACTGGATCGCGCGATCCCAATGCGTCAGCAAGTGTGCCGACGATCATTGTTGCCTCCGAGCACTACGGCCGCATGGCGCGCACGATCGCCAAGGGCATTCCCGTGAAACTCGAGATCGACGCGAAGAACACGTTCTACGATCAGGACCTGAACTCGTTCAACATCATCGGCGAGCTCCCGGGCACGGACAAGAAAGACGAAGTCGTGATGCTCGGTGCGCATTTCGACTCGTGGCAGACCGGTACGGGTGCGACGGACAACGCCGCAGGCTCCGCCGTGATGATGGAGGCGATGCGCATTCTCAAGGCGAGCGGGCTGCCGATGCGCCGCACCGTACGCATCGCACTCTGGACCGGCGAAGAGCAGGGTCTCCTCGGCTCACGGGCCTATGTGAAGGAGCACTTCGGCGACCCGGCGACCATGCAGTCGACGACGCAGCAGTCGAAGGTGTCGGCCTACTTCAACGTGGACAACGGCACGGGCGCGATTCGCGGCATCTACCAGCAGGGCAATGCGGGCGTGGGTCCGATCTTCGAGCAATGGATGCAGCCGTTCGCCGACCTCGGTATGCATGCGAAGACGATGCGCAACACCACAGGTACGGATCACCTGTCGTTCGACGCGGTGGGCATACCGGGCTTCCAGTTCATCCAGGATCCGATCGAGTACGGCACGCGCACGCACCACAGCAACCAGGACGTCTACGAGCGCGTTCAGGCGAACGACATGATGAAGAATGCCGTCATCGTCGCCGCGTTCGTGTACAACGCCGCGAACCGCGATGAGCTGCTTCCGCGCAAGGAATTGCCGAAGCCACGGCCGGCGGCGTTCTAGTATCGGACACGACCGAGTCGCGAGACGACCAGCGAGTCGGTCGCTCGCCCTCGTCGTGCGACGAGCGTGAGGTTCGCGGCCCCGTAGCCGAGTCCGCGGACGTCGAACGTGATGGAGTCGCGGGTGGTGGAGATGGCGACTCCGTGCAGGGCACCGAGGTCCGTGGTGCCCAGTGACAGGCCGCGCGACAGGAGCGCGAGCGTGCGTGCGGCGGTGTCGATCTTCACGCTGACTGGGGAGTGCAGGGCCACCGCTTCATCGCGCGCTCGTTCGACGACATGGCCAGCGGCGCGCACGGCGTCTCGCGCGGCGATGCGATCGAGGTAGAAGCTGAGCTGGCGGACTCCCATGAGGGCCGTGAGCCCGATGATCACCAGGACGAGAATCAATTCGGCGAGCGTGAGCCCGTTGCGACCAGTGGGAGTGCGCATGGGAGCAATGTGCGTCTCTCGCCTCGGGACGACGTCACCGAACGATTGCACGCTGAACCGCCAAACTGCCGGTCGGGCGCTGGCCGATGGCTCATCGGAGGGGCATCTTGTCGGGCACGGAGGCCGATGTCCCCCTAACCTCGCTCACTTGGTCATGCGCTCCCTTCCACTTCGCCGAATCGCACTCGTCTGGGCCCTCGTCTTCGCGGCCAGCTGTCGCAACCCGCAGGCGGATGCCCTGATCGCCGAGCAGATGCGGGAGATCGGGGACGAATTGAACAATGCGCGACAGGAGACCTCCGGCCTGCACGAGCAGATTGATTCGTTGCGCATGGTGGTGGCGCGGCAGGACACGCTCCTCCGTCAGCTTGCGGGTATGGCGGGAGTACCAGTACCGCCGCGTTAGGTACCTCCGGCCTTCAATCGAGGAGCGATTCCAGGTGCAACGCACAGAGAAGTTGCAGTCTCTCGGCCTGATGGTGCTGATGGCAGTGACGGCGATGACCGGCACGGCATCGGCCCAAGGCGGCGCGGCGCGCGTCGGTCCGTTCGACCCGCGAGCTGGCAGGTTCGGCAGCGTCATCGCGCCTGAGCCGGCGCGCGCACCAGACACCGTCAGCGTGTCGAGTGACAAGGTGTGGGCCGCGTTGATCCAGGTGTATGCCGACCTTGGCATTCCGCTCACTGTCGCAGATACGCAGAATCATGTCATCGGCGCGCTCCGCGTGACGCAGCACAAGCCGGTTGGTGGCCAGCCGCTCTCGCGGCTGCTCGAGTGCGGAATGAGCTCGTTTGGTCAGAATGCCGACCGCTACACGGTGCAGCTCACTGCGCTCAGCAGCGTGCAGCCGGTGGGTGAGAGGCTCACCGTCATCGACACGCGCGTGTCGGGCAGTGCGTCGCCCAACGGTATCAATTCCACCGTGGCGTGTGCGTCGAGCGGCGCGCTCGAGGAGAAGATGACGTCAATGGTGCGGAAGGCGCTGGGACAGTGACGGGGTCTCCGCCGGGGGGACTGACGCGCTATATTCCGACCTGTCCAGCACCACGAGCGCAATGAAGATCACGATCGAATACTGCACCGTTTGAAGCTACGAGCCGAGGGCCTCCAGTTTGGCGGCCGAGATTTCCCGAGAGTTTTCGGGCGCGCAGATTACGCTCGTTCCGAGCTCGGGCGGTCGTTTCGAAGTGCTTCAGGATGGAATACCCATCTACGAGAAGTCGAAGCTTGGGCGGCACGCCGCGAAGGGCGAAATCGTCGCGCTGCTGCGTTCGTCCACCTGATGTCACCGTGTGGTGACGACACCTGGGCCGGGGCGTCTTTCGAGCGCGCCGGCCCAGCGTGCGTCAGTCTTTTCACCCCTGTTTCCGGCAGCTGAACTCGATGCGCATCGCCATCTCGACGGGCGGCGGCGACGCCCCTGGTCTGAACGCAGTCATTCGCGCCGCCGTGCTCACCGCGATCAACCGTGGCTGGGATGTCGTCGGCATCAAACGCGGGTTCGCCGGCCTCCTCGGCGAAGATGAAGTGGTGCCGCTGACCAAGCAGTCCGTGCGCGGCATTGCGCATCTTGGCGGAACGATCCTCCGCGCGACGAACCGCGGCAATCCGTTCTGCTATCCGCGGAAGCAGCCCGACGGCAGCTACATCCCCGAGGACCGCTCGGACGAGTTGATGGAGAATGCGCGGAAGATGGGCATCGACGCCGTGATCTCCATCGGTGGCGACGGTTCGCTCGAAATCGCGCTGCAGCTCTGCAACAAGGGAATGAAGGTCATCGGGGTGCCGAAGACGATCGACAACGACGTGAGCGGCACGGTGACGACGTTCGGCTTCGACACCGCCGTCAACACGGCGATCGAGGCAATCGACAAGCTGCACACGACGGCTGAAAGTCATGATCGCGTGATCGTGATGGAGGTCATGGGGCGCGACGCGGGGTTCATCGCGCTGCACTCCGGCGTCGCGGGAACGGCCGACGTCATTCTCCTGCCGGAGATCCCGTACGACATCAATCGCGTATGCGACAAGATCATCGCGCGCGATGCGGCGGGCCGTCACTTCTCCATCGTCGTGGTCGCAGAAGGTGCATTTCCCATCGGCGGCGAGGTGCACACGCTGGGTGAGTCGATGCCAGGACAGGCGCGGCGAGTCGGCGGTGTCGCGGATCTCGTGGCGAAGGAGATTCAGGTCATCACCGGGAAGGAGACACGGTCACTGGTGCTCGGACACCTGCAGCGCGGCGGCATGCCGACTGGCTATGACCGTCTCCTGGCGACGCGGTTCGGCGGTGCAGCGGTGCGGGCGGTGGCGGAGGAGAAGTGGGGGCACATGGTGGCGCTCCAGACTCCACATATCGTGACGATTCCCATCGAGGAAGCGCTGAGTGAGCGGAAGCGGGTGGACATCACGCACGATCTGGTGCAGACGGCTCGGGAGTCGGGGATCAGCTTCGGGGACTAGGGGTAGCAGGGTGGCACGCGGAGGTTCTCTCTCGACAGTTTGAGGACAGGTTGTCTCGTGCGGGGGACACATCCGTTTGCATACAGTCGCAACTGCTCGTGTGGTGACTCGCTAAGCCGTTGTGAGTGCCATGCTTAGCTTTCGTTGAACGAATACCCCGGATGTGGCATCCGGCCTGCCTTGAGAGACAGTGACGCGCGGTGTTCGCGCGACGCTGGAGATGACTAGATGAAGCTTCGTTCCGCTCTTTTGATGCTCGCCATTTCGGCCATGCCGGCCGTGGTGGCGCGCGCCCAACAGCCTCAGCCGTCCCAGGCGCAGCCGCAGCAAGGCAGCGACGACGTGCCGAAGGCATCCCGCCCGCCGGCGGGAATGTGCCGCATTTGGCTCGACAGGGTGCCTGCGAAGCAGCAGCCGGCACCGACCGATTGCCCGACCGCAGTGAAGAACAAGCCAGCCAACGCCAAGGTGCTCTTCGGTGATGATTACGTCGAAAAAAGCAAGAAGACCGAAGAGAAGGAGCTTCCCTTCCTCAAGAAGTTCACGGACGACCGGCGGAAGCCCTGATTTCGGCATTCCGCTGAGTCGCGCACGAATCTCGCTTCGCGCGGCGGCATGCGCGACGTAAGAGACCAGTACCTCCCTCCCGACCACGACGCATTCGTCGGAGCGGAGCCGCCCACGGGGCGAGTGATCGTGATCGCGCCCACGCGCGCGGCATGTGAGACGATCGAGCTCGCGGTGGGACTTCACATCGAGACATACCTCGAGAAGCACTTCGGCCAGCGCGTGCGCGATCTCGCACGCGGTCGCCGCGGCTTCGGCATCGTCGCGGGCACAGGCTCGGGCAAGACCTTGGCGATTCGGCCGATTGCCGAAGAGCTGCTCGGCACCACGGATCTGCGCGTCGGCGTGATCAACCGCGAGCGCGAGGCGACACCAGAGACGCCGAACTGGAACGTCATCATCGTGACGACCGGCATCGCGCGGCGCTGGTTCCAGGATGGCGACATCCTTTCGGGTGACACGCTCATCGTCGACGAGATTCACCAGACGTCGGCCGAGTTGGAGCTGTGCCTCGCGTTAGGGAAGCGCGTGGGATGCCGGTTCATCTGGCTGTCCGCCACTGTCGATCCGACGTTCTATCGTAAATACCTCGAGAGTGCGGACGTCCTCGAGGTCTACGCGTTCGATCCGGAGAAGGCGGCGAAGGTCGAAGTGGTGAGCAAGGACGTCGGCGAGTTTCTCGACGACAAGTTCCTGCAGCGCGTCTACAAGGAGAAGCGCGGCGTCGCGATCTTCGTCCCGACGCGCAAAGGCGTGGAGCAGGCGGCGGAGAACGTCCGCATGCGCGCACCGCGCATCAATACCGCGCACTATCACGGCGGCGAACCGATCCGCGTGTTGCGTCCCTTTCTCGAGGGACAGGAGCACAAGCCGTACTTCCTTGCGATGACCGCCGCGGGGCAGAGCGCCCTCAACGTGCAGGGACTCGACACGGTCGTCATCGACGACACGCGATTCACGTCGATCGTCGAGCGCGGGAAGAACGTGCTCACCAAGCTGCATCTCGGCGCGAACGAGATCCTGCAGATGGCGGGACGCGTGCACGGCCGTGTGGCGGGTGGACGCGTCTTCATCCTCAGCGATCGCGACATCGACTTCGCGTCGCTCAAGCCGACGGCGCCGGAGTTTCAGCTCGCCGGTGACTCGGAGCGCGTAGCCATTACCTGCGCAGATCTGGGTGTGGCGGCGGACGATCTCGAGTTGCCGGTGCCGCTCGACAAGACCTCGTATCGTCGTGCAATTCAGTTTCTCGAGGGCCGCGGCATCATCGAGAAGGGACGGCTGACGCGCTACGGACGCGCCGTGGAAGCGATGCCGGTAGAGCGCGAGTGGGCGGAGCTGCTCGTCAACGCCGACGATGCGATGGTGC
>JAQBPV010000126.1 GCA_028287345.1 Gemmatimonadota bacterium
CCGCCGCGACGCGTGATCAACCCCTGCCACTCGCCGCGCGGCAGCAACGGCGCCACCGACAGTGGCGGCAGGCTGTCGAATGGAATTCCACCCAACTGCGGCGCGATTGGCGACACTGGCGCAGCCATCGCGAACCACTCCCCCTCGTCCGCGGCCGGCGGCGCAAACAGCAACAGCGCGCCTCGCGACGCAGCTCTCGGGGCGCCGAACACCGCGGTGTCACCATGCATCACGACCATCGGCGCATCGCGCACCGCTTCGCGTACCGCCTTTTCCTCGGCACGGGCAAGCGCGCCGTCGGTGCGCCACATGCCCGGCGCCACACGATAGAAGGCGCGCGTCGGCAACGACGTTACGCCACGCAGCGCAGCGACCGCCTCGCGAGCGTCATAGTCAGGCGCGGTGGAGATGAACACCGCCGCCGGCGCACGGGTCACATCGACGCCCAGCGACAACGTGTCGTTGTGTGGCTCGAGATCGCCCGCCGAGCGGACGATGGCGCGCAGCAATGCGCCGCGCTCGGCGCCCGCAGCGACACCGCGCAGCTGCACGACACGCTCGGCGAATGGATCCAGCGCCCCCGTGTTGGTGCTGTCGAGCACGACGTCATCGAGACGCAGCTCTATTCGCGCTGCGGCGCCACCCTGCGCGCCCCCGACGATCGTCACGCGCGCTGTGACCGTGTCGCCAGCAAGCAACGCTCGAGGCGCATCGAGCGACGCCACGCCGACATCGGGATGTTCGCGCTTGGCAACGACTATCGTGCGCGAGCCGCGTGGCAGTCCAGGCAGAAGCTCTGGCTCATCGAGCTCGCCGTCGGTGACGATGACGACTGGTCGTCCCGAGCCTGTGGCCGCATCAACCACCCCGCGAATGCGCGAAGTATGATCGGTGGGAAGACCGCGCGAGGCGTCTATACGAAGTGAATCTCCGAAGCGATGTATTGACCCGCCGAGCCGTGCCGCCGAGTCGAGGGCCGAGCGCCAGGCCACGGAGTCGGAGGCGCGGAGCCAGCTCTCACTTGCATCCAGTGCGACGTCGGGAGCCATGCGCGTCGCACGGCCAGCCGGTGCGCCGAGCAGCAGCGCGACGATCAACCCGGCCGCAATGGCGCGCAGGATCGCGAGCGGCAGGGTGCGAGGCGTACGAAGGCCGCGACCGTATTGCACGACCGCGGCGACTGCGCCCGCAAGGAGAGCGATGAACCAGAGAATCATGTCCTGATGTTACGCGGCCGTCGGCAAAGTCGCTCGATCGGTCGCCTGCTCCTCGCAATCAGGCGAGGAGCAGTTCCGTGCGGTCGCAGATGACGAGTCAGCGCTGTGCGAGCCGAACGACGCCGGGAGTTCCCGCGAGCGTGGCAAGCAGCTGCTCGCGACGCTGGTCAAACGCGCCGCGCTCCTTGGTGCCGAGCGCCTCGCCGGTGGTGGAGCGCAGCGCGACGCGAGAGTCCTTCTGCACGCCGCCGATGAGCACCTCGAAGTGCAGGTGCGGACCGGTGCTCATGCCGGTGGTGCCGACGTAGCCGACCGTCTGGCCGATGTTCACGTGCGAGCCCGTGCGCACGCCCGCCGCGAAGGCGCGCATGTGACCGTAGCGTGTCACGTAGCCGTTGCGGTGACGCAGCTCGAGCAGGTTGCCGTAACCATTCGACCAGCCCGCACGCAGAACCGTCGCGTCACCGATGGCGCGAACCGGCGTGCCCGGCGCTGCGGCGTAGTCCGTCCCCTTGTGCGCCTTCAAGCGGCCAAGGATGGGATGGAAGCGCGTGCCGAAGTTGGACGAGATGCGGCGGAACTCGAGCGGCGCGCGGAGAAATTGTGCGCGGAGCGACTTGCCGCTGGCGTCGTAGTACTGCGGGCTCGAAGAGGCAGTCTCGAAGCGAATAGCCGACTGCTCGTTGCCCGACAGCGTGAACGACGCTGCGAGGACCTTGCTCACCTTCGTCACGCCCTCGGGGCCGACGAGCCGCTCGACGAGCGCGTGGAACGTATCGCCATCCTGAAGGTCGCGGCTCATGTCGACGCGATACTCGAAGATATCGGCGATGGCCCAGGCCAGTTCGTCCTTGGCGCGCGCCGGGAAATACTGCGCGGCGCTCGAGTCCATCGCCTGATAGAGATTGGAGTGGATCGTGCCGCCGACGACGACGGTATCCGTCGTCCACGGCAGGCGCTCTTCGGCGCCCGACCAACCAGTCTCCGTGCGCTTCATGCGCAGCAGGCGATCGATGCCGAGATGGAAGACCAACTCACGCGGCGATTCGCCGGCGCTGTCGGCCGTCATATCGACGGGCATGCCAGCGCGGAGGTAGCGAGCGTCGACCGCGGATGCGGTGGCGGCGCGCACGACTTCCTTCGCCGACGCGTCGCTCACGCCGGCGCGCCTGAGCAGGCCGATGAGCGTCTCGCCGCGATTGAGCGTTTCGGTGCGCGAATGCGGCCGCGCGCCGAGCGTGATGGGTGCCGAGCGCTCGCCCTGCTGGAGCACCTCGGCGGGACGGTGCTCGGGAAGCACAGGGGTGTAGCGAAGAGCGGCGACGAGCAACAGCGCCACGACTGCATACGCCGTGGCGCGTGCACTACGATGATTCTTCAATCCATCTGTCTCCGAATGAAGGTCGGGATCTCCATGTCACTGAGATCCTGCGACCCGCCGCTCGGTGTCGCCGGCGGCGACGGACGAGGGGCTCGGGGTATGTCGGCGTTCGGACGCACGTTCGGTGGAATGGTCCCACCGCCCGGCAACCGAGAGGGACGGCTGGGGAACGGAATGACGGGAGCGCCCTTGGGGATGCTCACGTTGCTTGCTTCGTGCGCGGGTGTGACGAGGCCAGGCTGAACGGCCTTGTCGAAGCCCGTGGCGATGACGGTAACGCGAATCTCACCCTGCATCGCCGGCTCGTGCACGGCGCCGAAGATGATTTCAGCGTCGTCGCCGACGGCGTCGTGGATGATCTCGTTGATCTGGTGGACTTCACCCAGAGTAAGATCGGCACCTCCCGTGATATTCACGAGCACGCCCATCGCTCCGGAGATGCTGATGTTGTCGAGCAGCGGGCTGGAGATGGCCTGCTGCGCCGCCTCCATCGCGCGATTCTCGCCGCGGCCGATGCCGGTGCCCATGAGTGCCGAGCCACCGCTCTGCATCACGGTGCGGACGTCGGCGAAGTCGACGTTCACGAGACCCGTGACGCTGATCAGCGACGAGATGCCCTGCGTGGCGTGCAGCAGGACTTCATCCGCCTTCTTGAGCGCATCCTGGAACGGAATGCCCTTGCCCACCACGGCGAGCAGCCGCTCGTTGGGCACGACGATCATCGTGTCGACATGCTTGCGCATCTCGGCGATGCCCTGATCCGCCTGACGCATGCGCTTGCGTCCCTCGAAGAGGAACGGCCGCGTCACGATGCCGACGGTGAGTGCACCAGCCTCACGGGCCAGCGCGCAGATCTCCGGCGCAGCACCCGTGCCCGTACCGCCACCCATGCCGCACGTGATGAAGACGAGGTCCGCGCCGGCGACGGCCTTCGCCATCTCGTCGCGACTCTCCTCGATGGCCTGCTTGCCGACTTCCGGACGGGCGCCAGCGCCCAGACCGCGAGTCAGCTTCTTCCCGATTTGGATTTTGAGGTCGGACTTCGAGCTCAGCAGCGCCTGCGCATCGGTGTTGACCGAGATGAACTCAACGCCCTCGAGGTGTTCGTCGATCATCCGGTTGACGGCGTTTCCGCCACCCCCGCCGACTCCGACGACCTTCATGCGAGCGTTCTGCGCGGCGCTCTCCTCGAATTCGAAGATCATTGCGTACGACACTCCCTTACGACGAGATGCCTGATTGGACAAACGGGAAGGCGCACCGGCAAAAGCACTGCGCTCAAATTCAGGAGGAGAAAGGAGTCAGCAGGTTGCCCGGAAGCGATGCGGCAATATAACGGCTCGAATCAATCGGGCCAGTGCTTTTCCTCACGCTATCAGGACGACTCACACGCGAAAAGAGTACACGCAATGTTATCCACAACCACAGGATCTACATCACGTTTATGACGTCGCTTTTTCTCAGCGTCGGAGGCCCTCGATCTCCTCGGCAAATCGAGCCAAGTGCTGCGTCGACTCTGCGCAGTTGTCGCGGCGATCCTACGGTGCGCTCAAAGCCGTCGCGAATCAACAGGGCGGTTGACCAGACGAACACGTAGTGGTGGCTCCGAAGGACCACCATGACGCCCACCTCGGCAACGCTTTCGGTGAAGGCAACGTCAACGTGCTGACCGTGCTTGACGCAACTTCCAGGACGAGATGTATGGCCCCGCGACGGATAACAACGTCTTCAACCAGGACACGGCAACCTGGCTCGCCACGAGCACCCTGGTTGCCACGCGTCGCTCCTGCTGTTCGCCACAAGACTCATGGGCTGGGGCGCCGTCGTGTGATGTAGCTCACACTTCCTGGACGTGAGACGCCCGCCCGTGCTTGGCACGAGCGGGCTCATTTCTGGCTCCTACTCATGGCCTGGCGAGTAGTTGGGACCTTTACCAGACTAACTGTTTTGGGAAGCGGACAACCAACGGACTGGACGGACTGAAACGGAAACGGCGCGGTCGATTGCAGTCAGTGCGCCAAGGCAGTTTCCGTCTCCATTCCGTACAGTTTTCGTTTTTGTCCGCGTATGAAACAGTTGATGCCAGACATGGCAAGTCGCCACGCAATAGGGCGAGGCGACCCCAATGCCCTAGAAAAAGTCCTGCAGCCAGAACTTGATCTTCTCCACCAGCTTGTCCATGCCGCCGCCAGACGAAAGCTTGATCCGCTTCGCGGAAGCCGTCGCGCCACCCAACGCCATCCGGTGCGCGCCGTACTGAGCCAACCCCACGACCGTGGCGAACTGCGGCGATTCCACGGAGTCGCTCAGCCCTCCGATCTGCTCACTCGGCGAACCGACGCGTACACCTGTACCGAAGACATCACTCGCCAATTCGGCGCTTCCTTCCATCTGCGCAGCGCCGCCCGTCAGCACCACACCGGCCGCGAGACGCCCCGCGAAGCCGGCAGAGGAGACGTCGCGTTGCACGAGGTCGAAGATCTCGTCCATCCGCTGGTGAATGATGTGCGCGAGCAACTCGCGCGGGATCTGCCTGTCGCCTTGCGCAACGGTGCTGGGCAGCTGGATGATCTCGCTCGGATCGACGAGCGACTCGTACGCGCAGCCGTGCTTCTCCTTCAATCGCTCGGCATCGGCCTGCGTCACGCCAAGGCCATGCACGATGTCACTCGTCACATTGTTGCCGCCGAAGGCAATTGTCCCCAAATGGCGGATCTTGCCCTCGTGGAACACGGCGAGATCGGTCGTCCCCGCGCCCATCTCCACCAGCGCGACGCCGAGCTCCTTCTCGTCCTCGGTGAGCACGGCGAGAGCGCTCGCCAGCGGCTCGAGCACCAGCTCGCGGGTCTTGTACCCTGCCCGCTCGACCGACTTTCGCAGGTTGATCGCCGGTGAGGAGCCGATGGTGACGAGATACATCTCTGTCTCCAGCCGCGTGCCGCTCATGCCGGTGGGATCGCGGATGCCCTGCTCCTTGTCCACCGTGTACTCCTGCGGAATCGCATGGAGCAGCTCGCGGTCGGTGGGAATCGCCTGCGCACGTGCGACCTCGTTGGCGCGGTCGACGTCGGACTTGTTGATCTCGTCGCTGCTCACCGCAACGATGCCCTTCGAGGTCATGGCGCGCACATGCTCACCGGCGATGCCGCAGTACACCTCCGTGATCTGCGCGCCCGCCATGCGCTCGGCGTCCTGGAGCGCTTTGCGGATGGAGCGGGTGGTCTCCTCGATGTCGGAGACGACGCCCCGCCGCATGCCGGTCGTGCGTGCCTGACCGACGCCGAGCACCTTGAGGGTCGGATGCTTCGGCAGGTCGCCGACGACTTCGGCGATGATGGCGGTCGTCTTGGCCGAGCCGATGTCCAATCCGGCGACGAGGCGGTCCGAATTCATGGCAATCTGGCGATCACTTGGTCGCGGTAGCGGAGATCGAGCTCTATTGGCCGCAGCTGACGCTGGGCGAGATCGCGCTCGACGGGTTCGATGTCGGACAGACGCGCGAGCGTGACAGACGTCAATGCTCGCACATCGAGATTGGCGACGCGAAGAAGAATCTCGTCGTTGCCGGTGCGGGTGATGGAGCTGATGCGTGCGTACAGTCGAGGCGCGTCACGCAACATAACGCCCAGCAAATGATACACTGCGGTATCGCGCGGTGCCGCGTTGACGACGGGCGCGTCGACCGGCGTGCGGCTGGGATCGAGCGGCAGCGGCCGGCCGCGCTCATCCACCGCACGAAGCCCGTCACGTGAGGGAACGAGGGCGACGGGCCGACGTTCGGTGAGCTCGACGACCAACGTGCCGGGCAGCTTTCGGGTCACGACCACCCGCTCGACCTGCGGATGCGTCTGCACGCGCTGCACGAGAGGACCGAGCGGATCCCAGACGCTGCGGAGGGTGTCCACGTGCAGGCGGTCGAGCACTTCGTTCGGCGGCGTATACCGCGCGCCGAGGATTTCCACCTTCCGCACGCGGAAGAAGGCGAATTGGCGGAGCAGCTTCGGTCCCCAGAGCGGTGACACGAGAATGGCGAGCACCGACAGGATGCCGACGACGACCTGCCAGCGCGGCCGGCGCGGCGACGTGGTGACTGGAGCCTCGCCGACGACGCGCTCACTCACGCGCTACCATCGCCGCCGAGTGCGGCAAGCAACTCGGGGCCGGAGCGGGTGATGTCGCCCGCGCCCATCAGGACGACGAGATCGTTTGGCCGTATGACTTCGATCAGTGCATCGGACAGCGCGTCGCGCGAACCCACCCACGCGGCAGGCTTGCCGAGCGCCGAGAGCTGATCGGCGATGAGCTGGCACGTCACTCCGGCGACAGGCTTCTCGCGCGCCGGGTAGATGTCGAGCAGGTAGACGACGTCAGCCAGCGCGAGCGCTTCAGCAAACTCGCGCGCGAAGTCGCGGGTGCGTGAGAACAGGTGCGGCTGGAATGCGACGACGAGCCGCCGATCAGGTGCCGCCGCGCGCGCTGCCTGCATCGTCGCGCGCACTTCGGTTGGATGGTGCGCGTAGTCGTCGACAACCATCGCTCCGCGAACTTCGCCGAGCAGTTGGAAGCGTCGCTCGACACCGCGGAAGGCAGCGATGCCCGGCGCCATATCGGGCACCTTAGCGCCGAGCCCCAGGCCGACCGCAAGTGCCGCCAACGCATTGCGGACATTGTGCTCGCCCGGAATGGCGAGCATCACTTCGCCGAGCGCCTCGCCGTCGTACACGACGTCGAAGCGCGTGCCGAGCCCTTCGCGCCGAAGGTTCACGGCACGGAGTCGCGCGTCGGGCGACTCGATGCCATAGCGAATGACTTCCGCGCTCGACGGCGTCGGCAACCGGTTGGCCTCTTCGTCATCCGCGCAGAGAACGACGTATCGCGCACCGAGGAGATACTGCGCGAAGGTGCGGCGCAGGTCATCGATGTCGGC
>JAQBPV010000159.1 GCA_028287345.1 Gemmatimonadota bacterium
GCATCGTCTCGAGCTCGCGTATCTCCACCTCGAGCCGCTGCCGAGTGACGACCACGCCCTGCCGCAGATCCTCGAGACCCATCTTTGCCTGCACCAGCGTCTGCTTCATGCGCGCCAGGCCGGCGCGGCGCTCTTCTGGCGGCGTCGCGCGGTCCATGAGATCCGAGAGTGATTGGCGGAACGATTCGAACATGCTTGTGTCTCGTGCGGTGCAGCGTGGGCGGGACGCCGGACGCTGGAGCGGCCGTACGCCAACGCTTAGGATACAGATGCCGCCAACACCCTCGCAACCCGACGACAGTGCCGACACTTCCCGCCGTTGCCATCACTGCCATCACCGAGCCGATCCGGGGTGTCGTGCGGGTGCGGGCAAACGCTTCGTACACCGATGCGATCCGTTCGGTCGGTCTTCGTCCCTACATCCTGCCCGTGCTCGACCCGCGCGACGCCGACGCCATGCTCGACGGCATGCAGGGCCTGCTGCTCACCGGTGGCGAGGACGTCGATCCCCGCAACTTCGACGTGCTGCCCCATCCCGCCCTCGGCGAAGTTCACGCGGAGCGGGATGCGTTCGAGCTCGCGCTGGTGCGCGCCGCGCACGAGCGAGGCCTGCCAACGCTCGCGATCTGTCGCGGCATTCAGATCGCCAACGTGGCACTGGGCGGAACGCTGGTGCAGGACATCGCGAGCGAGTGTCCGAATGCGCTCGCGCACGAGAGTGGGCGTCCGCGCGACGAGCGCACGCACGAGGTGCGTGTGACGGCTGGCTCGCGCCTCGCCCGCGCGCTCGGCGCCGAAGTACTTCAGGTGAACTCGATGCATCACCAGTCGATCGCGCGGGCAGCGGATCGTCTCACGGTGGTGGCGCATGCGCCGGACGGCATCATCGAGGGCGCCGAGTGGACCGGTGACGACTGGTGGATGGTCGGCGCGCAGTGGCATCCGGAGGAGCTTACGGCCACGCCGGAGTCGTGGGATCGAGCGCTGTTCGCGGCTTTTGCTAGCGTGGTGAGTCGCGCGAAGTAGGACGACGTAACCACGGAACGACCAACTGCCTGACGCGGATGGCCGCGGAGGACTACCGGATTTACACGGATACTGCCACGGGCGCGCTACACTCGCCACGTCAGCAAACAAGGAATCAACGCCAACTTGTTTTATGATGCGGCGCGAGCGGCTAGTGGCATAGCAGTATCCGTGAAAATCCGACTGTGTTCCGTGCCAATCCGTGTGAGCTGTTGCCGTCTGGTTGTCGGTTCAGTTCAGATCAGATCAGTTCAACCGACGCCACCGCGCCTCACTCGTAACCTGCCGCATCAGTCGCTCCGGCGAGTAACGATCAGGAAACAGCAACGCATCACTCACGTCATTCAACGCCGCGCGCAGCAGCCCAAAGCGTTCCGCTGCGGTCGCGTAGAGCGTCGCGAGACCGTGATCCTCCGCGAGCCGATGATCCGCCGCGAGACGAAAGCCGCGTCGTCCCATCTCCTCGTAGTACTCCAGGTCCGGACCGCCGCGACGCCACCGCCGGTGCTCGATGTAATCGGGATAGAGACCGCTCATCCACAGCGCATAGTTGCCGAGATGCGTGCGCACGAGAAAGCTGCGCTGTCCATCCGGATCCTCGACGTCGCCCGCAAGCTCGGCAAGCGTGTCGTAGACCTGGTCGTCCGACGGTCCGACGCGATGCGCACGGTCGCGAAGGCCGAAGTGCAGGAAGATGCTCGCGACGTAGTCGGCAAGGTGGCGATCTTCTTCACCGAGTCGCTTCAGTGCGTGACGCACGATGACGTAGGCAAAGAGCGGAAGCGATGCGCACGCGCCCTGGCCGGCTCTGATGAGCGCTGTGGCAAGACGTGGATCGTCGAGCAGCACGTCGATGCCGCGATCCGTGAGCTGCTGGTCGATTGCCGCGCGCTCGCTATCCGAATCTCGAGCGATGAGTCGCGCTGCAAGTTCCGCGTCGGCGCGCGTGAGATGATGCCGCGTGTTGGCGAGAATCATGTTCTCCTCCCTCACATGGTGTACACCACTGCTCCATGTGAGTGACGACCCAATCACGCGAGGCATACATAGTTGGCACTCGTGTGCGGTGACTGCTAGCAATCGTCACCGCGGACGCTTCGCGCTGTTCCCAACGGCCACGCCGACGTCGCGCATCAGCCGAGCGACGCGCGCCATCTTCTCGAAGTCGATCTTCGCGGGCTCGTCGCTCGGGGCGTGATAGTCGTCGTGCATGCCCGTCGTGAAGAACACGATCGGGATGCCCTTTCTGGCGTAATTGAAGTGATCGCTGCGCTCGTAGATGTGCTCCACGTGCGTCGCGGAATCCCAGCTCCGGTCGATCGCGAATGGCGACGCCTGTGCAGCATTCACGCTGTCCACCACCGCGCCGAGCCGACGGCTCTGCCCATTCGGTGCGGCGCGCGGACCCACCGTGTACAACACCGATGCCGCGTTGCGGCCGATCATGTCCGCGTTCAGCTGCGCGACGATCGAATCGATCGGCACCGTCGGATGGTCGACGAACCAACTCGAGCCGAGCAGTCCCTTCTCTTCCCCGATGTGCCAGACGAAGAGCGTGGACCGCTTCGGCTTTTCCGGCGACTGCTGCAGCATGCGCGCGATTGCGAGCAGCGACATGGAACCCGAGCCGTCGTCGTCCGCACCGTTCGCGATCGAGTCGCCGTTTACCGGCGCAACGACGCCGATGTGATCGTAGTGCGCACCGTACGCCACGAAGGTGTTGCGCAGCGTGGGATCGCTGCCGCGCACCACCGCGACGATATTGAATCCAGTGAACGCTTCGCGACGCGGCTCCACCCTGGCGATCAACCGGCTGTTCATTTCTTGCGGTCGATCGTCCGCCGGCCAGCCGGGCGGCAACAGCGGCGACCCATCTTTGGGAACGCCGAGAAGAATCATCGGAAGCGGGCGTTCGTAGTCGGCGAGGTCCTCCGTATTGGTCGCGAGCGACACCCCTCGGCTCAACTGCGTGGCGAGTTGCTGATAACCCTCGGCGGCCTTCCCCATCAGCAGCACGACGACAGCCGACGGCCGCATTGGCAGGATGCGCGCGAGTCGCTCCGACACGGCGGTTTCTGCTTCCGCCGCCACACGTGTGGCGCTGTCCGCTCCGCGCGGAGCACCATTGACCACAACGACCACTTTCCCCGCGAGGTCGAGTCCCGCGAGGTCGTCGCGTCTGTTCTTCGATGCCGGCAATCCATATCCAGCGAAGACGATCAATCCGTCGGCAGTGCGCTTCGGTGGCGGAACTCCTGGTCCGAGTGCGATGAGCGGCACGACGTCGACGCCGATCTTCAGTGTCGAGACGCCGCCCTGGTCGTGCACCACAACGCGTGAAGTGGGACTGAAGCTCTCCCGCTGCAATGGCACGCGCTGGACGTAAAGGCTGTCCCCCGCCGGCTCCAGGCCCAGTCGCTGAACGCGCGACACGAGGAACCGCGCAGCGCGGTCGGCGTCCTCCGTGCCCGTCTCGCGTCCGCGCATGGAGTCCGCGGCGAATGCGTACAGGTCGCGGCGGAGCTCATCGGCGGCGATTTCCCCCTGCGGCACTGGCACGGGCGCGGGGGGAACGATGACGGGTAGCGCAGTTCCACCGCAGGCCGCGAGCAGGAGCAAGGAGCAGGCAGACAGGTGACGTTTCACGGAACTCGGCAGTTCGGCAAAGGATAGCGTTCGTGGCATCGTCGTTGGACGCACGAGCAGACAACGCGCCACGCGACGCCCCCGAGCCCGAACGCCAGTGCTGCTCGTGGGTATCATTCAGCATCCCACTGGCGTCTTTTGAAGGGTGGCGAGCCTCGAACCGCCTCGCCTACCTTTCACGAACGTCGATTTCTCGTGTCCGTAAGGATCTCGTGCTCTACTTCTGCATTCCGGCCTACAACGAAGCCCCGACCATCGGGCTGCTGCTTTGGCGCCTTCGCAAGGTGTTCCAGGAGCAGCCGCGCGAGTATGAGGTGCTCGTCTACGACGACGGAAGCACCGATGCCACGGCCGAGACGCTCGAGCCCTATCGCAAGGTCATGCCGCTCACGGTGCTCGGCGGCACCCGGGTCGGCTATGCGGCTGCGGTCGACGCGCTGTGCCGCGAGGCGTCGAAGCGCACGCGCTATCCGCGGCGCGACGCAATCGTGCTCCTCCAGGCCGATTTTACCGACCAGCCGGAGCACCTGCCCGAGTTGATCAAGCGGTTCGACGGAGGCGCCGATGTCGTGGTCGCCGAACGTCCGGTGGACGCGATGACAGTGCCGCAGCAAGTACGTACGCTGCGCAAGATGGCGCCGTGGGTCGTGCGGCCGTTCGTGTCCGTATTCGGTGTTCGCGATCCCTTCGCGACGCTGCGCCTCTTTCGCGTGTCGGTCATTCGCGATTTGATCAAGGAACGCGGCGACCAACCGCTCATCGCTGGCGATGGGTGGGGTGCGAACGTCGACCTGCTGCTGCGTGCCGCTCCGCTGGCGCGCCGGATCGAGACTGTGGAGCTCGCGCCGCGCTATGACGTGCGCGCGCGCGCGACGCGCGTGCGCGCCTGGAGCGACGCGATGGGCCTTCTTCGATTCGCCCGCAGTGCCCGCGGTCGGAGCGTCCGCGCCACTCGCGCATGAGTGCTTCGCTCGTCCGCGTCCGGAACATCGTTGCCTCACTGGTTCTTCTGCTTGCCGCGCCGCTTGCTGGCGCTCAGGAGCCGAATCAGGAGCATCAATACATTCCCTGGGGTATCGGCGAGCGGCTCGAGTACAGCGTGAGCTTCGGCAAGCTGAAGGTGGGCAACGCATCGATGGAAGTGCGCGATGTGCAGAGCGTTCGTGGCCGCGACGCGTGGCATACGGTGTTCGAGGTCCACGGTGGTGTGCGATTCGTCTACCATGTGGACGACACCTTCGAGAGCTGGATCGACAAGCGGAGCGGCAACTCCCTGCGCTTCCGGAAGGACCAGAACGAAGGGCACCGCGATCTCGAGCGGACCTACGAGATCTTTCCCGAGCGCGGCGTCTACACGGAGACGCCGAGTGATTCCGCAATGGAGAGCGTGAAGAATCCGCTCGACGACGGGTCGTTCCTCTACTTCATTCGCACCATTCCACTCGTCGTCGGACAGACCTACAGCTTCGACCGCTACTTCAAGCCCGATCGCAATCCGGTCCGCATCAAGGTCATGCGGAAGGAACGCATCCGTGTGCCGGCCGGCGAGTTCGACGCCATCGTCGTACAGCCGATCATCAACACACCCGGCATCTTCTCCGAGAATGGCCGCGCCGAGGTCTGGCTTTCGGACGACAAGAACCGCATCATGCTGCAGATGAAGTCGGGTCTTTCGATCGGGTCCATCAACCTCTATCTCACATCGCACCGTCCTCCTCCGGCGACGACGACGCCATAGCGGCTGACGCTCGCGAGTTCGGCGAAGCGAATCTCGCCGATGTGCGCACCGTGCCCGTCGCGGTTCGTCCCAACAAGGTCAGCGCGAAGGACTTCGCGCATCCGCCGGCGGACGACCGATCGTTCGGCGCCTTTCTCGACGCGCTGCCTCACGTGCTCGTCGCGCGCGATTTCCGAGCGGTCGTCTCGGCCATCGTCGCCGCCGCGCAGCGAGAGCGCGGCGTCGTCATCATGCTCGGCGGCCACATCGTTAAGACGGGCCTCGCCCCGGTGCTCATCGACCTGATGCGCCGCCGCATCGTGACGCACGTGGCCATGAACGGCTCGGCGGCGATCCACGATTACGAGGTGGCGCGCTTCGGCGCGACGTCAGAGGATGTCGCCGCAGGACTCGAGCATGGCACATTCGGCATGGCCGACGAGACGGGCCGCGAGATGAACGCGGCCTTCGTCCGCGGCATGAACGAAGAGCGCGGCATGGGCGAGACTTTGGGTCTCGCGCTCGAAGAGAACAAAGCGTTGGCCAATCCCGAGCTCTCGCTGCTTCTCGCCGCTCATACACTGCGCATCCCGCTGTCCGTGCACGCGGCACTGGGCGCCGAGATCATCCATCAGCATCCGGCGGCGAACGGCGCTGCCATCGGCGACACCAGCCATCGTGATTTCCGCCGTCTCGCGCACTCGCTCATCCGCATCGACGACGGGGGCGTGGTGCTCAACCTCGGCAGCGCGGTGATCATGCCGGAGGTGTTCCTGAAAGCGCTCACGATCGCCCGCAATCTTGGCGCGAGCAAGCCGCAGAACTTCACGACGGTGGATCTCGACATGACGCGTCACTATCGGCCGCGTGTCAACGTCGTGCAGCGGCCGACTCTGCAGAGTGGTCGCGGGTACGAGATCACCGGACATCATGAGATCATGGTGCCGTTGCTTGTCTGGGCGGTGGTGGAGGGGTTGCAACGCACCTGACTCTTGTCGTCTGGAGCGGAGCGACCGAGGGACCTGCGCTTTTGTCGTGTGGCGGGTCGATGCGGCGTGCCGCGATTCGTGCAGAGTGACGCGTTACGCGTGCGGCGACTCGTGGGGCGGCGTGAGTCAGGTTCGACGTATATCAACCGGCTCCGTCGCAGTTGTGAGGCGTTGCTAGTGGAGACATGGTGTCAACGCAGCATCCCATCGCCCCACAACGTGTATCGCGGCTTGGACGAGGGCCGAATGCGACGTGCGACCGCAACACGAACCGCGGCACGCAGCACGCATCACTCCGTCCGAATCGCCGTACGCCGCATCGACTCGCCTCACGGATGCCCCCTAAAGCGAAGAGCCGACGCTTTGACGTCGGCTCGAGAGCGCCCACAGATCAGCAGTCTAGTAGCTGGATCCCGAAAACTTCTGTCTCAGCCGCCTCGCCGTCTCCGGACTGAAAATCCGGATCACCAGGTAGATGAGCGCCCCACAGATCAACGCCTTGATCGCGAAGCTGAACAGCCAACCGAGGAGACCGAATCCGAGCCCGAACACGAGCTTGAGGAGAAACAGTCCGGCGAGTGCAAACAGGCCGATCATGAAAATTGTTGCGAGCATGGTGCGGTCTCCCGTACGAGTCTGTCCTCAGTACGCTCACCCCGTGAGCGAGGTTTCACCTGGGCCTGCCGCCTCGCCCTCTGGAACCGGCGCGGCCGCACAGTGAGATTGAACTCATATGGCACTCGCCGCAAGATGCCCCTCGTCACACGAGAGCGAGATGTGAGCAAGACCACCGATCTGGTCGTCGTGGGCGGCGGCATCGCGGGACTCACCGTTGCACTCGCGGCCTCGGAGCGCGGCCTCAGCGTCGTCGTCATCGACGAGCCACGGCCCGGCGCTGCGTCGCGTGCCGCTGCCGGAATGCTCGCGCCGTCCGTCGAGGGGCTGCCCGCGTCGGTGCGTCCGCTCGCCCTCGAGGCGCGCGAGTACTTCCCCCGTTTCCTCGCAGAGCTGAGCGCGAAAGCGAACGCCGACGTCGCCGTCGCGCTCAATCGCGACGGCATCCTCGAGGTAGCCTCCACGGACGACGATCTGGCTCGCCTGCATGGGCGGACAAACGATGACGCCGAGAGGCTGGACAGCCGCGCCCTCGCCGAGCTCGAGCCCGCCCTTGGCAGTCACGCTGGGGCGTTACTTCACCCAACGGACGGTGCCGTCGACAACGTTACGCTGATGACGACGCTCGATCTCGCCGTCGCGCGCGATCGCCTGATCCGGCGCATCCAGGGCAGCGTCGATTCCATCGAGCTCACCGGTGGACGCTACGTCGCCTGGACCGGCGAAGGCACGCGCCACGAAGGAAAGTTCCTCGTGCTGGCCACGGGCGCGTGGGCCACCGGTATTCCTGGACTGCCGCGGACGCTTCCGGTGCGTCCACTGCGTGGCCAACTGCTACGTCTCGACCAGCTCCCCGTCACCCACGTGGCATACGTCGCCGGAGGCTACCTGGTGCCCCGCGGCACCACGCTGCTGGTCGGCGCGACGAGCGAGGAGGCGGGCTTCAAGAACGCCGTCACGGGCGAGGGACAGACGGAATTGATGGGCATCGCCCAGCGCGCCGTCCCCGAGCTCGCGAGCGCCCGCGTGGTCGAACACTGGGCCGGTCTCCGCCCTGTCACCCCGGATGCCCTCCCTATCCTGGGCCGAGATGCCGACTTCCCGGGTCTGATTTATTCCTGCGGCTTTTCCCGGAACGGAATCCTGCTGGCGCCGTGGGCGGCCGCCAAGCTCGCGGCGCTGCTCACCGGCGGAGCGGTTGACCTGACCCCATTTGCCGCCTCGCGGTTCGCGCCAAATCAGGGGTCGCAGCAGTAACCCTCATCGTGATTGTAGCGGGTTAGTGGTCACTTACTTCGACGCAATCCCCCCGCTATTGTACGCAACATCACGAAGTTGCCGTTGCGCCTGGCGACAAATTCTGTCGTCCAGCGCACCGATCCACCCGACATCACCGACTCACCGGCTGTCATGGGCGACGCGCTGTATCAGATCATGGGCCGGCATCAGACGCCTGCGCTTCCCGAGCGAAAGCCCTCCTGGCTCAAGGTGAAGGCTCCAGGTGGGCCGAATTACCTGCGACTCAAGCAGCTCATGCGCGACCTCGACCTGCATACGGTCTGCGAGGAAGCGCACTGCCCGAACGTCGGCGAATGCTGGGAACACGGCACGGCGACGTTCATGATCCTCGGCGACGTCTGCACGCGAAACTGCGCTTACTGCGCGGTCGCGCATGGACGTCCCCCGAAGTTCGATCCCTCCGAGCCAGAGCGCGTCGCGGAAGCCGCGACGGTGATGAATCTGCAGCACGTCGTGCTCACGTCGGTCGATCGCGACGATCTTCCCGACTTCGGCGCGTGGGCATTCGCCGAAACCATCCGGCAGATCAAGCTCCGCAGTCCGTCGACGTCGGTCGAAGTGCTCGTGCCGGATTTTCAGGGCAAGGAAGATTCGATTCGCGCCGTGCTCGAGGCGGAGCCGGACATCTACAATCACAACACCGAGACCGTGCCGCGTCTCTACAAGAAGTGCCGGCCCGGCGGACGTTACGAGCGCGTAATGAACATCTTCACGACGGCAAAGCGTCTCGCGCCGCACATCCCGACGAAGACCGGCATGATCCTCGGCATGGGCGAGACGAACGAGGAAATCATTGCGGTGATGAAGGACCTCCGCGCGGTGGATATCGACATCCTCACGCTCGGACAGTATCTGCGACCGTCGGATGGACACATCGCGCTCGATCGTTACGTGACGCCGGAAGACTTCCGCCGCTTTTACGAAATCGGCATGGAGTTGGGCTTCCGTCATGTGGAGAGTGGTCCGCTGGTGCGGTCGAGCTACCACGCGTGGGAGCAGGTCCAAGCCGCTGGTGTCGCATCTTGACGACCCCCAACGCTGTTCATGGAATGCCAGGAGCGGGGAAGGCCGCCGTACGCCTCACGTCACGCAACGCGCAGCACGCCTCACTCGGTACCACGCGCCGTACGCCGCATCGCCTACGCCTCACGTAAGCCATCTATCCAGACCAACAATGGCCAAGAAAAAGTCCGAACCTGAAACAAAGTCCGACGCCGGACGCGACATGGAGCTACTGCACTCCATGCTGCTCCAGCGTCGCTTCGAGGAGAAGTGCGCCGAAGCCTACGCCCTCGGCAAGGTCGGTGGCTTCTGCCATCTCTACATCGGCCAGGAGGCTGTGAGCACCGGCACGCTGAGCATGCTGCGCCCCGATGACTATATCATCACGA
Organism: Gemmatimonadota bacterium; assembly: GCA_028287345.1. Lineage (GTDB taxonomy): Bacteria > Gemmatimonadota > Gemmatimonadetes > Gemmatimonadales > Gemmatimonadaceae > AG11. The sequence goes on from JAQBPV010000159.1 coordinate 9,684, forward strand.
CGTATCGCGATCACGGGCAAGCGCTCGCGCGCGGCATGACGCCCCGGGCGGTCATGGCCGAGTTGTTCGGACGACAGGATGGATGCGCGCGTGGCAAGGGCGGCTCGATGCACATGTTCGACGCCAACCTGAACTTCCTTGGCGGCCACGGCATCGTGGGCGCACACGTTCCGCTTGCCGCCGGTGTCGGCTTCGCGATCAAGTATCGCGGCGGCGACCAGTGCATCGTGTGCTTCATGGGCGAGTCGGTCGTGAACACCGGCGCATTCCACGAGGCGCTCAACATGGCGGCGCTGTGGAAGCTGCCCTGTGTGTTCATCATCGAGAACAACCGCTACGGTATGGGCACGTCGCTCGAGCGCGCGTCGGCCATTCACGACATCTACGAGCGCGGCGCCGCGTACAACATGGCGCGGCAGCAGTGCGACGGTCAGGATGTCTTCAAGGTGCGCGAAGCGGTGGGCGAGGCTGTCGAGCGCGCGCGCAAGACGCAGCAGCCCACGCTGCTCGAGATCCGCACGTATCGCTTCATGGGCCACTCGATGTCCGACGCCGTGAGCGGTACCTACCGCACGAAGGCGGAGCTCGAGGAGTACATGAAGCGCGATCCCATCACGCTGCTCCGCACGCACATGGAAGACAGCGACACGCTCACCGAAGAGCAGTTGCAGAAGATGGACACCGACATCAAGGCGGTCGTGCAGGACGCCTGGGACTTCGCCGATGCGAGCCCCGAGCTTCCGCTCGAGGCGCTCTATGAAGACGTCTACGTCGACACGACCACCTGACCAACGATGCCAGTAATCACATACAGAGACGCCCTCGGCGCCGCGATTCGCGAAGAGATGCAGCGCGATGATCGCGTGTTCCTGATGGGTGAAGAGGTCGCCGTCTACCAGGGCGCCTATAAGGTTTCCAAGGGTTTCCTCCAGGAGTTCGGTGAGATGCGCGTCGTCGACACGCCGATCACGGAGCTCGGCTTCGCCGGCGTCGGTGTCGGTGCGGCGATGGTGGGCTTGCGTCCCGTCATCGAGTTCATGACGTGGAACTTCGCGCTGCTCGCGCTCGACCAGGTCGTCAACGCCGCGGCGAAGATGCTCTACATGTCGGGCGGTCAGTACAAGATCCCCATCGTGTTCCGTGGACCGAACGGTGCGGCGCTGCAGCTGTCGGCGCAGCACTCGCAGGCGTGGGAATCGTGGCTCGCGCACATCCCCGGCCTCAAGGTGATCGCGCCGGGCACTCCGTACGACGCCAAGGGATTACTCAAGAGCGCCATTCGCGACGATAACCCGGTCTGCTTCCTCGAGGGCGAGATGCTGTACAACACGAAGGGCGAAGTGCCCGACGAGGAGTACACCATCCCCATCGGCAAGGCGGACTTGAAGCGCGAGGGCGATCACTGCTCGATCATCACGCACGGCAAGATGGTGCTCGTCGCAATGCAGGCAGCCGATCAGCTCGCGAAGGAAGGCATCCGTATCGACGTCGTCGATCTGCGCACGATCCGCCCCATGGATGTAGAAGCCATCGCTGCATCCGTGAACAAGACGAACCGCGCTGTGGTGCTGGAAGAAGGATGGGAAGTGTGTGGAGTCGGTGCGCAGGTCGTCGATTACATCCAGCGAGACTGCTTCGACAACCTCGACGCACCGGTAATTCGGGTCCATCAGGCCGACGTCCCCATGCCGTACGCCAAGGGCCTCGAGAAGCACGCCAAGCCTGATCTGCCGAAGACGATCGCCGCTGTTCGTAAAGTCATGTATCTCGACTGACCCGAGTCACTCCCATGGCAACCAAAGTCTTCATGGAAGCGCTTTCCCCCACGATGGAAGAGGGGAAGCTCGTCAAGTGGCTCAA
>JAQBPV010000179.1 GCA_028287345.1 Gemmatimonadota bacterium
TCGTCGAAGCGCGCGAGCCAGCTCACCGCGTCGTTCTGACGGTTGGTCGGCACGCCAGCGCTGGTGAGCGAGAGTCCGAGCGGACTCGCGACAGCGACGAGCCGCGCCACGGAGTCGGGTGCGACTCCGGCACGGAGCAGCGCCGCCGCATCCGCATCGAGCAACGTGGCGGGATCGCTCGTATTCCGCGCGACGTCGAGCGCCATGTTGTAAGTCGCCGACTGACGGATGAACTCGCCATCCGCGCCGATGCTGCCGCGCGCGCCGCCGCTGCGTGCACCGAGCGAGCGAGCCGTGGCGTCCGTGAACTGGAACTGTTGCGGATCCAACGTGACGAACGCATTGCGTCGCTGATAGAAGCGATCGCCCGGTCCGAGCCGGACGTCGATGTTCGCGCCCGCGAAGCCGCCGCGCGTTGGATCGAACGTCGCGCCGGTGACGCGCGTCTCCGTGCGTGCCGCCCGTGGAATCGCGCCCGCGGCCAATCCCATTCCGTTGAGTGTCGTGAGATTGGACTCACTGCCGGAGCCGAGTATCGAGGGGCCAGCACCCGTCATCGTCACGTTGGATAGCGTGCCGGCAATCGCATTGAGGTCGCCGGCGACGGTGGGCGGAATGGCGCCATTGATTCCGTCGCGCCACTTCTCCGACGACCCAGGTTCGAGGTCGGTGGGCCGCACGTTGTTGTTCGCGCGAACGGCCCGGTCGGCAGTGACGTTCTGCGCGGCCAGCATCGCGACGTTGCGCGAGAGCGTGAAGTCGGCCGTGAATTCATGTTCCGTGGTCTCTCGCGTCACTCGCCGCCGCACCGGATTGAAACCCGCAGCGGTGACGTAGACGAGGTAGTCGCCCGTGCCTTCCTCGAAGCGCACGCTGTACCTGCCCGTGCTGTCGCTCGTCGTCTGCTGCGTTAGTCGGTCCGGCCCGCGCGTGACGATGATGCTCGCGGCGACGACTCCTCGGCTCGAGTCATCCATGATCCGCCCGCGGATGACTTCCGGAACGTCCTGCGCGGATGCGGACGTGCCGACGAGAATGGCCGCCAGCAGTGAGAAGGCAGCGATTGAGCGACGAGGGCGCATGAGTGGGATGTCGGGAGCTGATTTGCCGGAACTCGCGTTGGACACCGTACGAGACGGCATCGTTGGCTGGTTCCACTGCCTTGAATGCTAGAATCTTAGCACATGCTAGAAACTTAGCAATAGCACTCCACCGATTCGGCCGCCCTATGTCTCGAGTGTCCAGAAGTCGCGCGCTGATCTGCGACGGCCACGTTAGATCTGCAAGCCGAGTTGCGCCGACATCGCCTCGAGCTCGATCTCCTCGTCCTCATCGTCGTCGTCTGCGCCGCGATTGTGTCGGCCGAACGCGATTCCATTGCGGGCACACACGATCTTGAACCGCTCCGCCAACCCGTCGCGATACTTCTCGCTGACCTGATAGCCCGTCGCGTACGCTCGGCTGTACTTCTTCGCGAGCTCGGGAAACTCAGCCGCGATGAATGGCAGGTAGCGATCGCGCGCCGTCGCCTGCAGGCGCAGCGCACAGGCGCTGATGTACGAGGCGTCGGCTGCTTTCACCGAGCGCACGAGCTCTTCGATCATCTCGGGAGCGTCGGTGATACCAGGCAGCACAGGCATACAGTTGACGCCTGTCTCGATGCCGTTCGCACGCAGCCGAGCGATGGCGCGCAGGCGCGCCTCGGGCGTGGGCGCGCGTGGCTCGAGGATGCGGGCGATCTCACGATCCACTGTAATCAGCGAGATGTGGATGGTGAGACGCGACCGCTCGTTGATGCGACGCAGCACGTCGACGTCGCGCGTGACGAGAGGACTCTTCGTGATGATCGCGACGCGAATGCCCGTCTGCTCCGCGAGCACTTCCAGCACGCCACGCGTGATGCGGAAGCGCCGTTCTGCTGGCTGATACGGATCTGTCGCCGTTCCGATGACGACCGTTTCTCGACGCAGAGCCTCGAGTGTACCGGGCCGAGCGAGTGCGCGGCGCACGAGTTCCGGCGCTTCGCGCTTGATCATGATGCGTCGCTCGAACGCGAGCCACGGCGGCATCTCGTCCGTGGGCAGTGCGTCGGCATCTCCGTGATCAGCGGCTGTCGAAAGGCGCTCGGCGGTATAGCGATGCGCGTACCGAGCGTAGCAGTAGGCACAACCGAACGCGCAGCCGATGTACGGATTGATCGACCAGAAGCCCATCCCGGTGGCCTTCGGGCCATTCATCACGCTTCGCGGTGTGGCGGCGAAGTAGCGGATGTCCTTCTGCTCCTCGATCACCGGCAACACGCGCCGGCCGTCCGGGCGTTCAGGCTCGGCGAAGAGAGTCGTCTGCTCTTGTTCTGCCTTGATATCCACGACCGAGATATACCGAACAGATACCGAAAACGCAACGCACGCTCCGATCACGGAACACACTTCGCACTATCAGGACGTCGATGACCCGGCGCGCTCCCCTCCTCCTCCCATTTCTGTTCCTCTCGGCGTGCAACCGCACGCCCGATCGCGAGGAGGCACTGCGAATTCTGCGAACGACGAATCCGGCAATCGACACGGCCACCGCGATCGCAACGGTCTGGAGAGACGGCCCGCCCTGGTTTTCCTGCGCCGAGGTGATCGCGAAGTTCAAGGCGACGTCGGACAGCGCGGCGGTGCGCAACCGTGTCGGCAATTGGCGAGCGCTGGTGCTCGCCGATTGGGTGACACTGCGCGACACTGCGGCGGCCCATGTGGTCGAGCCGGGATGGTGTGCGGCGACGCTGCGCGATTCGACCGCTCGATTGGCAGGTGGCTGGACGCCGATCAGCGGCGACTCGGTCCCCAGCGGCTCGATGCGGCGCGGCTGGCGCGTGACCACGGGGCATCAGCGCGTCGTCGTGAAGGACGCTCCGAAAAAGGTCGGACGCGATTCAGTGATGGTGAACTATCTCCTCACCGTGTCGCCGAACCAGAACGGCGTCGCGCTGCAGGCGGACAGGGACAGCGTCCAACGAAGCGCGCTGTTTCTCCGCGAAGAGGGGAAATGGGTCGTCGCGTCGTGGCATCGATAAGCACGACGAAAAGCGGCCGGACCATCATCGCGATGATCCGGCCGCTTTCTCTATTTCTTCGCGCGCGTCAGAGTGCGGTCGCGGCCGCGGCTTCCGCCGCACTCCATGGCTGCCATCCCGACCGATACTCGCGCGTGAGCCACTGATTCACGTCGCCGTTGTTGGTGACGCGCATTGCGGCACCATCGTAGAGAATCTTCTGCGACTGTCCTGCACGCAGTGCAACGATGCCGAGCAGCATCGTCTCGGTGAGGCGCGCCGCGTAGTCGAACGGTGAGCTGGCGGTGCCGTCGCCCTTGCAGGCCGACGCCCAATTGGCCTCGTGTGACACCGTGATGCGCGGGACCGACTTGGCCACCGCCTCGGCACGTGACGCACCCGGCCCGTAGACCTTCGGGTTGTTGCCGTACGTCTCGTAGGTGATGAAGCCGTTGTCGCCGACGAACACGCCGCCACCGCCATCGCCGCGCGGAAGCTCGAAGTCGCCACCCACCATCGGCATCAGTCCACCGTCGTACCACTGCAGTACCACCGGCGGCGCTGAGCCGCGCGCGCCGAACTCGTAGCGCGCAGTCATCGCGAGAGGATACGTGCCCGGATCCTTGGCCGTGCCACCCCAGGGCGTGGACGACGCGATCACGCTGTTCGGATACTGAAGCCCGAGGGCCCAGAAGGGTTGATCGATGAGATGCGCGCCCATGTCGCCGATGGCGCTCACGCCGAAATCCACCCATCCACGCCAGCTGAACGGATGATAGGCGGGGTGATACGGCATCTGCTTGGCGGGTCCGAGGAACAGATCCCAGTCGAGACCGGCCGGAATCTCCTGTGGATTCTCGGCCATCGCCTTCAGGACCGCGCGTTCGACGGTGCGCATGTTCCACGACGGCGGCGCCGCGCTCGGCGTGGCCGGTGGCGTCGTGGCTGCGGTGAGGTTGGCAGCGGTGGGACGCGGGATTCCCTGTGCCCAGTAACGCTGCGGACGATCGGTCCAGATGTGCACCTCGCGCACGGGTCCGATGACGCCAGCGCCGATCAGCTCGACGATGCGGCGGGTGCCTTCGCTCGAGTGGCCTTGGTTGCCCATCTGCGTCACGACTTTCGTCTCGCGCGCCGTGCGGGCGAGAATGCGCGACTCGAGCACGGAGAACGTCAGCGGCTTCTGCACGTACACGTGCTTGCCCGCCTTCATGGCGGCGTACGCGATGACGGCATGCAGGTGATCGGGCGTCGCGATCGACACGGCCTCGATGTCCTTCTGCTTGTCGAGCATCACGCGATAGTCGCTGTACTTCGCGGCCTTGTCGTACGCGGCCTTCAGCGCCACGGCCTGCGCGGACGGCGCCGTCTGTCCCTGCGGAGGACGCATTCGCCCGGCGAGCGAGCGCTCCACGTAGGCAAAGTCGACATCGCAGATGGCCACGATGTTCACGCCCGCGTTCACGAGGGCGGTCATGTTCTGCATGCCCATGCCGCCGATGCCGACCATCGCGACATGCAGCGTGTCGCTCGGCGCCTGGTAGCCCATGCCAAGCACGTGGCGTGGTACGATCATCGGTCCGAGCGCGAGCGCGGCCGCTGTAGTCGCCGAACCTTTCACGAAGGAGCGACGTGAGACGCTGGAAGAATCGTCGGCGGACATGGAGTACAACCTCGGCATGAGATGAAAGGCGACGTCAACGGCGACGGAGAAAGTTGATGGCCGAGCATCGCCAAATGGAAGGCCTAGAACGGATTCAACGGGAAGAGAAGCGTGAAACAGATCGTGAAAAGGCGTGTGAATTGCTGCGTGACCAAGCGTGAAAGAGCGCGCCTCCTCACGTCCTCCTCACGTCCTCCTCACGTCCTCTCACGTCCTCTTCACGTCCTCTCACGTCCTCTTCACGTCCTCTTCACGTCCTTCTTCACGGGGCACTTCACGCCGTTCTTCACGTAATTCGTACCGTGAAAACCACACTGAGGATTGTCGAGCCAATGAACTCAGTCGGACGCCCGAAGATACTGATCCGGCCATTTCACCGACGCGCCCAGGACCTTCGCGGCTCGCAGGGGCCAGTACGGATCGCGGAGCAGCTGGCGCGCGAGGATCACCACGTCGGCCTTGCCGCTCGAGAGGATCTCCTCGGCCTGTCGTGGCTCGGTGATGAGGCCGACCGCTCCGGTCGCTATGCCAGCCTCGCGACGAATGCGCTCGGCGAACTCGACTTGATATCCCGGGCCGACAGGAATCGTCACGCGTGACACGTTTCCGCCTGACGAGCAGTCCACGAGATCGACGCCGTGCTGCTTCAGCAGACGTGCGAGCTCGATGGACTGCGCGATGTCCCATCCGCCCTCCACCCAATCGGTCGAGGAGACGCGAACCAGCAACGGCAGCTCGTCCGGCCAGACGGAGCGAACCGCGTCGACGGTCTCGAGCGTGAACCGCACGCGATTCTCGAAGGAACCACCGTATTCGTCCGTGCGCTTGTTGCTCAGCGGTGACAGAAATTCGTGCAACAGGTAGCCGTGAGCACCGTGCAGCTCGATGACGCGAAAGCCCGCGTCGTGTGCGCGGCGCGCGGCGCTCTTGAAGTCGCCGATGATGCGATGGATCTCGGCGACGCTGAGCGCTACGGGAACCTGCGTGCGCGAGGAGAATGACTCCGCGCTTGGCGCCAGGAGGGGACTCCATCCGCCCTGCGATTCGTCGAGCGGCGTGCCGCCACGCCACGGCGCGTCCACGCTCGCCTTGCGGCCGGCATGCGCGAGTTGAATGCCGGCGATCGAACCCTGCTCGTCGATGAACTTCGTGATGCGCCTGAGCGGCTCCACGTGCGCGTCGCTCCAGATGCCGAGATCGTGCGGGGAGATTCGTCCTTCCGGCGACACTGCCGTCGCCTCCGCGATCACGAGTGCCGCGCCGCCGACGGCGCGACTTCCCAGGTGCACGAAATGCCAATCCACGGCGAAGCCGTCGGTGCTGGAGTACTGGCACATCGGGCTCACGACGATGCGATTGCGAAGCGTCAGCGAGCGTAGCTGGAATGGCGTAAAAAGCACTGGCGGCGATGACGGTAGTCGTTGTCGTCCCGCACGAGCGAAGCTCGTGTCGGGAGCTATTGTACGTGCCCAATAGCCGGCTGTGAGCGCAACGACAGTAGGTCCCGACACTCGCTCGCCGCGCTCACTCCTGCGGGATGACAATACGCAGGGCCCTCGAGCGGTTCCGTCAGCGAGTGCTGTTCATCACGCTGAGGGCCGATCGTGCCGCAGTCATCGCGGGGACCATCTGCGGCAGCACCACTGGTTCGCCTGGCCGTACGAGGACAGCGATGTGCAGGTGCACCGGTCGCCGCTCTTCGGTTGCCTCGATGATCCCCTTGTTCTCGAGCTCCGCGAGCGCGCTGCGCACCCACGTGAGGCACGGTCCCGCCGCGGGACGGCGCAGATCCACGGCGATGCCCGTTGGGTGTACGGAATGCGGATTGGCATTGCGCGGTTGACGCGTCACTGGTCGAGCGGCGCTCGTGACAGTGAGCGGCGTGCCACACACGGCGAGATATTGTGGAGCGAATGCCTGAACGAACTGTCGCGCTTCGGGCGTTGCGTACGAGTAGCCCACGCCGCGCGTGAGCTCGTAGGTAGCGTCTCCAGTGAGCGGCACGAGCTTCTGCTGGGCAACGGCGTCGCTAACGTTCGTGGGGCTCAGGTAGAACGGCAGATGATTCGACTGCGCGAAGTCGTACATCTTCTCGACGCTCTCCTTCGAGCCGCGAAGTTCGAGCGGCCGGCTGTTCCTTTGAACGCGCGCTGACGGCTTCTTGCCGCGCTGCGCGTGCGCTGAGGGCACGATCACGAGGATGCCGGCGAGGACGAGCAGGGCAGTGCGGAGACGGGTCATGCGCATGTCTATGGCAGACACGATGCCACGGGCGGTGAGCAAGGTCACGGCGCCCACCCGGCCCCGCGGAGAGCGCGTCCCGGCATCGCATTGGTGGGCGTTCCATCCCGCCATACCGCAACGCCGTTCACCAACACGACGTGTACCCCAACAGCGAGCTGGTGCGGACGCTCGTATGTCGCCCTGTCGGTGATCGTAGCGGGATCGAACACGACGACGTCAGCGAACATGCCGCGCGATAGCGTGCCGCGATCGCGTAGCCCGAGTCGCGCCGCCGTGGCCGACGTCATCTTGCGCACCGCGTCCTCGAGCGTGAGCACGTGATCCTCGCGCACGTACTTGCCCAGCATGCGCGCGAAGGTCCCGTACGCCCGCGGATGCGTCATGCCCTGCGCCTTCGCGGGATCGTGCGCCTCGGCATCGCTGCCGATGATGACCCACGGCTGCGCGAGCTGCATGGCGACGTTCGCGTCGCTCATGCTGAAGGTGATCTTGCCCACGCGTGCATTCTCGGCGAGCACGAGATCGATGAGCGCGTCGGGCCACGAGCGCTTCGTGTCCGCGGCAATCCTGTCGAGCCGCCAGCCTTCGTACTGCTTGAGCTCGGGCTTCGCGATGCCGACGACCATGATCACCGACGGCCCGTCGAGTTGACAACCCTGATTCGCACCCGGCGTGGTGTCGCTCATCTCGCGCACGATCCGCGCGCGCTTCGCTGGATCGCGCAAGTTGGGCAACAGGCTGTCGTTCGCGCTCGCCCACGAAGGAATGCACGCGCTCAGCGAATTCGACGACGCGGGATACGGATACATCGTCGCGCCGAGGTCCTGCCCCGCGCGACGCGCCGAGTCGAGCTTGGCTACAGCTGCCGTTGCCTTGCGCCAATTGCGCTGCCCACCGGCCTTGAGGTGATAGATCTCCACTGGCACGCCGCCACGCTTGCCGATGGCGAGCGCCTCGTCGAGCGCCTCGAGCAACTGGTCGTCCTCCGAGCGAATGTGCGTGATGTACACGCCATGATACGGCGCCATCGCTTCGGCCATCGCCGCCAGCTCGTCGGTGCTCGCGTAGGTGCCAGGCGGATAGATCAGCGCGCTCGCCAGGCCGAATGCGCCGTCGCGCATTGCGTCCCGCATCACACGCCGCATCGTGTCCAGCTCTGCTGCATTCGCGCGGCCTTCCGCATATCCCTTCGCGATGATGCGCGGATTCTCGGCGCCGAGGTACGAGCCGATGTTCACGCTGCTGCCGTGATGCTCCATGGCGTCGAGCCATGCGCCGAAGCCGCGCGCGCCGATGAAGCGCCGGCTCATTGCCTTCGTGACCGACTCCGTCGGCGCGAGGCCATCGACCATCCACTGCGTCACTGGCGCAGGTGTTCCGCCTTCGCCGAGTATCTCCGTCGTGACACCCTGGGAGATCTTGCTGATCACGCGTCCATCGCCGAAGAGATGCGCGTCGTACGATTGCGCCTGGATGTCGATGAAGCCTGGCGCCACTACGCGTCCACGCGCATCGATGCGCTGGCGCGCGTTGGCGTTCGCGAGTGCGCCCGGCGCCGAGATGGCTGCGATGCGATCGCCGACGATGCCCACGTCGCCGTAGGTCCACGGATTCCCGGTGCCGTCCACGATCCTTCCGCCGCTGATCACGACGTCGTACGACGTTGGATCAGTGCCGCGCGTGGCCTGCGAGCACGCGGCGGTAGCGAGAAGTGCTACGAGTGAAAGGCGCAAGTTCATGGCGTTCGGGAGATCGGGTGGCAGAAGGTACCGTGGGGGTTGCCGCGACGACAGCAGCGCGGCTGCTCGTCACTCCGTGGTATCTGCGCTAGCTTACGCGAGCGATCCACCCCTCTCCCGGATGCATGCGTCGAGTCCTCCCCGCAGTGTTGCTTCTCGTCTCGCTCACGCGGGCATCGGCAGCGCAGCACAAGCTTCACGAATACAGGCCCGAAGTCATCCTCACACTGCCGCGCGTAAGCGGCTTCGGCATGACCCTGCTGCTCGACGAGCGGCTCGACATGAGCGGACTTGCGCCGAATGAAGTGCAACTCGGCGTCGGCATCGTGACGCCGCAGGTCCATCGCATGAGCGTCGCCCTGGAGCTGCGGCACGTGAAGCTGCTCAGCGGCGCGGTCGAACATCGCTACATCCCGACGTTCTATGCAAACGCGGGACTGCCAGCCGGCTTCGACCTTCGCACGCGAACACGGTTGGAGGCGCGCACCGTCGCGGGCAATTGGTCGCAGCGATACATCAACCGCGCTGCGATCGGCCACGACATCGCGGTCGGTGATCGCATTGTGTTTCCATACATCCAATCCGACTTGTTCTACGACACGCGGGTCAACGACTTGAATCGCATCGATGCGACAGTCGGTGTGCGTGTTCCCATCACGAGCGGGTCGAGCATCGACCCGTTCTTCGCGCGCTCCACTGACTCCTATCGCAATCCGAAGGTAGGCCTCACGGCAGGCATGATCTTCCGCGTGGCGCTCTAGCGTCGATCAGTTGCCCGGCGGCCGTCCTCCGCGACCGCCACCGCCGCCGCCACCACCGTCGCCGCCGCCGTCACCACCGAAGCCGCGACCAGCAGGCAACGTCTTCACGGAGTCGGGAAGCTTCGCCCATTGCTCCGGGGTGAGCGTCGCCTTGAGATCGGCCATTGCCTTCTCGCCCATCGCGCGCGCCTCGGCGGTCTTGCCCTGCACCTTTACGCCGACCACGCGCGGATCGGGCGCGTTGCCGGAAGCGGCCAGGATTTCCGCGATCTCGCCGGCGAGCTTGTCGGCCACCGGTGCAATCGCGTCGGACAGTGCCTTCAACTTCGTCTTCTGTTCTGCCGTCAGCGCGAGCTTGAGCGAATCGTCGAGCGCGATGGTCGTGAGGAATGGATTCGGCACCAGGCGCGCGAGTCGCGTCTTGAACGCTTCCACGGAATTTCCACCGGGACCACCGCCACCGAACACTCGGCCGATCTGCTGGCGCGCCGGATCCTGCCCGACGCTGAGACGTCCCTGCAGTCCGATCTGGAACGGAACGCGATACGCGCTGTTCTGCCCATTCGCGACGCCGAAGTGTTCGTTGACCTGATACTTGAACGTCCTCGACGCGGGATCGAAGCCACGAACGTAGAGCAGCGTGCGATCCGGCACGACGGGCTGTCCCCATCCGTGCAGGTTGTCGCCGTGCAGCAGCTGATCGAGTCCGACGAGTCCATTCTGCAGCTGCAGCGACAGCGTCAGCCTGCGTGCAAGGCCGAGCGCGTCGGGTCGGAAGTTCATCTGCAGGTCGAGCGATGGCGACCACGGCGCGGAGCAGCTGTTGCGGCCAGCCACACTGCCGAGCTGCGAGCTGAGACACGAGCTCACGCGCGAAGGCGCGTTCGCGAGCACACGCGAGATGCCGTTTGCGAGCGCGGTGTCTGCCGTGGCCGCAGGGTTGAAGATGAACGCGCGATCGTTGCGCGAGCCGTCGCCGTTCACGTCGCCGCTCACGATCGGCGTATAGTGCTGACCCGCGGTCACCCGACCGATCGCGGTGATGTCGACCCACGAGCGAAATGGGAACGTGATCGTTCCGAGCAACGAGTGCCGACGCTCGAGATCCGACGTTCCCCAGGCCACGACGTTCGGGTCGCCCGCCGTCGACGCACCACCGAAGCCGCCGCCGCCACCACCAGCGCTGAATCCGTTCTGCTGGTCGCGCGAGCGCAGGAACGTGTAGCTCCCATTCAACGTGATCCCCTGCATCGTGAGTCCGCCGAGCGACACGGTGACCTGCGTCGACACGGAGCGGAACACGGAAGTGATCTCGTTCACGCTGCCGTACTCGGAATGCAGTCGCGACGCGGCGATCGTCGTGGCACCCGTCGTCGGAATGATCGCGTCGAACGGGCTGTAGACCGGGCGGTTGTCCTCGTTGCCAATTGAGAACTTCGGCGACGCATCGAGATTGAGGTCGTGCGAGCCGGTCTGATTGAGACCATACGCCAGCGATGCATCGACGCTGAAGTTGTACCGCTCGAAGAAACGACGACTGGCGCCGAGTGAGCTTCGCCACACCTTGGGCGCGCCGAAATCCGTGGCGAAGGTGGTGACGTTGCGACGCTGGTTCGCGAGCGGCACGGGTTGTGGCTGTCCTACGACGTCCGCGCACTGCGTCGGAATGGATGCCGGATCGTTCAGGTATGCGGTCCAATCGGGCGTCGGTACGGCCGCGCCGATGCACGTCAGCGTGGACTGTCCGCCGATGAGACCAGTCGCGTCGACGGCCGTGGCTACGAGATTCGAGCCGATCTTGCCGCGGAACTCACCGATTCCGCCGCGGAGGATCCAACTCTGCGCGTTGAAGCCGCCGAAGTTTCCACCTCCGCCTCCGCCACCGCCACCACCTCTGCCCCCCTGTCCGCCGCCGCCCTGCCCACCGCTCTGTGGCGCATTGCCGCCTTGAGCATTGGGAGTGTTGGGACGACCCGCACCGACGAAGTAGGTGAAGCCAACGCGCGGACTGAGATGAATCTCCGACGGCGAGCGATCGGTGCGCTTGCCGAACAGCGTCTCGACTTCAGGGTTGAAGTCGGGATCGCGTGGAAAGCGGGTAGCCTCGAAGCGCAGACCGTACGTCGCCTGAAACGCCGTCGACTGGCGCCATGCATCACCGAGGTAGATGGCGGCGTTGTTGCTGCCAGCGAGCCGGTCGCGGCCAGAGATCGTGCGCGTGAACTGCGACGGCTTGTTCGCCTCGAAATCCGAGAGTGAATTGTAGAAGTACGTGCCAAAGCGATTGGAAATCGCTCCGACGGTGGAACGATCGGCGTTGAGCAGGCCTCCGAGCTTCACACGATGTGCGCCGCCACTGCTCACCCAGCTCACCTCGTCGCTCGCCTCGAAGAGGCGCGTGTGCGTCTCCTGTGGCAGCGACGGATTTCCACCGAACTGCAGGCTCGTCACGCTCTGCGTTCCGTCGGCCAACTGCGACGCCATCGTCACTCGGCCATCTGGCGCGACGAGATATGGCTCCGTGTTCTGGCGATCCGACGACTGGTAGACACGCGCTTCATTGATGAAGCCATTCAGGTGCGACGTGAGCGTCGCCATGAGACCGCCGCCCATCGTGCGCAGGTTGCCGCCTGTCGTCGGCACCGACATCGCCGAGATGCGCGTGCCGTCCTGCAGTGATCCGCGCCAGTCGCCGCGAATCGTCAGCGTATTCGTCTCGCCGAGCGACCAGTCGAACCGTGTGATCGCGGATGCTTGATCAGCGAGACGCTCATCGGGAATCCCCGGCAGCGTCGCGCGCACGCCGATCGTGTTGAGCCGATTGAGGAATCGCGAGACGGAATCCGGACTCGCACCGAGTCGCGAGAGCGTCTGCTCATTCGCGGCGAGCAATGACGACAGCGGATTGGTTCGACGTGAGACGGACGCGGCGCCGAAGATGAACGCTTCGTCCTCCTTGATCGGCCCGCCGGCGCCGAAGCTCAACGAGTTTTGTTGATACTTCTGCCCGAACGTCGCGGACGATTCGTCGACGAACTCGAGCTCGGGGTCGCGCAGTGCGTACGTGAAGACGCCCTGGACGTTGTTCGTGCCGCCACGTGTCGTCGAGGCAACCTGGCCACCCGTGAACTGTCCGCGGCTCACGTCGTACGTGCTCGTGATCACGCGCGTGCTGCGCACCGCTTCCTGCGGCACCGTGCCCGAGCCGAAGCTCAAACCGTCGAGTGTAATCTGATTCTGGTTGGTCGGCTGACCGCCGACGGAAAATGCTGCGACCGTGGAATCCGTCGCCGACGTGCCGACGACACCTGGCGCGAGCGCCGCGATCGACGCGAGATCGCCCTTGTCGATGGGCAGGCGGTCGAGCTGCGCCGCGGAGAGATTGCGTTCGGTGCTTCCCGCGGTGGGACGTTCGTTCGCATTGCCGTTGTCGTTGCGCGCGCGCACCTGCACGCCCGCAAGCACCTGTGGCGCGCGCGTGAGCCGCACGTTCGCCACGAGACGATCCTCGTCGGACTGACGGTTCACGTTCGTCGAATACGGTCCGTAGCCGATGAAGGTGACCTTCAACTCGTACGAGCCGCCGCCGTCAGGGAAGATGATCGAGTAATCGCCCTTGTCGTTCGTGGTCTTGCGACGCGTGATGCCCGTCTCCACCGACTTCACCTCGACGCGCGCGCCGACGACCGGATTCGCGTCGGGCCCCGTGACCTTGCCCATGATGATGTCGGTCGTCGAGCCGACCTGTGCCCGAGCCGGGAGCGCGCCGGCCATGAGAATGACGAGCGCAGCAAACGTGCAGCGAAGCAATGCGGAAACGCGCATGAAAAGACACGAGGGAGCGAGGGGTCGGCTGCGGCTCACGCTCGCGTCCGCAGTTCGATCAGTCGACTGTAGTACGCTTCTGCACGGTAGAACCGTTGGTGGCGGGCAGCAACGGCTCCCCGCGCAATGCATCGGACGACGGCAGCGCCGCCTCGGCGATCGCATCGCGCACTGCACCGTAGACATCGCGAGAAGCTTGCCGTACGATGCGCGCGACGGCGCCAATCGCCGCTCCAACGACACGTGCCGTGTCCATCTGCGGCTTGGGGCCGTCGGGATAGAGCGACTCGAGGATCGGACCGCGGAGCGACAGCGCGATGGGAGTAGCGAACGAGAGCGCGTTGAAGTGCGAGTCGTAGTGCGTACCCAGCCCCTCGATGAGCGACGCCGTGCGCGCGAAGTACACGAGCTGGCTCGGTAGCACAATCGGCCAGTCGTACAGTTCGGCCAATACCTCGTTGGCGAGCAGCTCCACGCGTTCGCGCGTCGTGGTGCGGAGGTTGGCTACCGAGAGCAGTGTCGCGGCGAGACGGCGGATGACGAGTGGATCGGCGCCCGTCGCGACGAGTCCCAGCATGTGAAAGCTTTCCGCGAGCGCATCAGGATCCTTGCGGATGGCCGCGAATATCGCCGCCACCAGCTCGCGCCTCAGCGTGAGGGGCACGCGCACCACCATGCCGAAGTCGAGCAGGATGATTCGTCCATCCGGCGCGACGTGCATGTTGCCCGGGTGCGGATCGGCGTGAAAGAGTCCGTGCACCAGCATCATGCGCGCGTACAGCTCCATCACGTCGCGGACGAGTTGCGCGGGTTTGATGCGTCCTTCGGCGATCCACGTGTCGAGCCGGTCGATGCGCTGCCCCGCGCAGTACTCGAGTACCAGCGCGCGTTGGCGCACCATCGGCGTGACGACGCGCGGAATCCAGATGCGCGGCGATCCAGCGAAGTTGGCGCCGATCGAAGCAGCGTGCGCCGCCTCCATGCGGAAGTCCATTTCCTCGGCCACTCGAATCGCGAACTCGTCGATCACCACGCGTGTGCCGATCACGTGTTGGTTCGGCCACCACCGCTCCACGGCCGCAACGATGCGCTTCGACGCGCGCACGTCCTCGGCGACGAGCTTCTCCACGCCGGGCCGCAACACCTTCACCACGACTTCTTCTCCGTCGTAGCGAGCGCGATGCACCTGGCCAAGTGATGCGGCAGCGAGTGGCACTCGATCGAATCGCTCGAACAGCTCGTCCGCCGGCGCGCCGTATTCGGCGATGATGATCTTCTCCACCTGCTCCACCGGGACGCTCGGCACCTGATCGGTGAGCGTCAGCAACGCCTTCGCGTAGACTGGCGCGAGCAGGTCGGAGCGACCGGCGAATACCTGCGCCATCTTCACGAAGGTGGGACCGAGCTCCGCGAGCGTCGTCACCAGCCGCTCGGCGCGGCGCGCGTGGTCAGCCGATGTGCGCTTCGCCGGTTCGCCGAAAAAGATCCAACGCCGAAAGTCGCGCCGAAAGGCGAGCGCGAATGGCAGCAGTCGGTAGACGATGATGGCGAGGCGCATGTATCGCGCTCAGGCGCGCATCGTCGCCGGTTCGATCCCCTGGTCGAGGAGCCACGCTT
>JAQBPV010000181.1 GCA_028287345.1 Gemmatimonadota bacterium
CGCGGTGCTTTCTCGCGTTCCTGTTTGAGCCGACAGAGGCTCGCAACGCGAAACCATCGCCGCACCCGAGGTTCCATGCGCCCAGCCACCATCCGTACGCGCGAGCAGCGTCCGCTCGCGCCGGTCATCCTCCCGCCCAGTCTCCGTCTGACCGACGAGGCGCCGCGCCTCACGGGAGTGACGTACGACTCGGAGGACTATGCAATGCTCAACCGTCCGATCGAGACAGGTCGCCATTCGCGACGCATCCTCAAGTACCTGCGCCCGCAGACGAACGACAGACTGCTCGAGGTGGGATGCGGCCGAGGGTGGTTGACGCAACGCATGCAGGAGTTGTGTCCGGCAACGTATGGCATCGACGTCAATCCGAAGTCGATTGCGCATGCTGTAGCGGGAAACCTCACGACGATGGACGCCGTCGACCTTCGCTTCGACGACGAGCAATTCGACCACGTCTACTCGTTTCACGCCATCGAGCACATCGTCGACGCCGACGTCGCACTGCGCGAGATGCATCGCGTCCTCATTCCGGGTGGACGCGTACTGCTCGTCTATCCCGCGGAGCCGATTCGCGGATTGTACGCGATGCCCGGTGCATGGATCGGTTTCGGGAATCCCTTTCTCGCTCGCGAGCTGCACGTGCACAAGTTCACGCCGAGCAAGATCCGCCGACTTGGCGAGCAATGCGGACTGACACACGTGGAGAGCGCACTCGACTTCTTCATCACGCCCCAGTTCATGACGGTTCTCGAGAAGGCACCGTACCACTCGTGACTGCGGTGCGTCGCCGCTGGCTGCGCGTCGTCGCGCTGGTCGCCTTCGCGACGCTGCTCATCGCGTTCTTACGAACCGTCGACTGGCGCGCCGCGGCAGCGGCGGCGCGGAGTGCGGATATCGGGCTTCTCGTGTTGGCCCTCGTCGCCAACCAGCTGTCGCTCGCCCTCAAGGCGGTGCGGTGGTGGGTATTTCTCCGTCCGCTCGGCGTTCGCTCGCTGTGGTTGGTCGTGCGGGCGACGTTCGCTGGCGCGTCGTTGAACAATCTCGTCGTCGCGCAGGGCGGCGAAGGCGCGCGCGTGATACTCGTGTCGCGCGCGACCGGCGTGTCGAGTGCACGCGTGGCCGCGGCGCTCGCACTAGAGCGCGTGCTCGATGCGGTTTCGTACCTGACTCTGCTCGTCGCTGCGGCGTGGATGATGGATCTGCCGGAGATGCTGCTTCGCTGGCGGACGGCGGCGAGCATAGCGCTCGGTGTCGTCGTTGCCGCGCTCATGGTGCTCGGTTTCTCTCGGAACTCGGCGGCAGGAGTGGACGCGGCGCGAGGACGCATACGAGCGTACGCGCAGCGATTCACCTCGAGTGCAAGTGATCTCGCGACGCCGGCGCGCCTGATCATCGCGCTGGTGTTGTCACTCGGCGCCTGGGCTCTGCAAGTGGCGACGTATCACACCGTCGCACGCGCGGCGCATCTTTCGATCTCGCTGTCTGGGTCGATCGCGGCGCTGCTGGCCATTGGCATCAGCTTTCTGCTTCGTGCGACGCCGGGAAACGTTGGCGTGTTTCAGTTGATCTACGCCGTGACGGCGCGCGGGTTCGGTATTGCCGAGGGACCCGCGGTGGCAGCGGCGCTGTTGATCCAGACCATCCAGGTGATTCCGACGGTGGCCATCGGTACGGTGATGGCGCACGGACTCCTCGGAAGGGATCGAGACGATGAGCGCATTGCGAAGTTGAGTCGTCCGCTGTAGTCGCTACGGCACCATGTGCGTGAACGGTGGGACGTACGCCTGCAGCATGACGAGCAGGCCGACGAGCACAGCGAGCACGAGACTGTGCACGAAGACGAAGCGGAGGATTTTGCCTTCGTGCCCGTACCATCGCGTCGCTGCACTCGCGACGACGATGCTCTGCATATCGATCATCTTGCCCATGACACCGCCCGAGCTGTTCGCCGCCGCCATCAGCACCGGCGACAATCCGAGCTGCGTTGCGGTGATCTTCTGCAGGCTGCCGAAGAGAACGTTCGACGACGTATCCGACCCCGTGAGCGCGACACCCAGCCAGCCGAGCAGCGTGCCGAAGAGCGGATACATGAAGCCAGACCGTGCGAAGGCGAGTCCGAGTATCGCGTCGAGGCCGGAATAGCGCGTGAGGTAGCCAAGAGCGAGCATGGTCGAGATGGTGACGAGCGACGGCCAGGCGATGCGGAGAGTTCGGAGGTAGACGCGTCCGATCTGTCCGAGTCCGCATCCCATGGCAATCGCGCCGAGCAGCGCGGCGATGAGGATGCTCGTTCCGGTGGCGGAGAGAATGTTGAAGGTGAAGACCGCTGCCTCCGATTGCACCGTGGCGACGACTGGGGGAACGCGCTGTACGACACCATCGAGAAACGGGACGTGGAACTGTGGCGCGAAGATGCCGTTGAGGAACTTCTTCACCGGCACCAGCCCCCAGAGGAAGACGAGGGCGCAGAGGAGCAGCCAGGGAACCCAGGCGCGTGCCGCGCTTCGCGATTCGAGCGGAGACACCGAAGCGACGGTGACTGTCGTGCGCTGCCCACGCAGCTTGATGAATGCCGTCACCGCAGCGATCGATGTGGCGCCGGAAACGACGTCGACCAGATAGGGTCCTTGAAAGTTCGACATCAGGAACTGCGGAATCGCGAAGCTCGCGCCGGCGACGAGCAGCACCTGCCACGTCTCACGAATGCCGCGCGTGCCGTCGTACGCCGCAATCAGCCAGAAGGGCACGATGAGCGAGAAGAAGGGCAGTTGTCGTCCGACCATCTTGCTCAGCGTCAATGCGTCGATGCCCGTGACGCCCTGGAGCGCAATGATCGGCGTGCCCATGGCACCGAACGCCACGGGTGCAGTATTCGCGATGAGCGAAAGGCCGGACGCCTGCAGTGGCGTAAAGCCGAGTCCGATCAGCAGTGCCCCGGTGATGGCGACCGGCGTGCCGAACCCCGCTGCGCCCTCGAAGAATGCGCCGAGCGAGAATGCGATGAGCACGAGTTGCACGCGTCGATCGGAGCTGACCGTCGCGATGTTCGCTTGCATCTGGTCGAACGCACCCTGCTCTTTCGTGAGTTGATAGAGAAAGAGAATATTGAGGACGATCCAGCCGATGGGCAGAATGCCATAGGCCGCACCGGCAGCCGAGGCGGCGAGGGCAGCGCTCACCGGCATGTGCAGCACGCCAATGGCGATGAGCAACGCGGTGGCGAGTCCGGCTAATGCAGCGACGTGCGCCCTGACCTTGCCGGTGGCGATGCAGCCGAGCAACACGGCGATGGGCAGCGCGGCGACGAGCGTCGATGCGAACGCGTTTCCGAATGGGTCGTAGTTCTGGGACCAGTGCATGTCTACATTCATCCACGTGGGTGTAGAACGGACGTCAAGGCAACCGGAAGGAGGAAGCTCGTGCCGCGTCGATCAATTCGCTTCGTCGTAGTCGCTGCGCTGGTGCTCGCCGGCTGCGCGCGCCCTGGTCACAGGGGCGGTTCGCTTCCGGCAGGCTCGGAAGTATACGCGCTGCGGTACGGAACGCTGCGCAACTTTCCGGTCGCCAGTCTCGTTGCCGGCGCCGACACATCTCGCCGCATGGATATCGCGCTGATGGTCTGGCTGATCAGGCGTCCCGACGGACGCAACGTCCTCGTCGACGCCGGGTTCTATCGCGACAAGTTCATGCAGCGGTGGAAGCCAGCGGACTACATCAAGCCGTCGGACGCCGTGCGCCTCGTCGGACTGCAGCCGGATGACATCACCGACATCATCGTCTCGCACGTGCACTGGGACCATCTCGATGGCGCCGACCTGTTTCCCAAGGCGCGCGTCTGGATCCAGCGCGAGGAGTACACGCATCACGTCAACGGCACGGGCCGGCCGCTCGACCGCGCGATCGATTCGCTCGACGCCGCGATGCTGCTCGGCATCAATCGCGCTGGACGTGTGCGGCTCGTCGAAGGCGACGATCAGGAGATCATGCCCGGCATCAGGGCGTACATCGGTGGAAAGCACACCTTCGCGTCGCAGTTCGTCACGGTGGACACGCCTCATGGCATCGTGGTGATCGCATCGGACAACATGTATCTGTATGAGAACTACGCGAAGCATGCAGCGATTTCCCAGACGCTGGACGCCGCGTCCAACCTCCGCGCGCAGGAGCGGATGGGCAAGCTGGCGTCGAACGTACGTCTGATCGTGCCAGGCCACGATCCCCTCGTGTTCGTTCGCTTTCCGTCGCCGGGCAAGGGAGTGGCGAAGATCGAGTGACGGAGAACGTGGAAATCCCACCGCAACTGGAGCTGGCTCGTGCGCGGACGTGGAACCTCATGCGCGTACTCGCGGCGATCGCTGGCGCGGCGATGATGATCACCGTGTCGGTGTTCTCGCTCGGGCTCGCGCTGCTGGCGCCGGTCGGGATGATCGTGGCGCGCAAGGTCGCGCGGCGCGAGGGAACGCCGCTGACCTTCTTCACGAGCTGGCTGGGCGCGGCGTTCGGTGTCTGCGCGGCGCTGATCGTCATCGCGCTGGTGGTCGTCGCGGTGTTGCCGAGCGGCAAGATCGCCGGCATTGGCAAGGCGGCGGATTCGGTGAGTACCGCGTCGAGCAAGCAAGCGCCGCCAGCGTGGCTCGAGAAGATCGCGCCCGGCTCGACCGCACGTGCACGGGCGGGTCAGCCGAGCGCAAATTCACCAATGGTGCGCACGTTCATGGTGGCATCGCAGGTTATGGGCGTCGTCTTCGTGTATTCGTTCCTGGCGATGTTCATCGGCACGGCGGGGTGGATGCCGAGCTTGTTGCTCACGTATGCCTTCAGCGGACGGTGGCTTCCCAGCTCGTGAGGCCTGAACGCAATATCGAACGATGTCTGTTTTCACAGGTTGCCTCACCCGGCAGCCAGTGAACTGATTTGGGACGCGGACTTGAACGGATTGGACGGAGTTGACGGATTTTACTCCGAGTGGCGCAGAATAGCGGCGCCTGTGTCAGATGCGGAGCGAGAAAGAAAAACTTTGCAATCACTCGGGATGCATCCAGCAGCGAGGATGCTCCCATTGACGCAATGTCCGTTCAATTCCGTCAGCTCCGTTCAGGTCCCAAGGAATTGGTTGTAGTTTCGTTGTTGCATCCACCTGCCGGCGCACAGCCGCTCTACGGCGTCGGGAGTTGTCGCAACCGTGGATCGAGCGCGTATGCCTTCTCCAGATACTCTCGACCACGAAGGCTATCCCCCTGAGTGCGATAGGCTGTACCCAATAAATAGTTAGCCCCGGCATCATTCGGATCGATCGCCACCGCCTTCTGAAACGCCGCGATCGCGCTCGTGTAGTCCTTGATGCTCACGAACGTATTCCCGAGATAGATGTACCCTGCCCCGAACCGCGGATTACGCGCGACGATGTCCGTGTACCACCGCACCGCCGACGAGTAATCCTTCTTGTAGGTGAACGCGTCGCCGATTCCCATGTGCGGCTCGGCATACGCCGGATACAGCGCAATTGCGCGGCGATATTCCGCCAGCGCGATGTTGTAGTACTCCGCCTGCCGGCTCGGCGGCACCTTGCTCTGCTTCAACTCCTGCAACAGGTGATTGCCGTAGAGGAAGTGCACACGCGCGCTGTTCGGCGAATGCTTCGAGTCAGCAGCGAAAAGCGTGGTGTCGTTCTTCCAATCAGGATTGCGCGCCCATGTGAGTCCCGTGGATGCAACCAGCAGCAGACCTACCACGCCAGCGAACGCCGGACTTGCAGTCCACGGACGTTCCGCACTCGGCGACCTCACATCCAGTCGCAGCAACCGCGCGAGGACGAATACCAGCACCATCGAGAAGCCGAGCGACGGCGCATACAGGAAGCGGTCGGCCATCGTCGAGCGAGTGAGGAACAGCACGTTCGCCACGAGTGCGATGCTGATGAGATAGAAGAGAATCCCATACGCGACCGGATCGCGCTTCGGCAGCCGGACGACCGCGAACACGAGCAGCGCGACGTACAGCAGCAACGATCCCAACGCGACCGGATTGTCGAACCCCACCACGGGCACTTGAGGAAACGAATAGTCCGACGACATCGGATGCGGGAAGAAGAGCAGCCGCAGATACATCGCGCCGATGGAGAACGCCGTCGCCTGACGGTGCATGAAATCCGGCGCGGCCGTGAGTGAATTGTCGATCAGCGAGATCGCACTTCCACCGGTCTGGCTCGTCAATACCGAACTGCGAATGGCCAGATAGACCACCGCCGCGATGGCGATTGGCGCCACCGCGCGCAGCATCGTCTTCAAGTCGGGCCGGCGGAACACGAACAGCGTCATCGGCACGATCACCAACAGCGTGATCGGACTTTCCTTCGACAGCAGCGCCAGGAAGAAGTACACACCCGACAGCACAAGATGCTTCGTCTGCGGCGTGCTCACGTACTTCACGCACTGCCACATCGCCAGAAGCGAGAACAGAAACGCCAGCAACTCATCTCGGCTCTTGATGTTCGCGACCACCTCGGTATGAATCGGATGCGCGATCCACAATAGGGCGATGGCCAACGGTACGAGCACGTTGTGGCCATCGAACAGCTCGCGGAGAAACCGGAAGAGCACCACCGCCGTGAAGGCATAGAGCAGCACGTTCACCAGATGCCCCAACGCCGGCACACCAGGCGCGACCTGCCACTCGATGGCGAACATCACCAGCGACAGCGGCCGATACAGCCAGTCGTTCAAGCCATCCAGGCCGTACCAGTACCCTGTGTGCAACATCGTCGGGATGCCGCGCAGCCCCGCCGTCGTCAGTCGGTTGCCGTAGATCGTCGGGTAGTCGTCCAGGGCATAGCTGTGGAACAGCGTGTTCACGTACAACAGCACCGCGAGACATGCGCACGCGACACCCATCCACTTGTCCCGATCTTTCATGAACGTCCCTTGCGAGCGCTTGTCGACCCTTGGCACACCGCGCTCATGTTGGACTACCGACTGGAGCGTCGCAAGCGTCGCGCGTTACATTTCGCCCATGACATCCATCTCCCGCGTCGCCCTCGCTGCGCTGTTCGCGGCCACTCCGCTCGCCGCACAGCTGCCCATTCCCGCCATGCATCCGCGCGTCAAGGCCGCCATCGACGGTCTCAAGACCGACAACGCGTGGACGATCGACAACCAGATCTCCATCTGTGAGATCGCCGCGCCGCCGTTCAAGGAGAAAGTGCGCGGCCTCGAATACCGACGCCGCCTCCAGGCGCTCGGCCTCACCAACGTGCGCATCGACACCGCCGGCAACGTCATCGCCGAGCGGAAGGGAGCGGGCGGCGGTCCGACGGTCGTCATCGCTGGCCATCTCGACACCGTGTTCCCCGAAGGCACGGACGTGAAGGTCAAGCGCACTCCAACGCGCTTCACGTCTCCGGGCATCGGCGACGATTGCCGAGGGCTGGCCGTGGTGCTCTCCGTCGCGCGGGCGTTCGAGAAGCAAAAGATCCAGACGCTCGGCACGGTGTACTTCATCGGCAACGTCGGTGAGGAAGGGCCAGGCAACCTCCGCGGTGTGCGCAACCTCTTCCAGAACGAGCTGAAGGGAAAGATCGACTACTTCATCTCCGTCGACGGCACGGGACTCGACGTCACGAGCCGCGGCGTGGGCAGCAACCGGTACAAGGTCACGTACAAGGGACCGGGTGGTCACAGCTACGGTGCGTTCGGACGAGTGAATCCGATCCACGCCCTTGGTCGGGCGATTGCACAGATCGGCGATCTGCAGGTGCCGTCGTCGCCGCGGACGACGTTCAACGTCGGCGTCATCTCGGGCGGCACGTCGGTGAACTCCATTCCCTTCGAGGCGAGTTTCGAGCTGGACATGCGCTCCGAGTCGGCAGAGGAAGTGGCGAAGGTGGACGCGAAGGTGCAGAAGATTCTCGTCGACGCACTCAATGCGGAGAACGCGCGCTGGGGCGGCGGCACGAATGGCAAGGCGAAGCTCACGATGACCATCGACACCATCGGCATTCGGCCGGCGAATGGTGCACAGACCGATGCGGCCACGATCGTCGCTACCGCAATCGCGGCGGGCAAGGCGCTCGGCTTCACTCCGGCGACGGGCGCATCGAGCACCGACGCCAACCTGCCGATGAGCATGGGCATTCCCGCCGTGACCATCGATGGTGGCGGACGCGGTGGTGATGCGCATGCGCTCACCGAATGGTACGAAGACACGGCGAGCGGATGGCGCGGTCCGCAGTGGGCGCTGCTGCTCGTTGCCGCATTGGCCGGCGTCCGCTAGGACATCAGCTGCAGAGAGAGGAGATCGATGTTTCACATACGAGTCCGCAATCGCTGCATCGCATCGGGCATGATGGCAGCCGTCATGCTCGTCGTACCTGCTCGCGCACATGCTTCGGTCGCACCGTCGACGAAGGACTTCATGCGCGCGCTCGACGCAAGGATCCAGCGCGCAAAACCGCGCGAGGTTTTCCAGCGCACGATCGTGTTCGCGGACGTCAGCGCCGGTGAGGCGGAAGGGAAAGTCTTTCCTTTCACAGTCACGGCGACGATTCACGACTACAACCCGGGCTGGCCGCCGGATCACTACTACGGCAGGACGTGCGTCACGAGAATCGTCCGCACTCGTTACACCATGCTGCGCGACCGGCTCGGCGAATGGACGGTGGAAACGAAGGCAGACACTCCCCAGCCCATCTGCACCGACAATCCAACCGAGGGAACGAGTGCATTTCCGCTCGACAGCCTGCGCGGCACACGCGTTGGCACGTCCACTCCGCTGCCCGCGCTCATGACGAAGAGGCAGGTAAATGTCACGTTGCGGCTGGGCGATTATGCGTGCACCGGGCCGGGTGGGCGAATCGTGCCGGAAATGAAGTTCCGCCTGAACCCGGACAAGACCTATACTGACCTCGATGGCACTCGCGGCGGCACTTATGTCTTCGACGGGTTCTCGGGGACACTCAAATTCCGCGGCGGCTTCCTCGACAAGAAGGGCGGTCCGAGCGTGGAGAGCCTCAGCGTCTTCCTCGTCACGCCGACGCTGACCTGCGCGCCTTGGTGATGATTTCGCGGAACTACGCAGCGTCCTGGCAGGTGCAGTGATGGAATCGCTCTTCGCGCGTGCGTCGAGCGTGGACGTCGTCGAGTGTACGTTGCCATCGGGCAATGTGGCGTTGATCAGGCGTCTCACCGTGCGCTTTGGTGAAGCGAGCCCGAACCGGCTCAAGCCCGGAGCCCTGCCAGCGAGTTACGTGAGCCGGCCGCTCGTGACATTCAGTGGCGCGGCGATGTTCGGCGAGCTCGCGGTGCTACGATGGCTCGAGGCGGACGGCTGGGAGGGCGTGTGGCTCGACACGGCGCACGACCGGAAGAATTGGCGACACATGCCGACGCGCAGCGCGCCGGTGACTCTGCCTTCGCCGCCGCAGTCGCTCTACGACCGCATCATCGAGGCGAACGGTGGCCGAGCAAGCGGCGCGTTCGACGTCATGGCGTGGCGTGGCGATCACATCATCTTCGTCGAGTATCACGGGCCAGACGAAACGACGCAGAGGAACCAACGTGCCTGGATCGACGCCGCGCTGGTCGCTGGAGTCTCCGTGAACGACCTGTTGATCGTCGCTGCGGAATAGGGGGTGAAAATCCGTGTGAGCTTTTGCTGGTGCAGGCGCTGACACTTGCCCAAAAATTGCCTGCAATTCTGAGGATTGTCCTCCTCAATATCAGGCTCAAGTGTTCACTGACAAGCGTTTCCCGGCGTGCGCGCTGCTCGCCATCGTCATCTCCGCATGCGGCAGCGCTGCCACCCTTCCGGTCGACGCCGGGATGGGACCGAAGCCCAGCCTTCCGCCGCCCAAGTCGTCGCCCATTCCGACCGTCAACGTCGCCGAGGCACGCGGTTGGCCAAATGGCGCTAAGCCGATCGCCGCACCGGGAACGTCCGTCGCCGCGTTCGCCCGCGAGCTCGATCATCCCCGCTGGCTCTACGTGCTTCCCAATGGCGACGTCCTCGTCGCTGAGACGAACGCACCGGTGCGCCCCGACGACAACAAGGGCATCAAGGGTTGGTTCTTCAAGCACTTTCAGAAGAAGGCAGGCGCCGGTGTGCCAAGTGCCAATCGCATCACGCTGCTGCGCGACGCAGATGGCGATGGTGTCGCCGAAACACGATCGGCGTTTCTCACCGGATTGATGTCGCCATTCGGGATGGCGCTCATCGGCAACGATCTCTATGTCGCCAACAGCGACGCCATCGTTCGCTTTCCTTATACCACTGGCCAGACGCAGATCTCAGCGAGCCCGGTCAAACTCGTCGATCTTCCCGGCGGTCCGCTCAATCATCACTGGACCAAGAACATCATCGCGTCCGCCGATGGAACGAAGCTCTACGCGTCGATCGGCTCCAACAGCAACGCGGCCGAGAATGGAATCGAGAAGGAAGCGAACCGCGCGATGATCTGGGAGGTCGATACGAAGACCGGCGCGCATCGCGTCTTCGCGTCCGGACTGCGCAATCCCGTGGGCATGGCGTGGGAGCCGGAGACGAAGATGCTCTGGGTGTCGGTGAACGAGCGTGATGAATTGGGAAGCGATCTGGTGCCCGATTACATGACCTCCGTACGCGATGGCGGATTCTATGGTTGGCCGTACAGCTACTACGGCCAGCACGTCGACGAACGCGTCAATCCGCAGCGCCCCGAGCTCGTCGCCACGGCCATCTGGCCGGACTATGCACTCGGGCCCCACACGGCGTCGCTCGGCCTCGCGTCATCAGTGGGGGCGGCGTTGCCCGCGCCGCTCGATCACGGGATGTTCGTCGGACAGCACGGTTCGTGGAATCGCGATCCGGCCAGCGGCTACAAGGTGATCTTCGTGCCGTTCGTCGCCGGAAAGCCTGCAGGCGGGTTCATCGACGTGCTCACCGGCTTCCTCAACCGCAACGGCGACGCGTTTGGCCGTCCGGTGGGTGTCGCCATCGACAAGCGCGGCGCGCTGCTCGTGGCGGACGATGTCGGCAACGTGGTCTGGCGCGTCACCGGGGCGACGCCGTAGCGCAATTCCGCACGGCGTGAGACGTCGGGCTCTGGATGGTCGTCTTCTCGCGAGGCCCTCCGCGAGACCATTCAGAGCCGAACGATCCATGTCACTCGATGCTGGCGCGCACGACCTTCGGCCCGAAGGAAAGATCTCGCATTGCGATGGCTGCATTGCCGAGTGCAACTATTTCTGCTGTGACTTCGATCATGATCCCAACTCGGGAAACTTCATGGTCATGTATCCCAGCGAATATGAGCGGGCCGTCGCTGCCGGTTGGGACATGTCCAACATCGAGATCATCGGCTCCGACGCCGACGGCGGACTGCGCTTCACCACGCCGCATCGTCTCTGCTGCCAGATCCCTTCGGCCACGAACGGCGAGACACCCGCGCTTGGCCTCTACAAGTCGTTCGAGTGCCGCGTCTATCCGCTGTGGCCGTACCTGCATCTCGACGAATGGCGCTTCCGCATCTCGGAGCGCTGTCCGATTCACAAGCGCGACCTCGATCTGAGCGACAAGGTCGACGAGATCCGCGGAGAGGTGTCGGCGCTGATCGCGGACCCGCGGGTGAAGCGCTGGTTTCAGTATCAGCGATGCGCGGGGAAGTACAAGGAGTATCCAACGCGCTACGACATGCCTCGTGAGGCGGTCGTGCTCCCACCGGAGATCACGCCGTCGGCGGTCGTCTATTCGGTGACGGTGAATGGCCGTCTGCTGCGCTATGGCGTTCGCTCGGCAAACGATGAAGTGATTCATCCGACGCTCGCGCTGACGCTGTCGGATCAGGTGCTGGCGTGCATCGTCGCGGACCTGGCGGACGCGGAGTACATCCAGGTGCATCGTCCGGTGTCGACGACGCTGCTCGCGCGCCTGCGCGAGATCGCGTTGGACGTGAGCGCACCGACGCGACGTGATGCCGGTGCGCCAATCCCGATCGTACGCGCGTCGCAGATCGTTCCGGCGGTCGGGTCGAGCGCGAGCTACGCCGGTGCTACGCCGAAGCTGGAGATCATCTGCGACCACGTGTCGCACGACGGCCAGCGCGTGAGCCGCTACTCCTCGACCGCTGGCCGACCAACTGCCGAGGAGCGGCTCGAATCAGTGGTGCTTGCCTATCGAACTACCGAACCGTCGCCCCTGTCAACATCGCGATCGCCCCAAGGGTCGTCTGCGCCGCGTTGAGTCCAAGACGAAAGTCCTTGTCGGTGAACGTCGAGAACAAATCCGTCACCTGATGCCAGTGCGGATCCCACCCCGCACCGATCTCCCGGCCCCTCTCGTTCTCACGCAGGCTGATCGACGCCACGAGATCCTGGAACGGCCCGCTGTCCGTGTTCGTCATGTGCGGACCCACCGCGGCCGGATAGTCCGTCGCGTACTTCTCGTTCGCTCCATGGAAGAACCACGCGAGCTTCTGTGACTCCGCCGCCATCTTCGAGTTCGACTGGAACTCGACGTTCACGTCCGCCTCGGGACGCTGCTCCGGGCTCAGCGTGCCATCGGCGCGCGGCATCCCGTGGTCGAACATCATCATGTCGTGCTGGATCATGCCGAGCCACTTGGGCTCCGGATACTTCCCCGATCCCGCCGGCGACTCCTTCCCTTGCAACGCCTCGCGCTGCACGACGTACGCGCGAGCACCGTTGAGGCCCGTTTCCTCGTTGTTCCACAGCGCGAAGCGAATGGACCGATCGGTCTTCACGTCGGGCATGCTGAAGATGCGCGCCAGCTCCATCACGATCGCCGTGCCGGAGCCGTCGTCGTTTGCCGCCTCGCCCCAGCCATGGCCGTCCATGTGCGCACCGACGATGTACATCTCGTTCGGATGCGTGGTCCCGACCTTGGTGCAGTAGACCTCCTCGCGCTTGCCGGGCGTCGTCGGCTGCGCGTTGAGCGCGCGGAGCTTCAGGTCCTTCTGCGCCAGCGAGTCGGTGTTCACTCCCGTGCGCGCGCGAATGCCTCGCGTCCGTCCGCCCCCCTGAGCCACCCCGCTCGCCGCAGCGGCTGCACGCGCCGCCGCTGCCGCTGCACGCGACGCACTGTCCCCTGCCGCCCGAACAGGCGTTGCTGGCGGCTGGAAATCGTAGACGATCCGTTCGACGTCGGAGCATCCGTAGCTCTTCAGCTTCGACTCGATCCACGTCACCGCGTTCGCATTCCGGTCCGTTCCCTGCCGGCGGTCGCCGAACTGCGTCAGCCCCTTGATCGTCTCCTTGTAGCGCTCGAGCTCCAGGCGTGACGCCAGCATCTTGATGGGGTCATTTGCTGTGTCGGCGCGCGCGGAGCCGGCGGCTTGCGCGGCCAGCGGGCCAGCAAGGAGTGCGCTGAGTCCGCAGATCGAGGCGAAGAGCGGTGTCTTTCGCATGAACTATCCCTTGGGTCAATCGGTTGGTGAAACACGACGGGTTTGGGAATCATACGTCATATCGAGGGCGGGCGTTGCGGCCAGGCGCCCCCGAAGTCTTGAATGGAGCCGTTCGGCCTCTGCCACCTACTATCGCACCGACTTCGGAAACATCACCTTCGGCGTAGACGACATCGCGGTCACGCCCGCTCATCTATAGTCGCGTGAGCGGCTAGACGCGTCACGCGTCGCACCGCACCCGAGCCCCGCCAGCATGACGGACTTTCTCCCCGTGATCGACCGCCTCAACGCCGAGATTTGTCGATGACGCCGGAATCGTTTCTCAACGCGTTCGCGCAGGCCGTCGTCGCGCAGTCGTTCGACCGCGCGGAGAAGATGCTCGCCCCGTGGGTGAAGAGCGCGCTCCCTGTCGGTGGGCTGAAGCGCGTCGTACGTCTCGCGCGCGGCGACAATCCGCCGGCCGCCGAATTCGAGCTCGCCGAGCTGCCGGACAACGATCCCGCGTCGATGCGTGAAGGTGTGGCCGAGTATGCGGAGGAGGAGGGGGAGCGCTCGCTGGCGACGACGGACGGCACCGGGGGCCTGTATGGTCCGCCGTCGTATCCGATTCCCGACGAGATCACCGACGACAACTTTCGCGGCTGCTGGCAGATCGAGTTCCAGCCCGACGAGGATGCGGACGTGGACGTCGACTACTCGTACGCCTTCTATCTGGCGCTCGTCGCGGACGGCAAGGAGCTGAAGATCGGCTACCTCGAGCCGGTGGACTGAACCCGACCTAGCCGCACTCTCAACCCGAGTCGATGAAGCACCGTCACGACGCCATTCTCAAGGCGGTTTACGAAGCAGCGTTCACGTTCTTGCGGAGCACGCGCTGGGAAGAGGACATCCGCGTCGTGCTCGGACAGCTCGGCGAAGCTACCGACGCGAGTCGAGCCTTTCTCTTCGAACTTTCCGTTGACGCGCAAGAGCGGCGGCGCGCCAAGTGGCGCTACGAATGGTCTGCGCCCGGGATCACCAACTCGCTCTCGGAGCTCTCGCTCTCGACGTTCGGCATCGCGGAATTCGGACTCGAGCGTTGGGCCGTGATGTCCACCGGTCAGCCGATCTACGGTGCCGCGCACTCTCTACCCCCCAACGAACGCGAGTTCTTCGAGCGTGTCGGCGTGCGCTCGGCCGCATTCGTCCCCGTGTTCGTGGAAGACGACTGGTGGGGCGTGCTCGGCTTCACAGATGACGACGAAGACCGCGAGTGGGAGCAGGCCGAGATCGATGCCCTCTCCGCTGCGGCAGCGACCCTTGGTGGTGCCATCTTTCGCCATCGCACCGAGGATCGCCTGCAGGAGAGCGAGGAGCGCTTTCGCCAGCTGTCCGACGCCGCCGCGGAAGGTGTCGTCATTCACGATCGCGGCGTCGTGCTCGCAGCGAACCAGAGTCTCGCGCGGATGCTCGGCTATGAGATGAGTGAGTTGATCGGCCAGAACCTGCTCGACGTGTTGCCGAGCGCCGAATCGCGCGAGGACATCATCCGTCACATGCGCAGCGACAGCTACGAACGCTACGAGGTATTCGGGCACCGCAAGGACGGCTCGTCGATCGTCGTCGAGCTCACCGGACGGTCGATGATGTTCGGCGGCAAGCGCGTCCGCGTTGGCACGCTGAACGACATCACCGAGCGAAAGCGTGGCGAAGAGGCAGCCCGACGCCTCATCGAGGAGCATGCACGTCGCACGGCGGCGGAGTTGGCCGGACAACGCGCGTCGTTTCTCGGCGAGGCGAGCCGAGTGCTCGGTGCGTCGTTCGACTATCAGACCACGCTGTCGACGTTGGCGAGATTGGCCGTTCCGGATTTCGCTGACTACTGCACCGTCGATATGGTCGGCGACGGCGGGCAGCTCGACCGCATCGGCGTCGCGCATGTCGATCCGTCCAAAGAAGACGCGCTACGGAAGCTGGCTGGATATTGGGAAACGTTCATCGAGCACGAGATGCACGTCGCGCGGTTGATGACCGGCGAATCCGTGCTGCTGCCCGAGATCAGCGACGACATGCTCGCACCTGCGGACGCCGACGCCGAAATGGCCGGAATTATCGCGCAGCTCAAGCCAAGATCGATGATTGCCGTGCCGTTGAGCGTCGGTGGCAAGGTCTCCGGAGGGCTGGTGCTGTGTTGGTCGGTCTCCGAGAAGCGATACTCGCCCGAGGATTTGCCGCTCATCGAGGAGCTCGCGCGTCGTGCCTCGCTTGCCGTCGACAATGCGCGCCTCTTCCACGAGGCCACGCAGGCGACTCGTGCGCGCGACGAGATGTTGAGTGTCGTCGCGCACGACCTGCGCAATCCGCTCAACACCATCTTCATGGCGTCGAGCTCGATGATCGAGGACATCCCGGACGCCACGTCGAGCGTCGGCAAGACTGCGCGGATCGTGAAGCGCGCTTCTGAGCGGATGAACCGGCTGATCCAGGATCTGCTGGACATCAGGCGCACCGAATCCGGCACGCTGTCGATCGACGCGAAGAACGAATCCGTCGCCGCGATGATGAGCGAAGCGATGGAGATGCTGAAGCCGCTCGCGACGACGGCGTCGCTGACGCTCGAGGTCGAGGTCGCCGAGAGTGTGTCGACGGTTTTCGCCGACTCTGCGCGGCTGCTGCAGGTGCTGTCGAATCTCGTGGGGAATGCGATCAAGTTCACGCCGCGCGGTGGCTCGATCACCGTGAGGGTCGTGCCGCTCGACGACGAGGTGCGGTTCGTCGTGAGCGACACCGGCCCCGGCATTCCGCCCGATCAGTTGCCGCACATCTTCGGCAGGTTCTGGCAGGCGAATCGCAAGGACCGGCGCGGTATCGGACTCGGGTTGGCGATCGCGAAGGGCATCGTCGAGGTGCACGGCGGCCGCATCTGGGTCGAGAGCACCCTCGGCGCCGGCAGCAATTTCTACTTCACGATCCCGACGAAGTTGTCGTCACGTGAGGCGTAGCGGATCAAGCGGTATGTTGAACGGCGCTCGGTCTTCCCTCTGCCTCGTCGATATACGACTGCAGGATGAGCCCCCACCCGCCCTCGGCGTCGATGCCGTTGCGGAGCTCCATGGCGCGTTCGCCGAAGCGCTCGAGGTCGCGGTGCTCGAGTACCACCACCGTCTCCTTCGGTCCGACCGCGGTGAAGGTGACTTCGACTTCGGTGAGGAAGTTCGGATCGTACTGCCAATCGGCAGTGATCTGCCAGGCAAGAATCAGCCGGCGGGGCGGATCCCAGGCGAGCACCTTACCCGTATCGCACTCTGAACCGTCTTCGGAGATGGCATACCAGCGTCCTCCGAGTCGCGGTTCGATGACCGCGCGTGCCATCGGCGATTTGCCGATGTGATGCTGGCGTGGCCACCAGCGGTCGACACCCTCGGTGAAGACGCGGAAGGCGTGATCGGCCGATGCGGCGATGGTGACTTCCTTTCGAACGGGCTCGATGGCGGTCATTTGTCGTTCTCCTCTTCGGCGGCCGCCTTGAAGGCAGCAAGGGACCGATCCCAAAATCGGTCGAGGTAGGTGCGCATGGCGGCGATACCGCGGGGGTCGATGCTGTAGATGCGTCGCGTTCCTTCCTCTCGGTCGACGACGAGTCCGGCGTCCTTCAGCACCTTGAGGTGTTGTGAGACGGCGGGTCGTGAGACGGCGAGTCCGCTGGCGAGCTTGCCGACGGACATGGGTCGTCGGGCAATTCGCTCGAAGACGAGTCGGCGAGTGGGGTCGCCAAGGGCGGAGAACGCCAGCGCGTGGTTAGTCATTGCTTACGGTAAGCTATCGCTTACCGTGTAGTTGTCAATGGCGTCCCGCCGGGGGCGCCTGTCGTGCATCTTTCTCTGGCGGCGATGTACCATCGCACGCTATTGAATCCAATACGCAGTGTTCAGCCGGCGCCATATCAGCGATGAAGCCCTACGAAAAGCTCGGAGAAGCGCGCACGCCCGATGGGACTCTACTCGCGCTGTATCGGCACGATGGCGCGTATCTCATCCGCGCCGACGGCGTGGAGTTGATGTCCACACGCCGACATCTCTCCGAAGATCGGCTCGCTGAAGTCGCATGCGCTGCCCTTCGAGAGGTTCCGAACGTGCGAGTGCTCATCGGCGGACTTGGGCTCGGGTTCACGCTTCGCGCCGCGCTCCGCGAGTTGCGCGATGACGCCGAGGTCGTGGTGGCGGAGCTCGTGTCCGAGGTGGTCGAGTGGAACGCCGACCCACGATATGGCCTGTCCGTGCACGCGATGGCCGATCCGCGTGTTCGCGTGCTGAACGACGACGTGAGCAACGTGCTACGAGCGAACGTCGACGCGTTCGATGCGATCATGCTCGACACCGACAACGGCCCTGATGGGATGCTCATGTCGGAGAACGGTCGACTCTACGCGACTCACGGAATACGAGTCACGGTGGCAGCGCTGCGCGGTGGCGGGTCCATCGTGTACTGGTCAGTTGGTGACGATCCGAAGTTCATGCGCGCGCTGCGAGGCGCAGGGCTCGACGTCAACTCGCTCCAGGTCCGCGCGCACGATACGTCGGGGCCAGTGCACATGCTCTACGTCGCTACTCGGCGCGGATAGAGGGCGTTTCCGAACGCCCTATGCGAACGTGCCCTCTTTCGGGCCGCGTGCGCGCCGCGCGATCTGCCTGATCGCACCCAAGTGGTAGGCCAGGTGAGCGATGCTCGCGATCATTCCGTTCAGCTCCTTCGCGTTGGCCTCGCGCGAAGATTCCAACGCACCCAGCCAGCGCTGCGATTCCTGGCGAAGTCCTCGCCGAATCTCCTCCCACTGCGGCTCGTTCACGTCGGACAGCTTCCATGCTTCGTCCCACGTTGCATCGGCGAAGGGATTGCCACCCTCGGTCGCCCAGCGGTTCATGAGCAACAAGCCATACCGCACGTGCTGCGTATGCGCGGCGATGGTGGCCCCGCCCTCGCTCGCTTGCGATGCGTCGCTGGCGGACAACTTGTCCAGCGATCGAAGGAGCCCGATATCACCCGAGTTGAGGATGAACGCCTCTCCGCTCTCGGCCGGGCCATCAGCGAGTTCGGAGAAGAGTTGTCGCAAGGCCAGATGCAGGTCGGGTGTTGGCATACTCATCTCTCTGTCGATGAGGTAATTTCGTATCACGGCAACGAGACGAAGCCCACCCACAGCAGGTTCTTCTGCGCTCCCGTCTCGACGTCGTATTTACGCGCAAAGATTGGACGCCCGTCGTCGCCGACGCGAAAGAGCGCGATGCTGGCCGGGAGAGTGCGCACGCCGTCGGCATCGCGCACGGTGAGCGCCGACTGGTTCCCCACGACGAGCAGACGACCGCGCGCATCCAACCCCAAGGTGCGCACCGAAGAGCCGAGCGTCGGCACGTTCGCGATGTGCGTGGGTTTCCCGGTAACCTCGTCGATCGCGAACATGGCGACGCTGTTGCTGCCGCCCGCCGAGACGCGCACACCGTCGTGAACGACCTGACCCGATGCGCGGTTCACGGCATAGAGGAACTTTCCGCTGGGATGCATCGCGATCGTACCAGCGGCTTGTGTCACACCGCTCGCGGGAGGAGCATCGAGCAGCGACGCAGTGAAGCGTGGGGTGTCGGACAGCATGTGATCTGCACGCTGTTCGAACATCTGAAGTGCGTTCTGCTGCTCGAGCACGAGGTAGACCCAAGGCCGAACGGGATGGAAGTCGAGATTGCGCGCCTGAAATCCGAAGCCGCCGCCTGGCGCAACGTTCCCGACTTTCGTGAGGATGCCGTTCGTGAAGCGAAACTCCTTGATCGCGCCGGGCCTCTCCGCTGCGGTGGTCGTTGCTGCGATGCCTCTCGTCACGAGGAAGACGGTGCTGTCGGACGAGGGATCGACGAGCACTTGATGCGCGAAGACGCCGACATCCACGGGCACCGGTTGTACGACTTCACGATCGAGCGCACCGTTGGGCCGCACTGCGATCACGGTGACGCCGCTCGGATCATTGTGTGCGAGAAGAATGTGTGTTCCCGATGCCGTCCCGCTGAGATGAATTGGCCGCGACGCCAGGGCAACGTCGGTACCGAGTGGCGAGAGTGCTCCCGAGGCGCCATCGATGGTGAACGCAGACACGCCATGCCGAGTGCCGGGCACACCTGGCCCGCCGTCGCTCCACGCGACAAACAGCGAGCGGCGCGATGGATGCGGCCACACGTTCTGCACATTGGCGGGAAGAATCACCGAGCCGCGCTTCATGAGCGACGCGTCATCGGTGTCGACGTCGTACCACGTGAGTTCCGGGCCCACGGCCGCGTACAACACCTCGCGGCCAGCGGTGCCGCTGCGAGATCCGGTCATACAGGCGGATAGGAGTGTGAGCAGTGCGCATGTCACACGAATGCATCGAGACGTCATGGCATCGCTTCGACGACTTCCGGAACTTGAATCATGTGAATTTGTAGGAATTTGCTCGGCGACGCTTATGAGTGGTCATCCGCTGCGATGTACGCCTCGATCACCGCGCGCTCGCCATCCTTGCCAGGCTTCGAGTTGCCATGCTCCATGCCGAGCACGCCCTTGAAGCCTTTGCCGTGAATGAACTTGAACACGTTCTGCCAGTTCACCTCACCGGTGCTGGGCTCCTTCCGTCCCGGGTTGTCACCGATCTGGAAATACGCGATCTCGCTCCACGCCCTGTCGATGTTCGGAATGAGGTTGCCCTCGGAGATCTGCGCGTGATACGCATCGAACAGGATCTTGCACGCGGGACTCCCGACACCTTTGCAGATCGCATACGCCTGCGGCGCATTGTAGAGGAACATTCCGGGATGATCGCGCTGCCGATTGAGTGGCTCGAGCACCATCACCAGTCCATGCGGTTCGAAGATGGCCGACGCGCGCTTGAGCGCCTCGATCACGTTGCCGGTCTGGTAGCCCATGTCGAGACGCATGTCGATATGTCCCGGCACCACCGTGATCCACGTCGCACCCACTCGCTTCGCCACATCCACCGATTCGGCAACCTGCTTGAGGAACACGTCACGCTTGGCGAGATCGCCGGTCGTGAGATTCGCTTCCGTCCACGAGATGTCGTGCGCGACGAACACGCCCATCTGCATGCCGAGCCGCTGCATCGTCTTGCCGATCAACTCCTGATCGGCCACCGACCGCCCCTTCATCCCGTTGTCCTCGAGCGCCGTGAACCCCTCGGCGCGCATGAACTCGAGCTGCGCGACGAGGTCGTCGCCAGCGTGCTCCTTGAACATGCCGAAGTGCGGCGCGTATTTGAGATGAAATTGGCGCGGTGCCGCGACGGTGGTGGTCGTCATTCCGTGCACCGTGGCCGCGCTGAGCATCGACGTCCCGCCCGCCAGTGCCGCTCCTGATGCGAGCGTCGACCGCATGAAGTCTCGACGGTCCATGGTCAGATTCCGCTCCACGTGCGATCGAGCTTCGTCTGGCCCGGCATCGCGACGCTAGGCACGGGCAAATTGCCGAGCGCGATTGTCGTTGGCACGAGACTCTGCGGACTCTTGAGCAGTTCATCCCACGTGATGGCCTGTCCCGTATACGCCGCCTCGCGCCCCATGATCGCCGACAGCGTCGTCTCGGCAACCTGTTTTCCTTCATTGATTGGCTTCCCCGAGCGGATGCTCGCATGCAGGTCCGCGTGCTCCTGCACGTAGGGATTCGGCGCCGCACCTGCGTACTTGAACGGCTTTGCGCCGAGGATGGTCCCCTTCGCGTCGGTGCTGCCCTTCGATCCGATGAAGTTCTCGGCCACGAGGTTGGCCGATCCGTCGATTTGCCGACACATGCTCATGATGTGCACGCCGTTGGGATACTCGTAGTCGACGGCGAAGTGATCGTAGATGTGGCCGTACGCAGGATCAGTGCGCCATTGCCGTCCACCGACGCCCGTGGCCTTGATCGGATGTGCGCCGAGCATCCAGTTGGCGACGTCGATGTTGTGCAGGTGCTGCTCGACGATGTGATCACCCGAGAGCCACGTGAAGTACAGCCAGTTGCGCAGCTGCCATTCGGTGTCGCTCCATTCCGGCTTGCGCGCGTTCATCCACAGGCCGCCCTGATTCCAGTAGACCTGGCCGCCGAGCACTTCGCCGATGGCGCCGCCCTTCACGCGGTCGATCACGGCGCGATAGCCCAGATCGTGGCGACGCTGTGTTCCCGCGACGATGGCGAGTCCCTTCTGCTTCGCAATCTCTGCGGACTCGAGCACCGAGCGCACGCCCGTAGGATCGACGCCTGCAGGCTTCTCGATGAAGACGTGCTTCCCCGCAGCGACGGCCGCGGCGAGATGCATCGGTCGAAATCCCGGCGGCGTCGCGAACATCACGAGATCCACTCCGCTGTCGATCACCTTCTTGTATGCGTCAAAGCCGGTGAAGCATTTGTCATCCGTCACCGCATACTTCGACGCGAGTGCCGGAGTGTCAGCGACGACCTTAGAGAGGTTCGCCTTGCACTGCGCCAGGCGATCCGGGAAAAGATCGCCGAGCGCGACGATCTGGATGCCCTCGCTCGCGCGCATGCAGTCGCGCGCGGCGCCCGTACCGCGTCCGCCGCAACCCACAAGTCCAATGCGGATGACGTCCGAGTACGCGGCGCCCGCGGGCCTCGCCGAAAGCGTGCGTGGGAGCATCAATCCCGCCGTCACCACTGCGGTCGCCTGCACGAATGCGCGGCGCGAGAGCGAATCGTTCGTCGAGTCTGACATATGAGTGTACCCGTGCGAAGATTACGGCTCCCGCACGATGCGGAAGCCGATGAACGGACCATCCGAAAGCCACCATTTGCTCTTGGGAATCTGCGGATCGCGTTCCTGCCAGCTGTCGTCTTGCTCGGCACGCGACTGCGGCCCGACACCCTGCCGCGCGTCGCGAAAGGAGCCGCCGCGCACCACGTTCTTTCCATCGTCACTCACCACCCACTCCGCCGCGTTGCCGAAGAGATCATACAGGCCGAGCAGGTCTGCCTTTCGCGTTGCCGACGCGTGCGTCGTCGCCTTCGCGTTTCCCGCGTGCCAAGCGAGTGCGTCCGTGCGCGCGGTAGTGATCGGCTTGCCGCCACTGGCGAGCGTCGCGACGCGCACCCATTCCGCCTCGGTGGGAAGGCGATACTTCTTGCCAGTGCGTGTCGAGAGCCACGTGCAGAACGCCTCGGCGCCACCGCGCGCGACGCTGATGGCGGGAAATCCGCGATGACCCCAGCCGTAATCGGGTGCGCCGTACGGACGCGACGGCCGCGACACTGCGTCGGTGCCGGCGGCGGGTTTCTCGGCAGCGTCCGGCTTGGAGAGCATGTAGGCGTCGTATGCGTCCCACGAGAGCTCGGTGCGACCGATGAGAAATGCGGGGACCTGGATATCCTTGCCGGCGACGTTTGCGGCGCCTGCTGCTACGGCGACCATCTCGAAGGACACGAGTGTGCCCGGAATGGAATCGCGTGTAATTGTGGCCTGGGCCTCGCACACAGTTGTCGCGAGGATGAGCAATGAGAGGACTGCGGACGAGCAGGTCCCTCGCTGCGCTCGGGACGACACCTTGGCGTCACGCACTCGCGCTACTCGTCGTGCTCATCGCGTTTGCGGCTCGCACCGACGCGCAGGTGCGATCGGAGTTCAGCGAGCTGCACATGGGCGTCGAGGTTCGCATCGTGATGTACGCGCGGGACGAAAGGCAGGCGCGAAAGGCGGCGCGGGCGGCGTTCGATCGATTTGCCGCTCTGGAAGACATAATGAGCGATTACCGCCCAAAGAGCGAGATACGATCGCTCGACCGCCGCGCTGGCGAGTGGGTCGCGGTGAGTGAACCGCTGTTCACCGTGCTCGAGCGCGCGGTGGAGATCGCCCGCGCCACGGACGGTGCTTTCGACCCGACGGTCGGTCCGCTGGTGGCGTTGTGGCGCGAGGCGCGCCGAGTGCATCGACTTCCCGGCGATACTGAGCTCGACTCGGCGCGGGCGCATGCCGGGTGGCGACACATCGCGCTCGACAGTGTGCGGCGGCGCGCTCGTCTCGAGAAGGCAGGAATGCATCTCGATCTCGGCGGAATCGCCAAGGGGTACGCCGTGCAGCAGGCGATAAAGGGGTTGCGCGCGCAGGGAGTCATGAGCGCGCTGGTGGAAGCTGGTGGCGATATCGCCGTGAGCGATGCTCCGCCGGGCAAAGCTGGGTGGTGCGTCGACGTGCCTGGTGCCGACGAGTCCGTGCGAGCGCGCGCGGCCGCGCTCACGAACGCTTCGATCTCTACGTCGGGGCCGAGCGCTCAGTTCGTCGAGATTGGCGGAGTGCGCTACTCGCATGTGATCGATCCGCGGACGGGACTTGGCCTTACGTCCGGCGTGCAGGCCACGGTCATCGCAACCGACGGCGCGCTGGCCGATGCGCTTTCCACTGCGCTCACCGTGCTGCCGCGTGAAGCTGTACGCTCGTTGTTGGCGCGCTATCTGGGCGTGATCGCGAGCGTCACGCGCGAAGAGCGATGAGCTTCCAGGAGCCGTGGCGCGCTTGCTCACGATCCGCGAAGCCAGAATTTCTCGCCGAATGTCGGGTTTCCTGGCCGTTTCTCGTGAACCTCGATGAAGCCCCCAACTCATCGAGGATACCATGCTCCGCAGAACCCGATCCCCCTTCGTCGCGCGCCTGCTCGTCACCACATTTGCCATCGCGGCGTGCAGCGACAACACCACACAGGTCGCCAACCCGCAACTCACGGCGAACGACAGCATCAGCACCAGCGCCCTGTGGAATCAGCGCGCGGTGGCCCTGATCATCGCACGCCAGCCGACGTCGAATGGACAGGCTGCCGTCAGTCGCATCCTCACCTATCTCTCGGTCGCGCAGTATCGCGCTGTCGTCGCGGCACAAGTGATGGCGGGCAGATCGAAGACGCCGTCGATCTCCGCCGCCGTCGGCGGTGCGTCCGCCGCAGTTCTCAACTCGTTCTTCCCACTCGACGTTGCGGCGACGGAGGCGCAGCTCGCCGCCGATCTCGCGACTCCGCCCTCGCCGTCGTTGAGCAACGAGGACGTCCCCGCCGGAGTGGCTCTCGGACGAAGCGTGGCCGGAGCGGCCATCGCACAGGCCGCAGCCGACAACTACCTCCTCGTGCCAGTCGGTACGCCGCCGACAGGCGTCGACAAATGGTTGTCATCGCCCGCCGCAGTCGTGCGATCGCTCCATGGAGCGCGCCCGTTCTTCATGACGTCGGCGAGCCAGTTTCGTTCGCCCGTCCCCCCGGCTGTTGGGTCGACGCAATTCCTCTCGGCCCTGGCAGAAGTGCGGACCATCTCTGACACGCGAACGGCCGCACAGACCGCGACCGCCGTGAACTGGAATACATCGAGCGGCACGTTCACCGCCGGTGCGCTGAACCTCATCACGGACACTCTCATTCTCAAGCGCCACATCGGTGAGCTCGAATCGGCGCGGATCCTCGCGTTTGCCAACGCAGCAGCGTTCGACGCGCAGATCGCCTGCTGGGACACGAAGGTCACCTACTGGTATCCTCGGCCGACCCAGATGGACAAGGCGATCGTGATGCCGATCGCGCTGCCGAATCATCCGTCGTATCCGTCCGGACACTCGTGCATCACGGGCGCGTTCATGGGCATCGTCAGCGACGCGATTCCCACCGAGAAGACCAGATTGGACGCGATGGTGGACGAGGCGGGGATGTCGCGCGTCTATGGTGGAATCCACTATCGCTTCGACATCGACGCCGGTCGCGAGATCG
Source organism: Gemmatimonadota bacterium (assembly GCA_028287345.1). Lineage (GTDB taxonomy): Bacteria > Gemmatimonadota > Gemmatimonadetes > Gemmatimonadales > Gemmatimonadaceae > AG11. The sequence continues at coordinate 25,138 of JAQBPV010000181.1, forward strand.
GTCGCGCCGCGGCAGCACTCGCTCTGAAAGGATCGCTGAAGTAGTCAGACTAATGCAAACGTGAGCATGAGCACGAGCATGAACGTGAGCCACCAGCGGGAGCGCGAGCGTGAGATTGAGCCTCCAGCCACCAGCAAGTCAGAGCTCGAGCTATGGCTCGTGCTGAAGCTCGAGCTCTGGTGTGCTCAATGCTGGAGGCTTCACGCTCACGCTCCTTCTCCAGCTCGTAGCTCACAAAGTGCTCCCTACCTGCTCTACGCTTCGAGCTCCCTTCTCAACAACATCCGCGCTTTCGCCCAATCGCGCTGCACTGTACGCACCGTGATGTCGAGGGCTTCCGCGATCTCGTCCTCGGTGAGTCCTCCGAAGAATCGACACTCCACCACCTTTGCCAACCGCGGTTGCACCTGGGCAAGCCGCTGCATCGCCTCATCGAGCTGCAGCAGCGCCTCCGGTTGTTCGTCCACGGCAATGTGCTGCTCGTCGAGTGTCACGCGGATCTGTTCCCCGCCACGCTTCTGCGCCACGCGCGAGCGCGCGCGGTCCACGAGCACATGGCGCATTGCCACGGATGCGAGCGCGAGGAAGTGCGCGCGGTCGCGCTCCTCCGCGCGCGAGTGATCGACGAGCTTGAGATACGCCTCGTGTACGAGCCCCGTCGTCTGCAGCGTTCCCGCTCCGCCGCCTCGCGCGACAAGCTGCCGGTGCGCGATGAGGCGAAGCTCGTCGTAGACCAACGGCATGATCCGGTCGAGCGATAAGCGCGTTCCGCTGCGCAACTCGATCAGCACCTCGGACGGCGACAGCGGCGCAGTCATCGGGGAAGCTCGACCAACACGATGTCCGAGTTCTCGCGCACGCGCTCGAACACGATCCGCTTGCCATCCGGCGATACGTCGAAGCGAAGAAGTGATTCGCCTGGTCGTAGCTTCGTCAGCGGTCGCTGCTGTCCTGACGCAAGGTCGAACAGGAAGAAATCCTGCCGACGAAAACCGCCCTGCTTCACGACGAGCTGTTTGCCGTCGGGAAGAAATCGGTAGCTGTCGCCAATTCGGTCGACCGTGAGCGGTGGCAGCGGATGGGCCGTTCCCGCGGGCGT
>JAQBPV010000189.1 GCA_028287345.1 Gemmatimonadota bacterium
AGCTCCTTGAGCGTGATGCCGGAATCCTTCTCCATCGCCTTGAGCACGTCCATCACCTGCAGCGCGATACCCTCGAGCGCCGCGCGGGCGATGTGTGCGCGCGTCGTACCGCGCGTCATGCCGACGATCGTGCCACGTGCATACTGGTCCCAGTGCGGCGCGCCCAGTCCGGCGAATGCGGGCACGAGATACACCCCGCCGGTGTCGGGCACGCTTGCCGCCAACGCCTCGATCTCCGGCGACGTGCGGAAGAACTCGAGTCCGTCACGCAGCCACTGGACCACCGCGCCAGCGATGAAGATGCTCCCCTCCAGCGCATACTCCGTCCGATCCCCGATGCGCCACGCGACCGTCGTCAGAAGGTTGTTCTTCGACGCCACCGGCTTCGTGCCGGTGTTCATCAGCATGAAGCATCCGGTGCCGTACGTGTTCTTCACCATGCCCGGCTTCGTGCACACCTGGCCGAAGAGCGCCGCCTGCTGATCGCCCGCGATGCCGGCGATGGGAATGGACCCGCCGAACAACGTGGTATTGCCGTACACCTCGCTCGACGATCGCACCTCGGGCAGCATCGAACGCGGCACGCCGAAGATCTTCAGCAGCTCATCGTCCCATTCGCCTTTCACGATGTTGTACATCATCGTGCGCGACGCATTGCTCACGTCCGTCACGTGCACCGCACCGCCGGTGAGATTCCACACCAGCCACGAATCCACCGTGCCGAAGGCGAGCTGGCCCGCCTTGGCCCTGGCGCGCGCACCCTTCACGTTCTGAAGGATCCACTGGACCTTCGTCGCCGAGAAGTACGCGTCGATCACGAGGCCGGTCTTGCGACGGATCACGCGATCCAGCTTCTGCGCGCGAAGCTTGTCGCAGATGCCGGCGGTGCGGCGATCCTGCCAGACGATTGCATTACAGATCGGAGCGCCAGTCGACCTGTCCCACACGACCGTCGTCTCACGCTGATTGGTGATGCCGATCGCATCGATGTTCGACGCGGCGACATTCGCCTTCGTCAGCGCCTCGGCCGCCACACCCGCTTGCGTGGACCAGATGTCGCGCGGGTCGTGCTCCACCCAGCCGGGCTTGGGGAAGATCTGCGGAAACTCCTTCTGCGCCACGGAGATGATTGAACCCGCGTGATCGAACACGATTGCGCGCGAGCTCGTCGTGCCCTGATCGAGAGCGAGAATGTGAGTCATGCCTTCCACACGAGGTTGTAGAACAGCGCGGCAATCACTCCGCCGACAGTCGGGCCGACGATGGGAATCCACGCGTAGCCCCAGTCGGAGCTTCCCTTCCCTTCGATAGGCAGCACCGAGTGCGCGATACGTGGGCCGAGGTCGCGCGCCGGGTTGATCGCATACCCTGTCGGTCCGCCGAGTGACAAGCCGATTGCCCAGACGATCACGCCCACGAGCAGCGGACCGAATCCCTTCGCGAGATCGGAGCCCGGCACGAAGTTGCCTGGCGACAGCACGGCGAGCAGCGCGAGCACCAGCGCGAATCCGCCGATGATTTCGGCGACAAGATTGGCGCCGGGCGAACGAATCGCCGGCGTCGTCGAGAAGACGCCGAGCTTGCTCTCCGGATCGGGCGTCGCCTTCCAATGCGGCAGATATGCGAGCCACACGATCACTGCGCCGATGAAGCCGCCGACGATCTGCGCCGCGATGTAGCCCGGCACCTTCGACCACTCGAACGCGCCCGTCGACGCCAGGGCGATGGTGACAGCGGGATTCAGGTGCGCGCCGCTGATCGCATTCACGCAGTAAACGGCGATCGTCACCGCGAATGCCCACCCCGCGGTGATCACGATCCAGCCGGAGTTGTTCCCCTTCGTGCGACTGAGGACGACGTTCGCGACCACACCGTCGCCAAGGACGATCAGGATCGCGGTGCCGAACAGCTCGGCCAGGATAGGTGACATGGAGTTTGGGGCGGCGCGTGAGTCAGCAGGATTTTGTAGCGGCACGCAAGTATGTCCGCCGGGGCGCCGGCCGGCCACTGCTCAGGGCTGCTCTGCCAATGGATGCCCGATCTCCCAATGATGTCCGAACGGATCCACCACTCGGCCCAACCGCCATCCGTAGTCCTCCTTCACCGGCACGACCACCATCGCACCCGAGGCCATGGCTCGCGCGAACATCGCGTCCGGATCAGCCACGGTGAGGATCATCCGCACCGTGCCTCCGCTGAGCGTCTCCGGGCTGAAGTTGCCATGCTCCGGCGACTCGTCGCTCACCCAGAACTGGGCGCCGTCTACGGAAAGCCGCGCGACGACGGCGCCGTCAGGCGACTCGATCCTGAAGACTTCCGTCGCCCCGAACGCCGACTTGTAGAACTCGAGCGCCCTCGCGCCGCGACGAACCGACAGCATTGGTGCGATCGACGTGGGGACCTGCGTTGCGGAACCCGCATCAGAGCTCATGGGATCTCCAGTTGCGCACAATTCGGACACAAAGAAAAGAAGAGGAAGATTCTTTCGACGAAAGGCTGACTTGGGTGCTCAGTTGCCAGACTGAGGCAGTATCCGCGAAAATCGAGCAGTTTTCCATGTCAATCCGCGTGAGCTGTTCCCACCAAACGCAGTTGCAGTTCCGATCAACGCTTTGCCCGTGACGCCAGTGCGGACATCAGATAGGTCATGTTCGCCGTTCCATCCATGATCGGCTCGTTCGTCGAGTAGTCGCCAAGATCATCGTGGTACACCATGCGTCCGCCGTTGAACCGCGCATACTCGTCTGGTTTGTGCAGCGAGATCCCGCGCAGGTTTTGATAGATCGACCGATACACCGGTCCGTCGAGTAAACCGCCAAGCAGCTTGTCCACTCCAAGCCGGTCCGACACCGCCGAGTGTGGATCCGTCGCCGTCACGCCGTCGTGCGGGTAGCCGATCACCATCGACACGCCCCACGGGTTCGTACCGAACAGCCAGTCGATCGCCGCCTGTTCGTAGGCACGATATCGCGTGTCTCCCGTCATGCGCCGATACAACATCGCCTGCGTGGCGAACGACGCCATCAGGTTGTTCGAACACCAGATGAACGGCACGCCGATCTTGAAGCCATTCTCCGCGCGACTCACCACGCCGTCGAGGCCGCGACGATAAAACTCCGACATCTGTGCGCGCTTCGCCCTGTCGTCCCTACGAGAGGCCAACCGCCAGATCTCGTAGTGGCCGTTGTTGTGCCACGGAAACCACTGATAGTGATTCGCCGTGTCGGCGCCCATCCACGGCGTCTTCGGCTCCTCGCGCGCATAGTCGATCGCCTGCGCGAGCAGCGTACGATCATTCGTGAGCGCGCTCAGTTGCGCGGCGCCGAGCTCCATGTCGTCGGTCCAGTTGTCCTCTTCATAGAAGTACGGCGACCGGCCCGGCGCCGTCTGGCACACACCCGGATTCGCGCGTCCGATGTCATAGGCCATTTTCGCCTTGCGTCGGAGCGTCGACGCAAAGGCCGGATCACGCGACTCGAACATCCGTGCACCGATCGCGAACGCCGACGCATACTTCCCCGCTGTCGATGCAAACCCTGTCGAGCGATTCTTGCCGGCAAAGAGTCCCTGCGGCTTCCCTGTGCACGGATAGACGGGGCGTTCCTTGCCGCGGCCCCACCCGTAATCCGATGAATCGTTCACCGGCAGGTCGAAGAACGTGTGATCGCGATCGTCGGCAAGCTGGTTGAACATCAGCGACGAGTCGGGGAACATGCGCGACAGCCATTCGAGTCCATGACGTGCCTCGTCGAGCACATCGGCCACTCCATTCTTCCCCGCGACACCCTTCGCGTCGAATGCGTCGGCGAACGCCCACGGATGATCGCGATATGCCATCATCATCACGTACGTCGCATACGCCGACGTCGTCACGTACTGCAGATAGTCGGACGCATCCGCCCATCCGCCGGAGACGTTCACGACCTCACCAGCGCGCGGCGAGTCGACGATGATGCCGTCATGCGTGTGTACGGAATCCTTGAATAGCGGATTCCACCCCGAGCGCTGCTGCCGCATGTAGTACAGCAGCGTATCCGCCGCGCCATCGAACACCGTCGGCCCGATGCGGATCATCGGCGAGCTGTCGCTGCCGGCGACGATGCGGTAGCGACCCGCCTTCCTCAGCGACGTGAAGTCGAGCCGATGGACGCTCATGCATGGCCCGAATGCACCGCCCACTTCGGTGCGGCGCGGCCCGAACACGATGCGTCCACGTTCGTCCTTCACGACGAACGAGTCGACGCGCGCACTCGCGAGCGAACACGCGATGGCCACCTTCGGCGCTTCAGGGAGATAGCCGACCTGGTTGACGCGAATGAACGTCGTCGAGTCGGTCGAGGCGATGGCGAGCGAGAGAGCCGAAAGAAGGATCACGTACGCGGGAGCCACAGAGTGAACGCCGAGCCGGCGCCACTCACGCGTTCGAGCGTCAGGTCGCCACCAAGCAGGCGAGCCAGACGACGACTGATCGCGAGTCCGATGCCGGTGCCGTTCGCGATCGTATGCGCATCCGGCAGGCGATAAAACTCGACGAAGATATCCTCGCGATGCTCCTCGGGTATCCCTCGGCCCGTGTCTCGCACTTCGATCGCGTACCACTCGCCCGGCCGCGCCCGCGGCTTCGGCGCGAGGCTCACGTGCACGCTGCCACCCGCCGGTGTGTACTTGATCGCATTCGACAGCAAGTTGCCGAGGATCTGCCGCACACGCTTCGGGTCCGTCTGCACGCTCACATGATCCTCCGTGCCCTCGATCGACATCTCGAGCTTGGCCGATTGCGCCGCCGCCTGATAGTCCGCCACCACTTCGGGCAGCAAGTTGCCGACGTCGGTCGCCGTCCGCGTGATGTGCAGTTGTCCCTCATCCGCGCGCGAGAGCTCGCCGAGATCGCTGATCGTATCCAACGCGGAGAGCACCAACCGGCGAATGCGCACGATGCGATCGCGCTGCTCGGCGGTGAGGGGACCGACCACCCCCTCCTCGAGCAACTGGGCATAGCCGCTCGCCGCGCCGAGTGGATTCTTGAGGTCGTGTGTCACGCCGCGCATGAGGCCCGTCTTCGCCTCCGTCGCACGCGCGAGCGCGAGACGTCCGTGCTCCGCGTCCTTCGCGAAGAAGTACATCCGCCGGCCGGCGCGGAAGATGAGGATCGCCGAAACGATCATCAGCGGCACGAGTGCGAGCGGCAACATCACATCGTTGTTCGCCAGCGCTTCGATGCGATCGCGCTGCGTGGCCGCACGCGCGTCGAGCAGCGAGTCGAGACGCTCCGTCGCAGCCAACACCTCTGTCGCGGTCTCTTCGCGCTCCGCGGCGCTGCGATCGGTGCTGTCCGCCGCGCCATCCGGCTGGAGCCAGCGTCGCGAGACTTGCTCGTTCCATCGCGCCGCACTCGTCCGCAACGCCGTGAACCGCGACACCGCCTCGGCGCCCATCTCACGGATGAGCGGCTCCATCTCCTCCTCGGCGTGCAGCTGATCTTTCAGTCCCTGCGCGTATCGCTCGACGCCGTGGCCGGATGCGCCGTGCGCAGTCTCGACGATGCCGTACAGCTCCGTGTTGAGGGCCGCCTGGATCTCACTGAGCAACACTCTCGCGGGCTCGGTGACGTCAACCAGCTCTTGGCGAACGACGCGCACGCGCTGGTTGACGACCACCGGCAACATCGCCAGCAGAAGGAGCGACAACACGACGAACGCGAGCGGTACCCACCATGTTCGCTCGAGCGCGCGCGTCGTGGGCGGCGCGGTCCGTCGCTCTTCGATCACCGGAGAATCCCTAGCGGCCTCGCGGCATGAAGCCCATGCGAGACGGCCCGAATGAGCGACCGCCCGGTAATCCACCACCGCCAGCACCACCACCACGGCGCGCCATCATCCCCCACGCCGTCGCCAGTTGATCGGGACTGAGCACGGCGAGTGCGTCGCGCAGGTCGGCGTGCGCCTGATCACGCATGCGCGTCGCGAGTGCGCGCGCCGCCGCAGGAGGTCCCTGCCGGCGAATGCTGTCACGCTCAGCGCCCGGCGCTCCGAAGCGTGCCGGCCGGAGTGAGTCGAGACTCGTACGCATTGCCTGGCGGTGTTCAGCGCTGCGCCGCGCGATGGCGGCGAGACGCGTGACCTGTTGATCGGTGAGCTTGAGCTCACCCGTCTGCGCGAGGAACCGGCTGGCGACATCCATCGATGGTGGTGCGCCCATCGGTGCGTCAGGTCGTGGCCCCATCGGCGTGCGACCAGGCGCGCCGTTGGGCGCGCCGCGCTGTGGCCGGCCCGCGCCCCGATCAGGCTGTTGCGCGTGTGCGATCGACGTGATCGCGAACGCGCCTGCGATGGCGAGTGTTGCCGCGAGACGTGACATGCGGATCCCAGTGAATGAGTGATGAAGTGCCTTCACTGAGAGATACACGAAGTTCCGGCCGACAGTTGGAAAGCGGAGAACAGCGCCACCGGCGCGCCCGATTTTGTCGGGCGCGCCGACAATTAGTGTCGCCGTAGTTTCTTGTCCGCCGAATCGCTGAACGCCATGTTCTCGCCGTAGAAACCGAACAGGAGACCCGTGCTCTTCTCGAGGGCATGAATCGCCTGCATCGACGAATCCATCGAGGCAGTCAGCGTCACCGGCCGCTCGAGATATTCGACCTTCGGCACCACGATGTCGAAGCCGTACCACCGCTTGATGTGCGCGAGTGCAGTGCGGAGTGGCTTCTTGTTGATCGTGAGCGTACCCGCGTTCCACGACACCGCTTCGTCCTTCTCCTCCTGCGTCGCCGCTCGCAACGGAGCACTCGCCAGCACCGTCACCGCGGAACCAGCGGGCACGAGTTGGATGTCTTCACCGCGCTTCACTTCCACCGAACCGTCCTTCACCACGACGGTGACGCCCGAATCGGCCGCGTATGCACTCACCGTGAAGGATGTGCCCTTCGCGGTGAACGTCGCGTTCTTCGCGAAGACCTGAAACTCGTTCTTCAATCCTGGCGCGACTTCGAACGTCGCCGCACCCGCGACCTTCACGCCGCGCAGCTCCGGACCGAATGCCTTCGGAATCGTGAGCTTCGACTCTGGAGCGATGTTCACTTTGGTGCCGTCGGTGAGGTTCACGACACCACTACGTGCCGCTGGAGTCGTCACCTCGCGAGCATCGGGGTCGTTCACCGCTTTCGCGACAGCTCCCTTCGCTGCGACGACGTTCATCGTGAAGATCCCTCCGATCACTGCAGCGATGACGGCGACTGCCGCGACGATGGCGATCCACGTTCCCTTTCCCGTCTGTCCAACGTGACCGATGTGATCCGCCGCTTCATGACGCGAGGCCGCTGCGACTGCCGCGAGAGTGCCCGGACTGTGCTCCTCGCCGTGCAGCGCGTGCTGGATGTGCTCCCACGATGTATCAGGATCGACATTCCCATTCGTGGCGTGCTTCGCGTCCGCGGTACCATGCGCCGCGAAGCGATGCGCCGCCGCTCGGCGACTCAGCGCACGCGCGGCGGCATGATGTACGTCGTCGACGAGAAACTGGTGGAGCTCCTCGGGTGTCTTGAGCTTTGCTCGAGAGTCCCAGGCTCGAACGAAGGCGCCTTCGACGACTTTCGTCGCGAGCGACACCGCAGCGTCGCCGAGATCGGCGCGCGCTTCGGCGCTCAGTGCGGCGTAGTCGGCGAGGAACGCTCGCTTGAGAGCGTCCTCGTTTTCGAGCGCAGTGATGGTTGGCTGCGTGATCGCAGCCGGTGCGCTCTCGGAGCGCGGCGGAGTGGGCGTCGTCATGCAATCCCCCCAGTCGTAATGTGGTTCGACTGTATCGCATCCCGAGCAGTTGCTGCTCGATCATACGTCACGCGGCTCGGGGCCGCTAGTCGCGCGCGGTGGGGTCCGGTCGAGCGAGGCGTCTCATCGGATCGTATGGCTTCGTTGCCCCGGTCGGTCGCGCGCATTCCTTCCGACGGCCACTTCGCGCTCTTCTCACTACCGCCCGGTATTCCTCGTTGGCCGCGCTCAGAAGCCGTCTCCAGGAACGCGCACTCCCTCCCATCAACTCCAAACGCCGTTTGATCGCGCCGCCATTCTCGCGGGAAGGCATTCGCGCACGCTCCTTCGCGACGCCCTTTTGGTCGAGATGCTCGAGGGAGGATGTAGGCGCTCACGGAGAAGGGCATCGCGCGTAGCCCGACGCAGCGAGTGCCCGCTGACGACAATACACGGTTCTCAAACGAACGACACCAAACTCAGCTCAAGACGACATCGAGTCCTTCGGAAGGCTCACGCCGCCCGGCGGAGATGCACGCTTCCACGCGGCCACGGGCTCGGCCATTCGGCGCAGCAGGTCGAGCAGTTGATCGGACAGCTGCTCCCAGTCGTCGGGCACTTCCATCAGGCGTCGCCGCTCGGTGCCGTCCTCGTTCTGGAAAGCGAGCCACACACTCGGTGTCCCAGGGACCACCGGCGCCGCGCCGGTTTCTACGCGCCACGCCGTCCAGATCGTTCCGTCGGGTGCACGAAAAGTCTTGAGCGACATGCACACAACTGTGGCAGACACCGTGCCCAACGGGACAAAATGCCCTCAGTGCGGTGCCTGCATCTCAGCATTTTCTACTGCGCGGGAGACGAGCCGCGTCGCCGGCTCCGCGTCGTCACACCAGCGCGTGAGCTGCCTGTCCGTCGCGACGAACCATCCCGGCGGCAGCGGCGCAAGTCGTCGTCGCTCTTCGCCGAGCCGAAAGAGCAGCCAGCCATTCGCCAGCTCGGGGCGCGGCAGCAGCCGCGTCCTGCGCTCGGTGAGCTCTTCTCGCACAGCACGAACCTCCCACTCGCGGTTCAGCTCGTCGCGAAAGATGCGAACGCTCATGTCGTCTGCCATTGTCTCTCCCGTCTTGCATCCGCGCGTCGTCGCACGTGGGCCGGCCCATGAGCCATACCCACATGCAAGGCCCGTGCGATTGTGATTCAGCGCACATCGAACTCGTGCCCGTGATCACCATTACAACGACGAGGTCGCTCGGCGCCTGCCCTCCCTAGCGCCGCTAGGTGCCCGCGGTCTATTCGTTCGTCAACGCTTCAACGCTTTGGCGATCGCGGCGTCGGCAAGCGGAGCCATCATCTGATAGCCCGCGACGTTGGGATGAACACCGTCACGCGAAAGTGTGCTCGGCAGACCGCCCCGCGTGTCGGCCATCGCGGCGTGGTAGTCGAGGTAGGTCTCGCCCACTTCGCTCGCATAGCGCTTGAGCCACACATTCAGCGCGATGATCTTCGGCGCCGGCTCGAGGCCGGGCTTCCACGGGTAGTCGTACGCCGGCAACACGGAGCTCAGCACCACGCGGATGCCATTCGCCTTCGCGATCTGCACCATCGACATGAAGTTGTCCTCGATCATCTCGAGGGTCGACGGCCCGGTGTTGCCTGCGATGTCGTTCGTGCCGGCGAGAATGACGACCACCTTCGGCTTGAGCGCCACGACGTCCTGACGGAAGCGCACGAGCATCTGCGGCGTGGTCTGTCCGCTGATCCCCCGGCCGACGTACGGCTTGCCCGGGAACATCGACGCGAAATGCTGCGCCCACGCGTCGGTGATGGAGTTGCCGTAGAACACCACTCGATTCTCTCGCGCTTTCGGTGCGGACAGCGCGGCATTCGCGTCGCGATAGCGCCGCAGTCCTGCCCAATCGTTGCGCAGCTGCTCGAGTGCAGCCGAGTCGCGCTGCGCTTGCGTCGGCGTCTGCGCAGACAGAGGGGAATTGCCCGCGCCGATTGCCAGCGCTGACAGCACGACGATCACGCTTGAACGAGCATGCATGTGAGGAAGGGTTGGTGTCGTTGTTGTCCTACGCGGCTACACCATCGGCGATGACTTCCAGTTCCTCGGTATGAACGTGAGGATGTTCCAGATGGAACCTGCGCTCCGCAGGTCGCACGACGACGAAATAGACGCCGAGTGCCGCGAGGGCGCACGTGGCCATCGTGCCAGTCATCGCGAGCGGCGTCCGGCCGTCGAATAGTCCAGCGGCCACCGCACTCGCGAGCGCCCCCACGAGCATCGTCAGCCCGGTCACTACCGCGCTCGCTACACCAGCGATGTCCGGCACCGGCTCGAGCGCACCCTGTACCGCGTTCGAGCGCACGATCGCGTGAAAGATGAAGCTGAGCACCACGAGCGGTACAAGGAGCCAGGAGGCCAGCACTCCGGCCCAGGCCAGAGCGAACAGCACCGACGCCACCGAGGCCACCATGATCATTCCGATGGCGACGAGCTTCGTGTGCGACACGCCGCGCCGATTGAGTCGCGCATTGAGGAACGCGCCGAACACCAGGCCGAGCGACGTGCACGCGAACAGGAGTCCATACGTGCGCTGTGATACGCCCATCACACCGATGAGAATCAGCGACGACCCCGAGACGTACGCGAACAGACACCCGAACAACAGCGCGACGACCACGGCATAACCCATCGTCACGGGATGTCGCACGACGCGGATGTAGCTTCGCACCGTACCACGCACACTGAGCGAGCGCGCTGCGTCGACCGGTGCCGACTCGTCGAGGTTGCGTACGCCGAGCACCCACAACACCACACCGCCAGCGGCGAGCGCACCATAGATCGCGCGCCATCCGCCCAGCGACGCGATGAACACACCGAGCGTCGGCGCGATCATCGGCGCCAATCCAGCGGCGAGGTTCACGTACGATTGACGCGTGCGCGCTTCGCTGCCGCTGAAGTTGTCGCGCACCGTCGCAACCACGAGCACCTGCGCGGTGCCCGCACCCGCGCCCATCAGCAATCGCCACGTGAGTAGCGCGCCGAGCGACTGCGCGAATGCGCCGAGCGCTCCGAACACAGCGAACGTCGCGACGCCGGTGAGCAGGATGGGCCGACGGCCGTACCGATCGGAGATCGGCGCGACGACGAATGGTCCGAACGCAAAGCCGACCATGAATACGCTCATGGTCAGTGCGGCCGTGGCCGGCGTAACCCCGAGTGATGCCGCCGTTTCGGCAAGCACCGGCAGACCCATGTCGGTGGCGAACGACGCCAACGTCACGAGCGACGCAAGCAGCAGAGTGAAGCGAACGGAGTGCGGGTTGAGTCGGGGCATGCGCTTTCGCAGAATAGCCGGTCGTCCAAGCCCGAGCGAGTAACCTGCTGTTGAGGTTCCCCCGACGAAGCACCCGGGCGTTGGTCACCGAGCGCGACCGTAAGATATTGTCGCACAACACTTTACGTGAGCGTCCGACCCCGTTAAACTTATCCTTCATCCACGGGTAGTAAGTCTTGCCCGTCCCGCCTGAAAGGAACGTCCAACGCCCGGCGCTGTCGCGCCCCTGCCCACGAGACGAATCCGCATGTCATCCATTCGCTACCTGAACGTTCTTGCTGGCGCGAGCGCGCTGCTTCTCGTTGGCGCGCACTTTGTGCCCGGCAGCGACCAGTCCGGCCCGGTACTCGGCGCCGCCGTCTCCTTCGTCACCCCCGCGCCAGTCGCCACCGATTCGTCCAGGACGACTGGTACGGCCTCGGCCATTGGCAGCGTGACCAAAGCCGCGCTCGATGCCTTCACCGGTACCGTGCGCCCGCTCAGCCGTCCCGAAGCGCTCGAGGATGCATTCCGCAGCTACTTCGCGTACAAGACCACGCATCCCAACGAGGTTCGCAAGCCGTATCTCTACTTCGTGGACTATGGCCTGCCGAGCACGTCCGCGCGTGGCTATGTGTTCGACATGGAGTCGCTCCAGATCGTGGACGGTCCGTTCACGGTTGCTCACGGCCGCGGCTCGGCGACGTCGCAGTATGGCGTCCCCACCCGCTTCTCCAACGCGAACGGTAGCAACGCCACGTCGCTGGGCCTCTACGTCGCTCGGTCGACCTATGCCTTCCGCGGCCACTCGGGCGGACAGGTGTACAGCTCCGTCGGCCTGCGGTTGATGGGCGTGTCCAGCGGCTTCAACGACAACGCGCTTGGCCGCGGCGTGGTCGCGCACGGTGCGCCGTACGTCACCGCAACGAAGGCTGGACGCAGTGAAGGCTGCCCGGCCATGGAGTCCACGCGCGCCGAGCGTCTGCTTCCCAAGCTCGCCGACGGCGGCATGGTGTTTCTCTTCGCCCCCGACGAGAACTGGATGGCGAGCGATCCCTGGCTCGCAGCGAGCGCCGGGTAGCTCGTTCGCAGTTACTTGATGGCGGCGCTCGTATCCGTGAGCGCGCGCATGAACGCGACGAGATCATACTTCTCTCATCGCGTGAGATGGAGCGACACCGCGAAGTCGTCCTCGTTGTTCACCACGAGTGTGAACGTGTTGTCGGCATTGTGAATCAGCCCCGCGCCATCCGTCGATCCGCCGAATACGTAATTCGGTGACCCCGTGAGCACATCGTCGCTGCTCAGCAGGCTGTAGGCAGTCACTCCATTCATCAGGTTCTTCACCAGCGTTGGCGTGGCCGACGTGTTGGCCAGCACGACTTCACTCGCCTGCGATGCATTCACGATGTCGTCGCTACGGCAGGCTACGATAGTGGCCGTTCCAATGCTGGCGACCGCGAGTATCGCGCTCGTCGTTCGTGTGCGCAGAATCATCTTCTTCCCATGTGGCGTGAGGCTACCCGAGACACGCGGGTGAGAATCATCGCGCTACGTCACGATCGTGTCGCCGAGGTGGTGACGCCGTGGTAACGGTGCGGCATACGCTCGTGTGTTGCCCTCGCCCCGCACGCGTGCGAGCTTGCGCCGATGGAATGGGAACGGCTGCCCCGCGAACAGTTGCTCGACGTCAAGATCCGTAAGCTCGGTCTCAGGCTCGCCGGCACGTGGGTCGAGGCGTGCGTCGACGACCTCTATCGCGAGCTCGAGAAACGGGACATCGCGCTCCGGCCACATGTCTGGCTCTCCGACGAATGGTTCTCTCCCACCAACGTCCCAGGCATCGGCATTCCGTTCTACCTCGTGCATCCGCGCCTCATTCGACTCGAGCGCAGCATGATGCTGGAGGCTGAGGGCGCGTCTCGCGCAGAGTGCATGCGCATCCTGCGGCACGAGGCGGGGCACGCGATTCAGCACGGCTATCGACTCCACCGACGGCCCACGTACCAACGATTTTTCGGCAAGTCGTCCACACCGTATCCGCTCTCTTATCGCCCGAAGCCAGCCAGCCGCACGTTCGTGCAGCACCTGCGCGCCTACTATGCGCAGGCACATCCGGACGAGGATTTCGCGGAGACGTTCGCCGTGTGGATGCAGCCGAAGGCGCGCTGGAAACGGCAGTACGCCGATTGGCCTGCACTCCGGAAGCTCGAGTACGTGGATGAGCTGATGGAAGAGTTGCGCGGAAAGCGGCCGCCGGTGCACACCCGCCTTCGCGTCGCACCCATCTCGAAGCTCGACATGACGCTGCGCGAGTACTACGACGAGAAGCGCGCGTTTTACGCCGTCGACTACCCGAGCACGTACGACACCGAACTGCGTCGCGTCTTCTCCGACGCGCCTCGGCATGCGAACCGTGAACCCGCGGCGCGTTTCATCAAGCGGCATCGGAACGAGATTCGCAGCCTCGTGACGCGCTGGACCAACGAATCTGACTTCACCGTCGATCAGCTGTTGCGCGACATGATCGGCCGCAGCCGGGACCTGAAGCTCCGCGTCGGCGGTCCCGAGAAGAAAGTGCTCATGGACTTCGCCGGAACGCTCGCCGTGCGCTCCGTCCACTTCCTCTACAGACGACGGGTATCCATCCCGCTATGAGTCCTTCTCGCCGCAAGCTCCGCGTGCTCGTGCTCATCGGACGTGGTTACACACCCCCCGACGACATCGACGCGCTGAGCGAGCAGGAGCGTCATGAGTACAAGACCGAAATTGACATCCTCGGTACGCTGAAGGCACTCGGCCACGAGGCGCGTCCCCTCGAGGTGCACGAGGAGCTCGCGCCCATCCGCCGCGAGGTCGAGGAATGGAAGCCGCATGTCGTGGTCAACCTCCTCGAGGCGTTCTTCGACCTGCGCGAGTTCGACCAACACGTCGTCAGCTATCTCGAACTGTTGCGCGTTCCGTACACGGGATGCAATCCGCGTGGACTCGTCCTCGCGCGCGACAAGTCGCTGGCGAAGAAGATCCTCACGTACCATCGCATACCGGTTCCCAAGTTCGACGTCGTGCATCAGGGACGTCGCGTGCGTCGCCCCAAGGCGCTCGGCTTTCCGCTCATCGTGAAGAGCCTCACCGAGGAGAAATCGGTCGGCATCTCGCAGGCGAGCGTGGTGCGGAGCGACTAGGAGCTCGAGGCGCGCGTGAAGTTCATCCACGAGAGTATCACCGGTGATGCGCTCATCGAGGAGTTCATCGACGGACGCGAGATCTACGTCGGCGCACTCGGCAACAAGCGGCTCACCGTGTTGCCGCCATGGGAATTGTTCTTCGAGAACACGGCGCCGGGCAGCATGGCGATCGCGACGCAGCGCGTGAAGCACAACCTCCAGTACCAGGCCAAGCACGGCATCTCCGAAGGGCCGGCCGACATGGAGCCCGCGCAGCGCGACAAGCTCGTTGCGACGGTGCGACGCATCTATCGCGCGCTGTCCCTCGACGGCTATGCGCGACTCGACTTTCGACTGCGCGCGGATGGAACGGCGTTCTTCATCGAGGCCAATCCGAACCCGGAAATCGCGCGGAAGGAAGAGTTCGCGCAGTCGGCACTCAAGGCAGGCACAAGCTACGAGAAACTCATCGAGACGATCATCTCGCTCGGTATCAAGCGCGGCGCAATCTGAAACTACCTGGCAACGTGCCCCAAACAGTTATGTGGCATCGAGTGCATCACGCACAGCCCGTGCAAGGTCGGTGGGCTCGAATGGTTTCTGGATGAAGCGCACTGTCGACGACACGATGCCGCGCCGGACGATCTCGTCGTCGGTATAGCCCGACATCAGCAGCGCCTTGAGCCTTGGTCGTTCTGCCTGCAGACGCTTGAGGACCTCCGCACCACCCATCCCGGGCATCACCGCATCGGAAACGACGAGGTGAATGGGCGATGAAAAGGTGGCGCTGAGCGCGAGAGCTTCCGCGCCACTCGCCGCAGTGAGGACGACATAGCCCTGCCGGGTGAGCACGCGCTGCGCTATCTCGCGCACCGGTGTCTCATCCTCGACGACGAGTACCGTCTCGACTCCGCACACCGCGGCGCTCTCGGCGACGCGCAGCTCCACTGTGTGGTCCGCGCCAGCTACGAGCGGCAGATAGATCTCGAACATCGTTCCGTGTCCGATCCTGCTCTTTGCCAGCACGTAGCCGGCCGACTGCTTCACGACACCATACACCGTCGCGAGTCCGAGCCCGGTGCCCTTGCCCGGCGCCTTCGTCGTGAAAAACGGCTCGAACAACCGCGCCATCGTGGCGGCGTCCATGCCAGTGCCGGTGTCTCGTACCTCAATGAGCGCATAGTCGCCCGTCGGTACCACGCCGCGCGCCGCAGACGTGCCCGCGACGACTGACACGTTTGACGTGGCGATCGTGAGAACGCCGCCGTTGGGCATGGCGTCACGTGCATTCACGGCGAGATTCACCAGCACCTGGTTGATCTGGGTCGCATCGGCGATGACGGATCCGAGATCGCTCGCCAGCTCGGTGCGAATCTCGATGTCCTCCCCGAGCAGCCGTCGCAGCATCTCCCGGGTCTCCTCGACGATGGCGTTGAGGGCGAGCGATGTCGGCTTGAGGATCTGCTTTCGGCTGAACGCGAGGAGCTGCCGCGTGAGGCCCGCGGCCCTGATCGTCGCCTTCTGGATCGCTTCCGCGTCTTCGTAGCGGGGATCATCCGACTCGAGCGACTCCAGCAGGAAGGCGCTGTGCGCGCCGATGACGGTCAACAGGTTGTTGAAGTCGTGAGCAACACCGCCAGCCAGCCGACCGACGGCCTCCATCTTCTGCGCCTGCCGCAGCATCGACTCGAGCTCGGTGCGCTCGCCGATATCCCGCGCCACCGCCGATATGCCGATGACGCTCCCGTCGTGATCGCGAATGGCGAACACCGTGATCGAGATGTTCACGAGCGATCCGTCCTTGCGACGGCGCTGCGTGTTGATCTGTTCGACCGATTCGCCACGCTGCACGGCGCTGAACATCTCGATCGTTTCCGGGTGCTTTTCCGGATACAACAGCGAGACATGTTGGCCAAGGATCTCCTCGGTCGTATAGCCGAGCAGACGTTCCGCGGCGTTGTTCCAGCTCGTGATGCGTCCGGCGGTGTCCGCGCTCATGATCGCATCGGTAGACGAGTTGACGATGGCGGCGAGCCGTGCCGACTCGTGTCGCGCGTCGCGATGCTCCTGCTCCGAGCGTCGAAGCGCTTCGGTCGCGAGTACCTGGTCCGTGACGTCGACCCCGTGCGCGACGACGGCGTACTCTCCGCGCTCGTCGACGAGGCGCTGATACACCTGGTCCACATACCGTCGCTCGGGCGGTGCACCGGCCTCCCGGGCAAGAAACACGGGCAGTTGTCGGCCGCAGAACGGCTCACCGGTCTCACGGACGTGATCGAGCAGTTCGACGAATCCCTGCCCTACGAGCTCGGGCAGCGCGTCGAGCAGCTTTTGACCGACGGGGTTGCGATGCCCGACCAGCTGCATGTACGCGGGATTTACCCGCTCGAAAACATGATCCGGCCCACGTAGCACCGCGAGAAAGGCCGGCGCGTGCTCGAAGATGTCTGCCAGCCGCGCGCGCTCGATCTCGAGCCACGCAATGCGACCCTCGGCGGTATCCGGTTCTCGGCTAGGGTTGATGCTCTGCTGATGCACTCACAGGAGTATCGGACAGATGTTCCTGAACGATCACCCACCGGCCCCCTTTTCGTTGAAAAACCGCCGTCCAAGCGCCAGCGATCACATGCGGCTGACCGGCCGGTGTGAGGTGCGGCACCCTGTAGGTCGTGGTGATGACCGCGGCGTCCGGCGCCAATACGTCGACCCGCATGCTGCCCCACGTCCATTTCGGGTTGCGCATGTTCTTGCCGACATTGTCCCAGAACGCGCGGATACCCGCTTCGAGCGTGTCGCGCGACGTGGAGACCTGGCCGCCGCTCGCCGAGATCACTGGTCCGCTGGGTGGGTACAGGCTCATCAACCGCTGTACGGGATCGCCAGGCTTCGAGAGGTCGTACGCGTTCGTGATCAGCCGCTTGAGGGTGTCGGCGATGGCGGCACGCTGCGCCGGCAGCATCGCGGTGCGGTCTGCCGGGGCGCACGCAACCAGGAGGGCGAGACAATGACCGACGACGATTGCGCCGCCAAGACGCTCACGGATGCTCATGGGTGGCGAAGCTAATTGTCGCGCACTGTCTCCTGCCATGTCCTGTTGCGGTGACACACTGTGTCGCAGTTCAAGGACACTCCGTCCCTATTCGTCTTTGTTCCCCGGGCCAAAGGACTGGCTCACTGCATGCAGCGGGTGCACACGTGGGTTCAACATGGAGGCACCACAATGCGGACGGAATGGAAAGTCGCTGTGCTCTCGCTCGCCCTGCTGTCCGCATGTAGCAAACGACCAGAACCTACGGCGAGCCTTTCCGACGACTTGAAGAAGGACCTCGCGGCGGCCTCGGCGTCGGCCAACGAGCTGGCTCCGCAGAACTATCAGCGCATGCGGTTCGTGTCCGACATCGAGCGGTCCAGGGCCACCACGCCGGCGAGCCGACCCAAGGTCTCTCACCGGCACGAGCGCATGACGGCGAGCAATCACGCCTCGGGCGATCCGATCGTGTCGATGGCGTCGCACACACTCGAGACGGTCGCCACGCCGGCCGGTGCTCCGGCGCCCGAACCGACGATCGTCGTTGCCGCGCAGCCAGCGCCCGAACCGATGGTGATGCAGTCCGGTGGACCGTCCGATGCTGGCGTCTCGTCCGACAATGGTCACGGCATCGGCGGCATTCTCGGGGGAATTCTTGGCGGAGTCGTCATTCGCGGCGGCCACGCCGGCCCGGACAAGTGCGACCCGCGCTCCGATGCGCGGGCACGTGGCGCCATGACCGGCCGTCCCGACTTCAGCATGCCGATTCCGATCGGTCAGCCGATCTTCGGGAGAGCAGGACGGCGGTAAGCACGATCGTCCCGTGCGGAAACGGGACCTGCTCATCTGACTCGACACGCGGCCGGATCATCGAATCGATGATCCGGCCGTCTGCTTTCGTCGACCGCTCGGGCCTGCTCGGTTGCCAGCGAGTTGCAATTGGATGAAGAACGACTTATGTACTAAACCGTACAGAGGAAACGACGCCTTCGCCGGCATGGAGTATCCCTCAGGATACCGGCCTTCTTCAGAGCGACGCGCTCCAATCGTGGAGCTGGGGGTTTGCGGTGGCTGGCCTCGCTGGTCGTGTGTTCGCGGACGCTTCGGAGTCTGAATTACGCACGTTCTACTACGACCACGTGATGTGGTTCGTTCGGGAACGCCCGGCCCCGTCATGGGACGTCAAGCGCACGTCGCACCTCGTCTTCGAATGTGACGTCTGCATTCGGAGAGTGCGCAATTTCCCCATGAACTGGCGCGATCTCGGGGCGTGTGAGCTCTACGAGCTGAGTTGGCGAACCTGAGGCGCTACTGCGCGCAGGCTTTCGCTGCAGCGTCACCGCTGCGCATGTAGGCGTGAACCGGGTTTGGCAAGCGCGAGAGCGTCGACGCGACGACGCGCGCACTGAGCTTCGCGCCGTCCAGTGTGGTGTGCACCCGATCGCTCACGAAGAACGGCTTCACTCTGTCTTCACCGAGCGCGTCGTACTCACGTGCGACGAGCTCGTTGAGGTCGATGAAGGCGACGCCCTCCATTCGCGCCACCTGTTCCGCCCAGAGCGCGAAGTCCTGCTTGTTGCGCAGCACCGCGCCGTTCGCCCAGTTGTTGCCCGGCACACGCGACGCGATGATCGGCATTGCGCCGCGGGAGCGCGTATCGCTGACGAAACGGCGGAGGTACCAGCCGAACGTGTGCACGACTTCGCGCTGATGCGTGAGCAGGTTGTCGATCTCTTCGCTCTCCTCGCCCACGCCGTGAATCGTTCCGCGCGCCCGACTCGTGTCGTTGACGGCGCTCGCATCGTTGTGGCCGAACTGCATGATGACCAAATCCCCTCGCTTGATCATTGGCAGCGTGCGATCCCAATGACCCTGCGTGAGGTAGGTTCGGCTGCTTCGTCCGCCGAGGGCACGGTTCACCACGTTCACACGCGTGGTGTCGAAGTAGCACGACATCATGTCGCCCCACCCCCATTGCCCGTTGGCGCCATTTCCGCTGCCATTCCGCACCGTGGAATCACCGATGTGAAAAACGGTAGGGAGTGCCGCGTCGCGCGGAGCCGGCAGCGTCGGTGGCGCGCCCTGCGCCACCACGGCCGGGACATTCGCAGCCACGAGACATACGAGATACACCAGCAGGAACTTGCGGTTCGTCATGCTGCGCTCGACGGGATGTTCGGAAGGGAACTACAAAACCGACTTTTCGCCGGTGACCACTGCTGACCTTGTGCCTAAGGCACCAATTGAAATCCGGCTATCGAGAAGTGTTCGTCCAGGCTCAGGGCCTGTCGAATTCCCCGCTCCCGCATCACCTCGAAGCTGACGGCATCCGCAATGCTCAACGCTTTATCTGTGAATCGCCGGAGCCAGAGATCGACGGCAGCACGCTCCAGATCGCGATCCACGAAGACGATGTGGTGCGACGCATCCTGATACAGGCTGTCGAGAAAGTGCAGCCCTTCCTGCGCGCCGCGATAACGACTCAGGAGGATGTGCATCTCAGCCACCACGAGGTTCGTCGTGACCAATTGCCGCCCGCCTTCGATCCATTTGCTGTAAGCGACCCGAGCCTGCGCGTGCTTCGCTTCCTTGGGACTGAGGGCGGCAAACCAGCCCGACGTGTCCAGGAACGCCGGTTTCACCGGCGCTTTTTCGGCGACGCGAGATAACTCTCGGCAAGCACGGCGTCATGGTCCAACGTCACCGCAGACGGCCACGGGCCTGCGCTGCTCTCCGCGAGAAAGCGCAGCATCGGCGCGACCGCACCCTGTTGCTCACGCGCAAAGCTCTTGATGCCGCGCCGCAGAATTTCAGCCTTCGACAGGCCTGCTTCCTCGGCAAGGCGGATCAGGAGGGCGCTGTCGTCAGGCTCGAGATACACCTGTACTGGCTCGCGCACGAGGCCGGAGCGACGCGGGGACTTTGGCATGCCTTCATTTTAGGGCACTAACTACATTTGATCAAGTACCTTTAGCTTGCAGCCGTCATTTTTTGGTTGCAGCCGCGGCGTACAGGTGTCGGCTCGCGGCGCGGCGATCGTACTCGACGAGGAGCACCTGTCCGCCTCGCTTCACCGCCCCCACCAATTGCCCGAGCACCGCATCGGCGGCGCGAACGAAGTGCAATGAGTTCGCGAACAGACATCGCGCTCGATTGCGTAGATGCGCGAACCACCACCGAGGATCTCGGCCAGCGCGCGCGTGAACACGCCGTCGGCCGCACCGAAGTCGGCCCATGTCTCGCCGCGTGTGCGGATGGCGCTGCGAAGCAGGTTCACGGCCGTGCGGGAGTCCACGCCCTACGGCTTCCCCCGCGTCAGCAATCGCTTGCGATCGGCGGCGTCGAACAGGCGCCCGTTCGCCACGACGGCCGAAATGCGTCTTGTGTTGCGGATGTCGGTGAGGGGGTTGGCGTCGAGCAACACGAGGTCGGCCAGTTTGCCCACTTCAACGGTTCCCGCCGAGTCCATGGCGAAGTAGCGCGCCGGCTCGAACGTCGCCGCGCGCAATACCTCGAACGGCGACATCCCGCCACGTGATAACATGAGGAGCTCTTCGTGCAGGCCGAAGCCCGGTGGGCTGTTGCGGAGTGGCGCATCCGTGCCCGTGAGGATGTGCACGCCCGCGCGCTGCATCGTCGCCACCTGAGCCATCCGCTTCGCGAGCATTGCTCCGCCGACGGAGTCCGCGCCTACGGGGATGCTGTCCGGCATCGGGAAAATCTGGGCGACGAACCGTCGCAGCGAGTCGGGCAGGTACTGCGCGAGTGAGTCACCAGGCACGCCTCGGTTGGGCCAGTTCGCCACTTCCACCTGCGCGACGAACGTCGGCGTCACCCACGTGTTGTTGCGGACGAATCGCGCGTACAGTGGCGCGAGACTCTCGGACGTGCATCGCCCGAGAGCGCCCTGCACAGGGAATCTCGGCGCGAGCGCAATGGATTCGGCGGGCGTGCACGGCGCCGGAATCGCCAACAGGTGTTCGATGCTGCGCTGTCCGGAGTCAGATGCCGCGGCTGAACCCACCGCGCGCGACACGTGGCCCGCGAAGGCAATTCCGCGCTCGCGCGCTCGGCGCGCGATGGCGAAGTACGTCGGCGGTGTGAGCTGGCCGTGCACCTTCACGAAGTCGACGCCGAGTGCGATGAGTGAATCGACGCCGGCGCGTCCTTCGTCGGGCGTGCGCGTGAGCAGGTGGGCGATGGGGACGTCGCCGCCCTCGAGATACGGTCCCGATGCGATGATGCGCGGGCCGACGAGTGCACCGCGCGCGATGTCGCCGCGCCACGACTTGATCGTCGCCCAGTCGCTGGCCATGTCGCGCACACCGGTGACTCCATTCGCGATGTAGAGCGCGAGCAGGTCGCGTCCGCCCACTGTCACCGTGTGGACGTGCATGTCCCACAGCCCGGGGATGAGAAACTTCCCTCGCCCGTCGATGACGCGTGCGCCAGCGGGAACCCGCACCGACGCGGCTGCAGCGGCGGCGATGATATGCGTTCCGCGCGTGATGACCGTCTGGTCTCGGCGCGGCAGCGAATCGCGCGCGTCGATGACGTCCACGTGTGTGATGGCGACGACGCTCTGTGACGTGGCGGGCATTGCGCGGAGCGTCAGCGCCGCAGCGAGGAGAAGAACGAGTCGGCGCGTCATGCGTCAAACGGACATGCGCAGCGAAGAGAGCGCAAGCGTCTACCGCATCGCCATGTATTTCTTTCGCTCGTTTTCCGTGAACTTCTCGATGGCATAGCGCAATGCGGTGCGCGGCATCGTCGCAGCGTGGCGCTCGAGAAAGGCCCGTTCGGTGTCGATGTCACGATTGCCGACTTCCCGCAGCATCCAGCCGACCGCCTTGTGAATCAGGTCGTGCTCGTCGCCGAGCAATCGTTCGGCGATCGCGAGCGTCGGCTGGAAGTTGCGCTGCTTGATCGTGGCGAATGTCGCGATGATCGCGATGCGTCGTTCCCAGAGCGCTTTCGAGCGCCCGAGTCGCTCGAGCATCCGTATGTCCTTCCCATTGATGTGCGTTCCGACGAGTTCCTCGGCTGATGTGTCGACGAGGTCCCAGTTGTTCACATAGGCAGTGTTCGCTAGATACGCACGGTGAAGGGCGATCCCTTCGTCGGGCTCGGCGCGCTCGTGTGCGTCGACGAGGATGAGGAGTGCGACGAGACGCTCCTCGTGCCATGGCGAGTGCAGGAGCTCGAGCGTATCCGCGAGGAGCAGACCGCGGTTCGTGCGGGCGATCTTTCGCAGTACCGGGACGGCGATGCCAAGGAACTTGTCGCCGGCGCCGTATTGGCCGGGCGAGGTCTTGAAGAATCGCGCGACGCTCGCGGCGCGTTCGAGGTCGGCCTTGCTGCGAATGGTATCGTGGATGCTTCGAAGCTGCGTGGCGGGCATGCAGAAAGGCGATCAGGCGGCGCGCGGTCGGTCGAACCTTCGTAGCTTCTTGTCGATGCGCGAGAAGTACGCGAGCGGATCGATCCTCAGCGGCGTTCGCGCGCGCGTCCAGCGTCGTCTGATCGGAGGCATGGCCAAAGTCTGCTCGGCGCGTGAGAGTCTTGGCAAGAGCGCACGTCCGAGGATGCGCCGCTGAATCCCTCGGTGTGAACCGCGAACCATCCCTGACCCTGAAGCGTTCTTTCAGTAATCGGCGGCGAAGCGTATCAACATCCAAGGAGACATATGGCCACAATCACTGTCGGGCGCGAGAACTCAGCTGACATCGAGCTCTACTACGAGGACCACGGCTCGGGCAAGCCGGTCGTGCTCATTCACGGCTATCCGCTCAACGGCGCGTCGTGGGAGAAGCAGACCACTGCACTCCTGGCCGCGGGGCACCGCGTCATCACCTACGATCGCCGAGGGTTCGGGAAGTCGAGCCAGCCGACGGTTGGCTACGACTACGACACCTTTACCGAAGACCTTCGCAAGGTCGTGACGACGCTCGAGCTGGATGACTTCGCGCTCGCTGGATTCTCGATGGGTGGTGGAGAGGTCGTTCGCTACTTCGGGAAGTATGGATCGAAGGGAGTACGCAAGGCGGCGATTCTCTCTGGCGTGCCGCCGTACCTCCTCAAGGCGCCGGACAATCCCGAGGGCGTTCCGATCGACGTCTTCAATGGCATCGAGAGCGCCATCACTGCCGATCGATACGCGTTCTTTACGGGCTTCTTCGGCAACTTCTACAACCTCGATGTTGAATTGGGCAAGCGCATCAGCGACGAGGTCGTGAAGAGCAGCTGGAATGTCGCGACGCACAGTTCGGCGACGGCGTCGCTGGCCTGTGTGGCGACCTGGTACACGGACTTTCGAAAGGACGTCGCTCGCGTGGACGTACCGACGCTCGTCATGCACGGCGACGCCGATCGGATCGTTCCCATCGCATCGAGCGGCGCGCGCACCGCGCAGTTGATCAAGGGTGCGAAATATGTCGTCGTCAAAGGCGCACCGCATGGCATGCTGTGGACGCACGCCAGGGAAGTAAATGACGAGCTCGTGAAGTTTCTCTCGTGAAGTAGAACATTTGCCTCAAGGAGCATTACGATGACCGCCACGACCACTGAAAGCACTGCAGCAACCATCACCGAGCACGAAGCGCAGGAGGTCGAGCGGGCCAACGCGACGGGGCTGCAACCCGTCGTCCTCGTGCACGGACTGTGGCTGCTGCCGAGTAGCTGGGATCGATGGGCGGCGCTGTTCGAGGCGAACGGCTACACCGCTCTGACGCCGGGTTGGCCGGACGATCCAGCGACGGTCGAGGAAGCGAACGCGCACCCCGAAGTCATGGCGCACAAGACCGTTGGGCAGGTGGCCGATCACTTCGATGAGATCATTCGCGGCCTCCACAAAAAGCCGGCGCTCATCGGACATTCATTCGGCGGACTGCTCGTGCAGATTCTTGCCGGGCGCGGATTGGGCGCAGCTACCGTTGCCATCGATCCGGCTCCTTTTCGCGGCGTGCTTCCCCTGCCCTTCTCCGCGCTCAAGTCGGCATGGCCGGTGCTTGGCAATCCAGCCAATCGCAACCGTGCCATTCCACTCACGTACGAGCAGTTCCGCTTTGGCTTCGCGAACGCGGTGACGGAGACTGAGGCGAAGGAACTGTACGAGACGTTCGCTGTTCCGGCGTCAGGAGCACCGCTCTTTCAGGCGGCGGCGGCAAACCTCAACCCGTGGACGGAAGCGAAGGTCGACACGGAGAACCCGGAGCGCGGTCCGCTGCTGATCGTCTCTGGTGAAAAGGATCACACCGTTCCGTGGTCGATCGCGAACGCGTCGTTCAAGCAGCAGCAGGACAACGTCGGCGTGACGGAGATCGTCGAGATGAAGAACCGCGGTCATGCGCTGACGATCGACAGCGGGTGGAGCGAAGTGGCAGCGACGGCACTGGCATTCATCAAGCGGTTCGCCTAAGAGAGGGCGAGTTCCCGCTCAGACGCGGCAGCCAAGCATACGTTTGGCTGCCTGTGCGTGCTGTCGGAACCCGATGCATCGCACTGCGTTCGCGTCATGCAATCGCGCGCGCCGACTGGCCCCGCCCAAGGCGAAGAAAGAGCAACAGCGCGATCGGGAAAGCGATGCCCAGTAGTGTCGAGAAGATCGACATCCGCGACATCACTACACCGATCAACACGAACACCCCGATGCACGTGACCGCAGCGGCCACCGCGAGTGCTGGCGCTCGCGCTGAGCGGACAGCTTGTGCGATGCCCGCGGCGAGGAGCAAAATGCCCGCGACAATACCCAACGTCACGGACAGCAGCGCGGAAGCATCGAGGCCCGCTGCGGAAGCCGCGCGACCCTCGACGAGTGAGTTCACGATTTCGAACACGCCGATGAGGATCGACAGAATTGCCATCGTCTTTCGCATCGCAATGCCCTCCAGGGCCTCGTCGTTCATTTGCCACCACGCCAACCACGATTCCACGCGCAGTGTCGGCGCGCTGCGCGCCACATCCCAACCGCACTCTGCCCAGAAGCGCAATCCGCGATGACCCGCGCGCCGCTGATCGCGAAAGATCATCCTCATCTCCCGACCGTACGCCGCGCGAAAGTCCCTCGGGTAGGCGCGCAGCAGGAACTCGAAGATCCACTCGGGAGCGCTCATGCCGGCCTCACGCCAATGAGCTTCTTCTGTCGGGCGACGCGCACCACGGCTTCGAGACGTCGCGCTTCCGCCTTGGCGACGGACAGCCCGAACTTGGTGATGCGGTAATAGCGCCGCCGTTCGTCGTCCATCTCGGGGTCGGTTCGCTCGGCACTCTCCTCGACGAGCCCTTCCTCCAGCAATCGCTTGAGCGATCCATAGAGGGTCCCCGCACCGAGCCGCACGGTGTGATCGCTGCGCTCGGTGACTTCCGTCATGATTGCGTATCCATGACGCTCGCCGTCCACCAGCGCCATGAGGATCTGGAACGTCGCCGGCGTGAGCGGCAGGTACGATTCGGGAGTTCGGCCTGTCGCCGCAGATTTCGCCATCGTCGCCTCGCGTGCTGCCAGTTCGTACTCAGTCGAGTGTCGCTATATCGCGCGCCGATATAGATGACAATCTATCAGGTGTGCCGATCGTGTCAACTGGGCTGAATCCGAGCTATCGATGCGCGGCGTCTGTGTGTCCACGGCCGGCAGAGCGTCGACCAGTGCGAGTGCGCATCTTTGAGTACCGTTCTGACAGATTCGCGCTCGCCGTCTCCACCAGCACAGCCTGATGATCCGTTCGCCGAACTCCGCGTCACAGCAGCTGGATGACATCCAGCGCAGCGCATTCGAGTACTTCCTTCGCGAGTCGAACGAGACGAGCGGACTCGTGCGGGACAAGAATCAAGGCGGCGCGCCTGCAAGCATCGCTGCCACCGGGCTCGCGCTGACCAACTACCCAGTGGGCGTGGAACGAGGCTTCGTCAGCCGCGCCGAGGCGGCCAGACGGACGTTGGCGACGCTCCGTTTTTTCTGGCAGAGCAAGCAGGGCTCCCAACCCGACGCGACGGGACACCGTGGGTTCTACTACCACTTCCTCGACATGGAGACCGGCGCGCGCGCATGGCACTCCGAGTTGTCGACGATCGATTCCGCGCTTCTGCTGGGCGGCATGCTGACGGCTGCGACATACTTTGGCGGAGAGATTCGCGACCTCGCCGAAGCGTTGTATGCGCGCGTCGATTGGCGGTGGGCGCAGAACCGCGGCGCGACGGTGACACACGGGTGGAAGCCGCGGAGAGGATTCCTCCGCTATCGCTGGCAAGGTTACGACGAGGCGATGTTGCTCTACGTCCTCGGACTCGGCTCACCCACGCACGCGCTGCCACCTGAGAGCTATCAGGCCTGGGCGTCGACGTACGAGTGGAAGTCCGTGTA
Organism: Gemmatimonadota bacterium; assembly: GCA_028287345.1. Lineage (GTDB taxonomy): Bacteria > Gemmatimonadota > Gemmatimonadetes > Gemmatimonadales > Gemmatimonadaceae > AG11. The sequence continues at coordinate 26,619 of JAQBPV010000189.1, forward strand.
CGACATCGAGTACCTCTACGCGGGGCCGCTCTTCACACATCAACTCTCGCACGTCTGGATCGACTTCCGCGCGATCCAGGATGACTTCATGCGCGAGCGCGGCATCGACTACTTCGAGAACAGCCGGCGCGCCACGCTCGTGCAGCAGCAGTACGGGATCCGGAATCCCAATGGCTTCGCGCACTATGGTGAATTGTGCTGGGGCATGTCGGCGAGTGAGGGACCGGGCAACGTCACGCGCACCATCGATGGGATCAAGCGTCGCTTCTTCAACTACGCGGCGCGCGGAGTGCCTCACGGACCCGACGACGGAACGATCGCGCCCTGGTCGGTAGTGGCGTCGCTGCCCTTCGCGCCGGAGATCACGATACCGACGATACTCGACTTCATGCGATGGCAGCGCGTTGGCGAGCATGAATATGGATTCAAGGCGGCGTTCAATCCAACCTTTCCCGATCCTGGCGGACTGCCGAATGGGTGGGTATCACCTTGGCACGTCGGCATCAACGAAGGACCGATCGTCGCCATGATCGAGAACTACAAGACGGGACTGGTATGGCAGTTGATGCGCGAATGCCCCTATGTCGTTTCCGGTCTGCGATCGGCCGGATTCAGTGGAGGATGGCTTGACGCAACTCAGGCCAGCTCCGCGTCGATTCGCAGCAGCGCCTGAAGGAGCACGTTCGCGCCGTTCTCGATGTCTGCCGGACGACTGAACTCCGTCGGCGCGTGGCTGATCCCTTTCACACTCGGTACGAAGATCATCCCGGCCGGCCCGATGCGCGCCATCTCCTGTGCGTCGTGTCCAGCGCCGCTCGGCATCGCGCGCGTCGTGAGTCCCAGCTCGCGCGCCGACTTCTCGATCGCGGCTCGCATGCGAGGATCGGTTGGTGCAGGATGGTTCACGTTCGTCGGCTTGAAGGAGAACGTCGTGCCGTTCTGCCTGCCGATCTTCTTTGCCTCGGCGCTGATCTCGTCGAAGAGCGCGTGGATCTTTGCCTCGTCGAGATCCCGCAGTTCGAGAGAGAGTACGACTTTGCCCGGAATGACATTCGGCGCGCCAGGTGACGCCGAGATGCGCCCGACCGTGCCGACCTGACGTCCGGGCTTCGATGTGACGACGCGATTCACCATGAGCGTGAACTTCGCGGCGGCCAGCATCGCGTCCTGACGACGATTCATCGGCGTCGTGCCCGCGTGGTTCGCGAAACCGTCGATCGTGACATCCCACCAGAAGAGGCCGACGATGCCTTGCACGATCCCGATGTCGGTCTTCGTCTCGTCGAGGATGCCGCCCTGCTCGATGTGCAACTCGATGTACGCGGCGATGTCTCCCGTGTTGCGCTTCGCTTCGCCGATGCGCTTCGGATCGCCGCCGAGGAATGCGATACCATCACCGATGGTCTTGCCGCTGCGGCTCGGCAGTGCAAGGGACTGTTCGGTCAGTTCGCCGATCATCGCGCGACTTCCTGCGACACCGCCCTCCTCGTTCTGGAAGATCACGAGCTCGAACGGGTGTCGTGTCGTAACGTGATTCTCCTCGAGCACGCGCATCACCTCGAGCGCGCCCATGGAGCCGACGTCGCCATCGTAGTTGCCGCCTTCGGGAACGGAGTCGATGTGAGAGCCGAAGAGGATCGGCTTGCGGGCCGTATCAGCCCCCGCGCGTCGCGCGATGATGTTGCCCGCGGCGTCGATCTGTGGGCGTACGCCTGTTTCGCGCAGAAGACCGATCACCCACTCGCGTGCCTGCTTGTCGACGTCCGAGTAGGCGAGCCGGGTGACGCCGCCCTGCGGATTGCGACCGAACGCGGAGAGCGTGGTGAGGCTCGCGTTGAGACGCGCGCCGTTGACACGCAGTGGTGCGCGCAAGAGCGGAGGCACGGCCCACGCGCCTCGTGGCAGCGCGACCGATACGCCCGCAAGCCCGATAAGGGTGAGCATCTCACGCCGCGTCAGCTCCGCCATCAGTCGTCTCCTTGGTGATTCGTCAGGAATTGTCCGGGCAAGGTAATTTGCCGTGCGACTCGACCCCAACTGCCTGGCTCCCGTGGGCGAAGGAGAAGAGGCCAACGCAAGAGGACCTGCCCTTCCCCGGGAAAGGCAGGTCCTTCTTACTTCATTGCCGCCGGCTACTTCAGGTATTTCCCCACGAATGCGAGGACGTCATTCCGATCCATCCGGAACACTCCGCCCGTGCCGCCGCAGCTCCCGTTGAGGCCAAACGACGTCACACCCGCCACGACGTTCGTGGCCCCGAGGTAGTTCGGACCGCCGGAATCACCAAAGCACGTGCCCCCAGTGGAGGCATTATTCGAGAGAAGCAGCGAACCGATGCCGGTGAAGCCCGTGTTGATCTGGATCAGATGCGGGACCGCGCTCTCGCGAATGAGGTCGTCCTGCACGAACACGGGGTTGACGCGCTGCAACCCATAGCCGACAGCCGTGAACGTCGTACTGCTCCTCGGCTTGAGCGCATCGAGCTGGTCGACAGACGGCAGGCGACCGTACGCGCTCGCAGGGATGTTGATCGCGGTCTTCAGCTCGATGACGCCGACGTCGTGCAGGTAGAACGCGGCTTCCGTGAACTGCGGATGCGAGTGCCACGCCCGGGCCTCGACCGTGTTCGGGCCCGGGTACGGATAGTTGTTGTTGCCGTTCTCGACGTCCGACTCGGTGAAGACCCGCATCCCGGAGAACTCGCCTGGCTCGCCGGCACAATGACCCGCGGTGAGGACGATCCTGGGCGCTATGAGCGTGCCGGTGCAGCGGAACGCCGGACTCCCTCCGATGTCCATGATGATGAGCACCACCGCCGGATGGGCGGAGCCGTCGAGCGTGCCGTTCGTGATGCGGCTCGGTGTCGATGGGGCAAGCGGCGATGTGGTCGTGGTTCGCTCGCATGCGGCGAGCAGGAGTACCGTGGCGACCGCCGCCAGCGACAGCAGGGACTTGCGCATGAGACCTCGCTCGGATGAGTACTTCGACGGCGGTGCGTTGATTCGTTTGACTATACGATCAACTGGGAGCGCCGGCTAGCACCGCTCTACTGCCCAGGCAGGGTCCCGCATGCATTCGGTGTCGTCAGTGTCCAGCCGCTTGGATCCAACCCCGCGGCCCCGGCCGTCACGTTCGCCGGTTGCCGCCGTACTGGGCATCCATGGGCGTGAAGTAGCGTACCATCATCCGCTGCAGCTCGCGCATCATCCCGCGGCGCAATTCGGCGTCGGCAAGACGCGCGTCCTCGAGGACGTTGTTCACGACCGTCACGCTGATGCGCGCCGCAAGCTCCCGCTCCTTCTTGGGCATGCGCGGCAACCGTGCGGCCAGAAACAGTTTCACCTGACCGACGATGACGCGCTCCATCTCCTCGTAGGCCTGCTTACCGAGCACGTCGCGGCAGCTCGCGTCGTACACCGCGGTAAACGCGGGGCGCTCCTCCATGAGATTGACCTGATTCATCACGATCCGCTCGAACAGCTTCTCGAGCGGCATATGCACGGCCGCCGGCGGCATCGCCTTGGCATTCACCGCCTCGATGATGGCCGTGAAGCGCAGCGCGAGTGCCTGCACGATGGCGTCCTTGCTCGGAAAGAAATGGTAGAGCGACCCCACCGACGCGCCGGCACGCTCGGCTATCGCACTCGTCGTGGCGGCATCGAGCCCGTGCTCCGCGATTACAGCCTCCGCGGCGTCGAGAATCTCCTCGACCCGCTTCTGACCGCGCGACTGCTGGGGCACGCGCGTGAACCGTGCTGCTGCTTCCGCTGATTTCATGCGAGATCGTTGGATGTCGGAGATTTGAAGCCGGCATTGACAACTAGAAAGCTTGCTCTAGTATTGCCACACCCAAACTAGAGTCGTTGCTCTAGATAGACAAGCCTTTGCTCCGGTCATACGATGACACGTCGCCGCCTCGAGGGTCGCGGACTCCTGCGGATCGCCGCAGCCGCGCTCGTGTGCACTGCCCCACCAGTCGGCGCGCAGCAGTCGCTCGATGCGCTCGTCGCCGACGCGCTGCGCGACAACCTCACGCGACGTCAGGAGCAGTTCGCCGCCAGCCGCGCGGAAGCGCAGGTGGGCGAAGCACGCGGGAGGTTCCTCCCCTCGATCACCGTCAATGCGCGCTATTCGTCGACGTCGGGCAATGTCGTGGACCTGGGTTCGCTCATCAACCCCGCGTTTCGGGCGCTCAATCAGCTCACGAACTCGACATCCTTCCCCACGGATCTCAACCTGCGGCTTCCGCAGACGCAGGAGACCACGATCCGTTTTGCCCAACCGATCTTCCAGCCGGCGCTCGTCGCGGCATATCACATCTCGACCAACCTCCGCGACGCACAAGACGCACAGCGCGACGCGGTGACGCGACAGATCGCCCTCGAGGTGCGCACCGCCTACCTGACCGCCGTCAAGGCACGACGAGTGGTGGAGATCTATGCGTCCGCCGTTCCGCTGGTGGACGAGAATCTTCGGCTCGCCGAGAAGCTCAACGCCGCCGGGAAGGCGACGCCCGACGTAATCTTCCGCGCGCGCGCGGAGCGCAGCGACGTGCTCCAGAAACAGTCTGACGCCAATCGTCAGGCGGCGTCCGCGGCCGAGTACCTGAACCTGCTCCTCGAGCGGCCGCTCGACAGCGCGCTGCCCAGCGTACCCGACGACGCGCTCGGCATCGACTCACTGCCGACACTCGCCGCGGCACTGGTCCACGCTAATTCGACGCGCGAGGAACTTCGCCAACTGCACGCCGCGCGCGGTGCGAGCACCGCGCAGAGGCGACTTGCCCAAGCGGCGTTCTTCCCGACGGTCGCGCTGGCCGTGGACTACGGTGTGCAGGGCAGCCGGTACCGGATCGCGCGCGATGCCGATTTCGCGATCACGTCGCTCGTGCTGAGCTGGAACGTGTTCAATGGCTCGCAGGACAGGGCACGTGTGGAGCAAGCATCGTTCGAGACGCAGCGGGTCGAGGCGCAGGCGACGCTCGCCGCGCGCCAGATCGAGCTTCAGGTGCGCACCGCATGGGCGGCGGCGAACGTCGCGCGCGACGCGATCCGCACCGCGGGCGACCGCGTCGAATCGTCGCGGCGTGCGTTCGATCTCACGCGCCGGCGATACGAGCAGGGACTCGCGAATCAGCTCGAGCTCATCGACGCACGCTCGGCCCTCACCAACGCCGAGCTCAATCGTGTCCTCACCACCTTCGACTACTACCTGCGTCGCGTGGAGCTCGATCGCGCGGCCGCACTCTACCCGCGGACCATCGACTGATGCGCCTCTCCTCGTTCGTCACGGCGGCCGCGGTGGCGCTTACCGCGTGTGGATCCGGCAGCACACCGCAGGTGTCGGCCGGTGTCGCGGCGGTTGCGGTGGAAGTCGGCAGCCTCGACTGGGCGACGTCGGCACCGGCCGTCGTCGCTGTCGGCACGCTTGGCGCCAAGGAGGAGATTCCGCTCGCCTTCAAGATCGGCGGTGTGGTGGCACGCGTGAATGCAGAGGCGGGTCGGTCGGTCCGTGCGGGTATGGTGCTCGCGGAGCTCGCGCAGAACGAGATCGCAGCGGAGGTCGAGAAGGCCACGCAAGGCCATGCGAAAGCCCAGCGCGATCTGGCGCGCGCCAAGTCGCTCTATCGCGATTCGGTCGCCACGCTCGAGCAGCTTCAGGATGCGACAACGGCGTTCGACATCGCCGCATCCAATCTCAAGATCGCCGAGTTCAACCGGCAGTATTCGGTCGTCCGTGCGCCGTCGGATGGTGTGGTCTTACGTCGGCTGGTCGAGCCCAGCCAATTGGTGCAGGCGGGCGCTCCGGTCGTGTTCTTTCGCACCGACCGCCGCGGTCTCGTCATGCGCGCGGGTTTGCCGGATCGAGACGCCGTGCGCATCAAGCCCGGCGACGTGGCGATTGTGCGGTTCGATGCGTATCCCGGTGAGTCATTCGCGGGCCGCGTGGCCGAGGTGTCGGCATCCGCGACCACGGGTACAGGCACGTATGAAGTGGAAGTCGCGCTCGACGCGCGCGGACGTCAGCTCTCATCGGGTCTCGTCGGCCACATCGAGCTTGCACCGCGTGCGGGCACGCGCTCGCCACGTGTGCCCGTGGAAGCGCTGCTCGAAGCACAGGGGGATTCCGCCACCGTGTACGTGATCTCGCCCGACGCGAAGACGGCGCGCCGTCGCCGCGTGCTCGTCGGTGCGCTCGACGGCAACCGGGTCGCCATCCTTGGCGGCCTCGCGCCCGAGGACAAGGTGGTCACCGCCGGGGCGGCATGGCTTACCGACGGCGCGAAGGTGACCGTGGTGTCGAGCGCGGGCCGGAAGGATCGATGAGCATTACTGCGTTTGCCGTGCGGAACCGGCAGTTCATGATCGTGGTGTTCATCGCGCTGCTCGCCATGGGCGTCGCATCGATCCTGGCCATTCCGCGCGCCGAAGATCCCTCATTCACCTTCCCCAACTTCACGGTGATCGCGGTGTATCCGGGCGCGAGCCCGGTCGATCTCGAGCAGTTGATCGTCGATCCGGTGGAGAAGCGAATTCGCGGGCTCGACGACGTACGCGACGTGAAGACGTCGATCGTGGACGGGCTTGCCGTGATAAGCGCCGAATTCGATTTCAGCGTCGATCCCGACAAGAAGTACGACGAGGTGGTGCGCGAGGTGAACGCGTTGCGCCCCTCGCTGCCGCAGGACATGGCGCGTCTCGACGTGATCAAGTCCAGCGCCGCCGACGTCAACGTCGTGCAGCTCGCGCTCGTCTCGGAGCTCGCGTCGTACGAGGAGCTCGATCGGCAGGCACGCGAGCTGCGCGACGAATTGGAGCGCGTGCCGGGCGTGAAGCGGTCGCAGGTGTGGGCCTACCCGCGGCGCGAGGTGCGCGTCGCGATCGACTTGGGCAAGCTCGCCGAGTTGCACATCCCGGTTGCGCAGGTGCTCGGCGCCATCGGTGGCGAGAGCGCGAACATTCCCGGCGGCGGCATCGACGCCGGCGGTCGCAAGTTCAACGTGAAGACGAGCGGCAGCTATCGCGACGTCGCGGAGGTGAAGGCGACGGTCATTGGCGGTGGCCACGGCGCGACCGTGCGCATCGGTGACGTGGCCGATGTGCGATGGGCGTACGAGGAACAGTCGTCGCTTGCGCGGTTCGACGGCAAGCGCTCCGTCTGGGTCACCGCGAACATGAAGGACGGCCAGAACATCGTGGCGGTCCGAAACGTCATCGTCGAGCGGCTCGACGCGTTCGAGAAGACCCTGCCCCGGTCGATTGCGCTCGGACGCGGCTTCGACCAGTCGAAGAATGTACAGGCTCGGCTGACGCGGCTGCTGGAGGACTTCGGCATCGCGATCGTGCTCGTGCTGATCACTCTGCTCCCGCTCGGGTTTCGTGCCTCGGCCATCGTGATGGTCTCGATCCCCTTGTCGCTCGCCATTGGCGTGACGCTGCTGAACGCCACAGGCTTCACGATCAACCAGATCTCCATCGTCGGCTTCGTCATCGCGTTGGGGCTCCTGGTCGACGATTCGATCGTCGTCGTCGAGAACATCGCGCGGTTCATGCGCAGCGGATACAACCGCGTGGACGCGGCGATCGCCGGCACGCAGCAGATCTTCGTCGCCGTACTCGGCACCACGGCCACGCTGATCTTCGCATTCGTGCCCATCGTCATGCTGCCCGAGGCATCGGGCAAATTCATTCGCGGGCTGCCGGTGGCCGTGATCTTCACCATCCTGGCATCGCTGCTCGTGTCGCTCACCGTGATTCCGTTTCTGGCGAGCCTGCTGCTCGACGAACGAGAGAACGCGCATGGCAATGTCTTCCTTCGCTATCTCAATCGCGGCATCGAGCTGTCCTATTCACGCTTTCTGCACGTCGCACTGGCGCGGCCGTTGGCCACCGTGGCCATCGCGCTCGCGCTGTTCCTTGGATCACTGGCGCTCGTGCCGCGCATCGGTTTCTCGCTCTTCCCCAAGGCTGGCACTCCGCAGTTCCTGGTGACGATCGAGGGGCCCGAAGGCGCATCGCTCGCCGCTACCGACAGCGCTGTGCGTTTCGTCGAGCGCGTGCTCGGGGCGCGGCCGAGCGTGACGCACACGTACGCAAACGTCGGGCGTGGCAATCCCCTCATCTACTACAACGTCTTCGAGAAGAATGAGAAGGCGTCGTACGGCGAGGTATTCGTATTGCTCGACCGCGTGACCACGGGCACGCCCGCGATGTTCGACAGCCTGCGCACCACTTTTGACCAGTATGCCGCAGCGCGCATCGTGTTGAAGGAGTTCGAGAATGGCCCGCCGATCGAAGCACCGATCGCGATCCGGATCAAGGGGAAGAATCTCGATACCTTGCGCGTTCTCGCGGCGCAGCTGGAGAAGACAATCGCTGGCGTTTCCGGCACACGATCGATCGGGAATCCCATTCGCGTGGCGCGCACCGATCTCAAGCTCGATGTTGATCGCGCCAAGGCCGGCCTGCTCGGCGTGCCGACAGTGGAGATCGATCGCACCGTGCGATTGGGCATCGCAGGACTCACCGCGGGGCGACTCCGCACGAGCGACGGGCAGGAGTACGACGTCACGGTACGCCTGCCGCGTGGCGAACGGCAGACCCTCGATGCACTCGACAAGACGTACGTGACGTCGGTCTCGGGGTCACTGATTCCGCTCAAGCAGGTGGCCGGGCTCTCGTTCGAGTCGTCGCCGCCGGTCATTCAGCACTTTGACGGCGAGCGGTCGGTGACAATTACATCGGATGTCGTGACCGGCTACAACACCAACGCCGTGACGCAGCAAATACTCGGCAGGCTCGCGAGTTGGACGCTTCCCGCTGGCTACACTCGTACGGCGGAAGGAGAGCTCCAGAGCCGGCAGCGCAGCTTCGGCGGTCTGGTCACGGCGATTCTCATCGCCGTGTTCGGCATTCTCGGTATTCTCGTGCTCGAGTTCAAGACCTTCCGCGGCATGCTCATCGTTGCCAGCGTCATCCCGCTCGGCGTCGTGGGCGGCATCGTCGCGCTGCTGCTGTCGGGCTATACGCTCTCGTTTACAGCAATGATCGGATTCGTGGCGCTGGTCGGCATCGAGATCAAGAACTCGATCCTGCTCGTGGATTTCACCAATCAGTTGCGCGAGGAGGGCTCCGGCCTTCAGGAAGCCATCGAGGAGGCGGGACGGATTCGATTCCTGCCCATCGTACTCACGACGCTCACGGCAATCGGCGGTTTGTTGCCACTCGCATTACAGGGTTCCGGGCTTTACTCGCCACTCGCGTGGGTGATCATCGGGGGGCTGATTAGCTCAACGATACTCAGCCGGCTGGTGACACCCGTGATGTACATGATACTGCCACCGCCGTTGGACGCGGCGCGGGACGGAGACAGCACGCCCAGCGAGGCAACGGTTCTGCAACCTTCACCGGCGTAGTTCGACCGCCGTCAACCGGGATTTGGTACTTCCCTGCGTGCCGCCACCACGCGGCTGCTGAGTGGAGTCACGACACCTCGCGGTTCCTGCTCCCAGCGCATCACCGTCGCTCGGCGCTGCGCGGCGCCCTCGAGTGCATGCGCGAGCTCGTCGAGTCCAGCCAATGGCCGCACCGTCGGGATCTTCACCTCCACGCGCGTGCGCGTTCCCTCCGCGGGCCGCACGAGCATCGTGTCCTTCCCGCGCTCGCCGATCGCCAGCTCGCCGAGAATCGTCCAACCACGCTCGCGCGCGAACGCTGGCGTCGTGAGTCCGAGAACGAGCGCGTCGGCGCCGTCAACGTTCGACCGCAGCATGCACGCGAGCATCACGTCCGCCGTCCCGCACGCGAGCCACCGTTCGGCGGCGCCGAGCGTCTCGATGATCGATCGGCTCCCGGCATCGATCACGGCGTTGGGACCGTGCAGATCGAACAGGCTGGCCACGCGAGCGGCGGCAATGTTCGGAAGAAGCCCCATCAGCGTGTGCGGCGTCGCCGGCAGCGTGCTTGCACCGATGCGCTCGTGCAACGTGTTCGCCACGCGATCGGCGTCGGCGCGCGCAAGGCCGAGTTCCGCAGAATTCGCGGTGAGCACATCACGCAGCATGTCGCGGTAGATCCGATCGCTCGCATCCGTGCCGCGCGCGGTGCGGCCCACCATGCCGGCCACCACACCGGTGCGCTCCCGCCAGATGCGCCAGTTTGCGAGACTCGACGTGACCGCCTCCACACCGGCAACGCTGAGCAACTGGCTGACATCGAGTTCGTCCACGACTTCCGAGCGAAGTCTTGACGCGAGCGACGACCGGCCGCTGGTGAGATGACGCGTTGTGTCGCGGGGCGACATCCGCGAGATGCCCACAACGGCCAGCGGCGCACGCGGAAGCTCGACGGACGTGTCATCCGCCAGCTTCCGGTGATACGCCTTCGACGCTGCCTCGATGACCGCATGCGCGTTCGTTCCGCCCAGACCAAACGCACTCACGCCCGCGCGCCGTGGTTCGCCGTCCACATTGGGCGGCCACGCGCGCGACGACGCCGGCACCTCGAACGCGGAACTGTCGACGAGCGGCGTGGTGTAATCCGCATCGATCTCCGGCTGCGGTGGCACCACGCGCTCTTCGAGCGCGCGACAGACCTTGGCGATCGAGGCTGCGCCCGCCGCCCAGACCGTATGACCGATCGACGCCTTGACGCTTTGCAACGGCCGCCGCGTGGACGATGCCCCACTCTCGTCGCCGAAAATCGCCTGGAGCGCCTCGACTTCCGACGCGTCGGATGCGGGGTCAGAAACTCCGTGGCCTTCGATGAGCTGAATGGTCGCCGGCTCCACGCCGGCGTTCGCATAGGCGCGCCGAATCGCGAGCGCCTGACCTTCGGCGTTCGGCTCGCTGACCGATGCTTTTCTGCCGTCGGACGACAGCCCGACGCCTCGAATGACCGCGCGAATCCGCTCGCCATCCACAGCATCGGAAAGACGTTCGAGTGCGAGCAATGCCACGCCCTCGCCGAAGACGACACCATCGGCGCGACGCCCGAATGGCGACGCGGCGGAGCCGAGCAGTCCTTCGAAGAGCGCGTAGAGCGGATGCCAGCTCGCACCCGGGGTGAAAATGCCGCCAACGATCACGATGTCGCTTTCCATCGTGCGCAGCGATTTGATGCCGAGGTCCACGGCGTACAGCGAGGATGCGCACGCCGCATCGACGAGCAGCACTTCCGTCCGCGATCCGACGAAGCGGTCCACCACGGCGGCGAGTGCAGCGGACGCATCGAGCGCGCGCGGATCGGCGTCGGCCAGTCCAGCGAGCGTGTCCAAACCCGAACTCACCGCGTCGCGCAACGACTGCGGCTCGTCGAGGACGGCGATTCTCTGGCGGACGCGATCGAGCAGCGCGCGCTCCTCGTGCTCGCGCATCCCCTCGGCGCTCCCGCCAAGAATGCAGCGGACGCGTCGCGCGCTGGCCGGTCCGCCACCATCGAGTGGCGGCATGCACTCGCGTAATGCAACCGCGAGCATGCGCTGCGTACTCGTGAGGCGCTCGAACTCATCCGTCGCGAACGGAATGCGCGGGTGATGATCGACGTCGCTGACCGTGGCGGAGGCAACGCTGCCGCCGGGGTCCCATGCTTCCGTGTCAAACGGCTCGTGATCTCCGATTGCGCTCTCGCCGGCCACCACGTTGCGCCAGTACGCCGCAAGATCGCCCGCACCAGGAAGCACGCAGCCGATCCCGGTGACGGCCACGGGGCTGGGACCCGCACTTTCTCCAATCGCCATTGGCGGCGCGGGGACAACACGGTCGTCAGTCGACGGCGTGACTGCCGCCGGCCGCGTCGCTCGTTGTGCGAGGACGCTCGCGGCATCCGCGAGTCGCATGCTGAGCGTCTTTTGCTTCGCCGGTGCGGTGCCGTTCGCGGGCTTGCCAGAGAGTATTCCACCGATACGACGTGTGAGCGCGCCCGGGCCACACTCCACGAAGTACTCACAGCCAGCGCGCCGCAGCGTCCGCACCGCCGCATCGAAGTCGGACTCGCGCAGCGCGCGCGAGGCGAGGAAGCTGGCGAGCGGAGTGTCGGGGCCGAGCAGTCCGCCGGCGAGCGGCGAGTACAACTGCACACGCAAGCTGCGGAACTTGAAGCGTCCGAGTGCGCGCTCCAGTTCCTGCGCGGCGGCGCCCGGTGTCGCGGGTTGTGTTGAACCAGGCAGCGTGCCGAGCGCCCGTGCGCGCTGCGCGATAATCTCGAGGCCCGTGTTCACGTCGAAGGCACCGGCGACACACAACGCCGAGAGCTCGCCCCACCCATGGCCGAGCACGACGTCGGGGCGAATGCCGCGGTCGTGCAACGCCTCGGCGAACAATACGCCGCTTACGAATGCGCCCAGCTCCGCGAGCTCGGGGCGCCTTTGCAGATGCGCGTCGTGTTCTGCGATCGAGTCCGCGTCCACGAGCGGGAAGAAGCTCCACTTGTAGTACCGGCGCGCGACCGCATCCGCCTCGAAGATATACGAGCTCGACTCCGGCATCGCGGCATACAACTCTCGGAGCAGTTGTGCGTTGTAGCCGTCGCTGCCTGGAAATACGAATGCCAGACCCGCTCCGCCCTCCGCGATGACCGGAGCCGCGAATTCGGGAATGGGGCCGAGCATGCTGCTGCGGCGCGGAGGCCGCGCCTCCGCTGCATCGAATTGCGCCGTGCGCCTGACCACTCCCGCTACGCTCGGTCGTATCGTCGCGCTCGCCCGGAAGATCACGCTCGAGCGAACGGTCGGACGACGCGCAGGCTCGGGACTCGGCGCTGCTGCTTCGGAGCCGCTCGCGATCCGCGCGCCGTGCGCGAGGACGTCATCGGCGAACAGGGATGCGACGGACGGACCGCCAGCGACGGCATTCGTCGCGAACGATGGAGTAGGCTCCGCATGCTTGCTGCACCGCTCGTGCATCGCGATCGGCAGCGGCGCGTCGTCGCCGGAAGGAGTGAGGCATGCCAGTGTGTGAAATCCGCATGCGACGGCCGCGCCGTTCTGATCGATGGCGCGCACACACACGCGAACCGCCGAGGCACCGGCAGCCTCGAGCGACACAAGCAGTGCGATACGGTCGTCCGCCGTCACGGGTGCGAGCGTGCGCACGTACTGATCTCGCTTCAGCCAGATGAAGTCGGAATCTGTGCCGATCACCGCCTTCCGACTCGCGTCGTGAAAAGCGGCTTCCGTGAGAAACGTGTCGCGCCCGACGATGGTGAGCTCGCCGGCCGAGATCCGATATGGAAGCGAAACGAAATTCACGAGTGCTCCTCGGTCGGCTCTGTCGTTACGCGCGCGGGCCTTTCGGCATCAGCATGCACGTCTCCGTTGCGTGCGCGTACAGTGCGCCAGCATCATCGAGCAGGCGGGCTTCGGCCGTTGCGATGCGCGAGCCACCATGCACCACCTCCGCCACCGCACGCAGCCGTCCGACGTCCGCCGTTACTGCCCGTACGAGGTTGATCTTGAACTCGATCGTCGCGTAGCCGGTGCCTGGGCCAAGCGTGGAATGCACCGCGCACGCCATAGCCGTGTCGAGCACGGTTGCGGCCATTCCGGCGTGCACCACGCCGATGGGATTGTAATGCTGCTCGCCGGGGCGCACCTCCACGACAACTCGGCCGGGCTCCACATCGATGACAGTGAAATCCATCAGCGACGCCATCGGCGGCACCGGGTAATCACCGCGCATGATCGCGCGCAAGTAATCGATGCCCGCCATGTTCCGCGCCGCAGCGGCTCCGGCCATCGGATCGGACCACGAGATCGTGCGCGACCGCGCTTGTGTCGCCTTGGAGGCGAGTGGCGCAGCTGGCGCGACTACTGGCGGAGGTGCTGGCTCCGCTGTCCTCGCGAGCGGTTGCGCCAACGGAGGCGCCGCGTCGGAAACGCCATTGCCAAACGCCGCGACGATCTCGGTGATGCCGCCGATGGTGCGGAGTTGCGTCGGCGTGATACGATCGCGCAGCTCGGTACGCGGCGGGAGCGCATAGCGTTCGCGCAGCACGGAGAAGATCTCGCCGAGCTTCACCGAGTCGATACCGAGGTCGTCCTCGAGATCGGCGTCACTCGAGAGAATGTCGATCGGATATCGCGTAAGCTCGGCGAAAATCTGTCGGACCTCATCGAGTAGCGATGCCGATTGCGTCTGCGGCGCCACGACGGGCGGTGCCGGAGCGGCCGTGGTGACCGGCGCCGGTGCAGATGCCGGCGCGGCCGACGTCGAGGTATTGCCCGTGAGTATGACGACTGCCTCGGCGATACCGCCGATTGTCCGCAGTTGGGTCGCCGGAAAGCGCGCGCGCAATTCCGCCGTGGGCGGAAGGCCGTACCGCTCGCGCAACACCGAGAGGACTTCGCCAAGCTTCACCGAGTCGATGCCGAGGTCCTCTTCGATGTCGGCCGTGGGTTCGAGAATATCGATCGGATACCGCGTGACGTCGGCGATGATGCTGCGTACCTCGGCCGGTATGTCCAGGGCTACTGCGCTGCTGCTGTACATTTATGCCTCCTGAATGCCTGCAACAAATGAAAGAATCGTATTCGCGATGCGCGTGCAGCTCGCACGGCCCACGCGGTCGAACGGCAGCCGAATCGCCATCGTCAGAAGTGCGCCGGCAGCGAGACGGTCGGCGACTTCGCGAGGACACGTATCAGCGAGGACTTCGACTTCGTCATAGCCCCAGAGCGTCGCGTGCGGCGCGCCGCCGGCTTTCACCAGGCACTCCTTGAGCGTCCAAAGGAGCGTGAAGAGCGCACCCGACACAGCTTCGCCACCGCGCGCGACCCAGTCGCGCTCACGCTGCGAGTAGTGGACACGATGGAACGAGGGCGCGTGCTCTTCTATCGTCGCCACGTCGATGCCGATCGGCGTGCTGGTGCTCACGCCAACGGCTGTGGTGCCCGCTGAGTGGGCGATTGATAAATGGAGATCCGCCAGTGCGACGCCGCGACGGAACACACGTGGTGCGCCATCCGCGCGCGATACATCGATCTCCCGGTACTCCCCCGCTGGCAATTCCGCGAGCTGCTCGGCGCCGATCTCGCATATCGGTTCGTCGGATTGGAAGCCACGCAGCACGAGATACTTCGCGAGCACGCGTGACGCGATGTGCTCGCGTTGCCGCGTGCCGTTCCGGATCGCGCCGACGCGCGCGAGCTCCGCTGGCGTCAGGCGCGCCAGCAGCGCGCGTGTCTCATCCGCCTCAGGCACGCGCATGTGGTGGACGCGCACGCCAGTCACGGCCGGCGCATCGATCACGACATCACCCGCACCGCCGTCGAGCGCCGCGCGAGCGACGGCCGCGCCGTCACGTCACGGAGCACCTGACCCTCCACGCGACGCGCCGTGCCGAATTCCACGAGCGCCAGCGTACGCCCTTCGCCATCGAGTGCCTGCACCCATCGCGCGTTCAAGAGCTCCTTGTCCACTTCCGGCGCCGCGGCGACGATGAAGATGTCCCGCCCGGTGGCGCTCAACTGCTCTTCGCTGAGCGGCGACACCACGCGAACGCGCTCGATCCGCTCCGGCACGAAAACCGGTGCAGTGCCGGCGCCGTCGGCCTCGACGACGGTGAGCCGTAACATCGCGTCGAGAAGCACCGGCGGTACTCTGAATTGCCGGAGCGACGACAACAGATGTGGCTGTGTGATCCGGAAGCGTGCGCGCCGCCGCTCGTCGCCGATGACGATGTCGTGCAAGCACGCGAACGTTCCGCGCAACTGGACGGGCGCGAGCGGATCCATGTAGGGATCGACGGCATTCCGGCCGGCGAACTCATGCCAGCGCGCCAACGGGCCGGAGAGCGTCACGGCGCGACTCGTCAACCGGACGTCGGCCTCGAAGTGCACGACGTCCTTCTGAAGTACAGCACCGTTCTTGTGCACGAAGTCGGAGATGAGCGCAACGCGTACGATCGTCTCGGACGTCGTCTCGCTCACGACCTGCGCGACGCTCCGCAGCTCGAGCGGACGTCCTTCCGTCACCTTCACGAAGCGGGAGAGAATGATGTTCTCCGCCGCCGCCACGGCGAGCCCTGGCCGCGCAGCACACGCTGCTTCGATCACCATCGCCAGCTCGAAGGTGCCTGGCAGCGTCGGCGCGCCGTTGACGATGTGCTCGCCGAGATACGGCGCACTGGCGAGATCGAGCCGCCACGATGGTCCGGCAATCGTGACTGGCCCCGGCTCGAAGCCGGAGCGCGCAACCTGCACGTCGTCGGCGACATCCACACTCAACAGCCGGCGTTCCGCATTGGTGAGCAGAATGTTGGCCGCGGCGCTCGGACGACCGGCCATCAACGTGGCAAAGAGTGACCGGCCTTCGTCAGCAGTGATGCCGTGCAGGCCGCGCTCGGTGACGAGCACGGCGTACTCGCTGCCGCGCGTCATCCCGATGCCGTCCCACGCCAACCACGCGAGCGACGTCCAATAGCCCCCGTGCCCGGCAGCGTTCATGTGCTGCGCCAACCGGTTCAGTGCTTCATTGGCGGCGCCGTAATCGGGCTGGCCATCGTTGCCGATGTAGCTGAACGCCGACGTCAACAGATGGTAGTGAACGTCGTTGACCACGTGCTTGCGGCACGCCGAGTACAGGTTGCGCAGCCCGCCGATCTTGGTGCCGATCGTCTGGCGGAAGTCGCTGAGCTTGCGGTTCTCCAACCGCGTGGAGATCTGTACGCCGGCGCCGTGCATCACGAGATCGACGCGTCCGAATTTCGCGGTGACCTCACCGACCACGCGATCCACATCGGCGGCGCTGGTAACGTCCACACTGCGATACTCCACCCGGCCCGGCAGTGTGGCCAACTGCCTGAGCACGCCGGCAATCTCGCGTCCCGCCGCGAACGACTGATACTGCCGCCGCATGGCCGCCGGCTTCACCGTGCGGTCGCGCGCCGACACCTCCTTATAGTATTCCGGCTCGTACGCCTTGAACCGCGCGGCGTCCATCTCGAGCACGTGCTGCGGCATGCTGAAGGGATCTGTCCGGCCAAGCAACACGACGGTGCATCCGAAGCGCTGGAGCAGTTCCTCCGCCATGAGCGCCGTGACGCCACGCCCGCCCCCCGTGGCGATGACAACGGACTTGGCGTCGATGTACGGGCGTCGATCCACAGTGACCTGCGGAACCGGGACGAGTCTCGTGTAGCGGCGCGTTGCGCCGTCATAGCACACCTCCACCGGGCCTGACTGCGCAACGCCGAACTCGCTCGCGAGTTGAGCCAGCGCTTTCACCGGATCGAATGCGTCGGTGATGAGACTCTTGCACACCCCATGCGGCAGCTCGCGCGCCATTGCCTTCATGAATCCGCCGGCAAGTCCGGTGAACGCATGCAACTCCGCGCCAGCCACGCCACCGAGACACATCGTCGCGAGCGCCGTTTCGCCGGTCTGAATTCGCGGATACGCATGCCGCGCCACCGCGAACAGTAGATCGAGCAACGCATCGCTGGGCGCCGAGAGATCGAGGAGCGAGTCGCCCTCGGAATGGCTCAGGTCCTTGACCGCAATGATGGCGTCGAAGCGCGCACAGTCGAGCGACGCGAGCGACTCGCGAATCGTGTCGTCTGTCGAGAGATCGACGCGAAACGTGTCGGCGAGCCCCAGCGCGGCCGGCGTGGCAACGTACGATCCCGGTGAGGCCAACATGCCGCGATCGCGGAGCGCGGTGAGCATCGCCGGTTGGTCCACGAGATACAGCGGCGAGCGCGGTGTGCGCGGCGCCGTCTGCGGCAACGCGCTCGTGAACAAAGCCGGGGTGAAGAAGCCCACCGGCTCCGCCGCAGCTGCCAGTGCGGCCTCGACGACGGAGATATCTACCGCGCCGCTGACACGCGCGAGCAGACTGCTCCGGCGCTTGAGTGCTGTGGAGCGGCGCGTCGTACGCGGCGCGCGCTGCGGACGGCTGTCACGCGTCACCGTCGTCTCGAACCGGACAATCGCGGCTACGCCAGCGGTCGTCACGTCGTCCAGGGCGCGCGCGATCTCGGTGAGTCCAGACACGGTGGTGGCCGGCTGCGCGCCGCCCATCTCCACACGATGCAGTGTCGCCTTGCCGGTTCCGTTCGCGCCCTCGCCGTGAGGCGGCGACACGCGCAGCTCGCGAGCGTCGGCCCCAACCTCGAGGCGGCTCACCACAGACAACGCGTGCGAAGCCGCAAACTCCGGCGTCGTGATGGCCAGCAGGCAGACGCCGTCCGGCGGAAGTCCTTCGTCGAGACGCGGGTTTGCGGCCATCGTGCTCTGTACCGCACCCGCGAGCACGAGATCGCAATCGCCGGCAGCCAGCATGCGGCGCGCCATTCCGATCGCGGACTCGAACGAGCCGCGGCCAGCGTCGAGCACGACGTTGGCCCCCTGCAGATCGAAAAGGTTCGACACGCGTCCCGACGCGACGTTGGGCATGAAGCCGATCAGCGTATACGGATTGCTCGGCTGTGCGCCCTTGACCACAGCCTCGACGAGTAGCGCGCTGAGTCGCGTGAATTCGGTATCCGCGAGTTCGGCGGCGCCGCGCTGTTTCGCCAGGCTGCGCTTGAGCCGATCGATGTACACTCGGCTCGTCGATGCGGCGCCGTGCGCCGTCTTCGCCGTGGTGCCGAGTGCAATGCCGATACGATCGCGGAAGCTCTCCCAGCCGGTGACGCCGGCAAGCGCCTTGTCGGCGGCCATGGCGACGAGATACTGTCCGCCGTCCATGTGCTCGGTGACATCGGGGAGCAGGCGCTTCTTTCCGGGAAGCTTGAGGCTGCGCCGCTCGAAATGTCGCTGGCCTCCGGCCTGCGCGGCGATGCTTCCGTCGACCCCGGGAAAGAGTGACCCCACACCGACGACGACAAGCGATTGCCGGGGTTGGGACGGCGGCGTGACGAAGCGACGATGGTACGCCGCGTCGTACTCCTCGAGAATGAGATGCGCGTTCGTGCCGCCAAAGCCGAAGCCGTTGATGCCCGCGCGCCGCGGATTCCCATCGACGTTCGGCGTCCACTCCGCAAATGAAGTGGGAATGACGAACGGTGATTCGGCGAGATGGAACGTCGGATGTGCGCTCACGAAGTTGTGCTGTGGCGGAACGCGTCGCTCCGTGAGTGCGCGCGCCACCTTGATGACCGACGTGGCGCCAGCGACCCAGCCAGTATGGCCGGTGAGCCCCTTTACGCTCTCCATCCAGATGGGCCTCAGGTCCGGGCGGCGATCGCCGAACGCAGTGCGCAGCGACTCGAACTCCGTGGCGTCGCCGACGGTTGTGCCCGTCCCGTGCGCCTCGATGTATTGAATGGAGTTCTGATCGATGCCCGTCTTTTCATACGCTCGCTTCATGGCGAGCACCTGCCCCTCGGAGCGCGGCACATTGACCGACGCCGACTTGCCGTCACTCGCGAGGCCAACGCCGCGGATCACGGCGTGAATCCGATCGCCTGCGGCAATTGCGTCGGGCAGGCGCTTGAGAGCCAGAACCGCGGCGCCTTCGCCAAAGATCACGCCGTCGGCGCGTGCGTCGAATGGGAAGCAGCCGGTGGACGACAGCCCCTTGAACTGGCCGAACAGCACGTTGATCCCGGGTCCCGGTGAGAACACGCCGCCCGCAACAACGAGATCGCTCTCACCGGCCGCCAGCATCTTCGCGCCGAGATCAAGAGCGTAGAGCGATGCCGCGCACGCGGCGTCGAGCAGCGTGACGTCGGCGCTTGCACCGAGCACACGCTGCACGACGCTCAGGTAAGTCGGATACGGCGCGAGCGCATCGGCCTCGCCGATCTCCATTTCGCCGAGCCCATCGAGCACTTCGTTCAGCGCGGCTTTGAGCGGCGCGGCTTCGTCGAGCATCGCAAGCGCATCGCGCACGGTGCGCATGGCGAGCGCTTCGTCGTACTCCTTGATGCCGTCGGCCGTGGAGCCGAGCAGGCAATGAATGCGCTTGCCGTTGGAGCCGGAGACAAGCGGAGCCACTGCGCCGTGCACGCACTGCACGAGTGCGTTGGCGAGCAACCGCTGCGCGCGGGTGAGCGCCTGGAACTCGTCGGCGGAGTACGGCAGACGCGGATCGCGCTCGATGGAGCGCACAATGCCCGCGAGGAGACTGTATGCCTTGTCCGGAACGACGTCGCCCGCGGACTGGAAGTCCGCCGACATCATGGGATCGAGAATGCTCAGATCACCGATGCCGCTTACGCCGGACCCGATGTTGCTCCACAGCTCGTCAGCGTCGCGTGCGGCAGGTAGCACGCAGCCGAGGGACACAATGGCAACGGGGATGGGGCCGTCATCGCGAAGGGAGACGGTGGGTCCCTTCGCCGCGCTCTCTGCGGGGCGCGGGTCCTTCGACTCGCTGCGTTCGCTCGGGATCACGCCTGGCTGCGCGACAGTCTCCGGCTCGTCGGGGAGAATCTTGCGCACGATGCGACTGAGCGTCGCCCCTGCCGCGCACTCGACGAAGGTACGAACGCCCGCGCCATGCAATGCTTCCACCGTGGCGCGAAAATCGAACGCGCGCACGAAGTGCGACGACAGCACGCTGGCGACGTCCACGTTCGTCGGATAGAGCCCGCGTTCGATTGGCGAATACACGGGCGTCGTCAACGGACGATATGTGCGTCCGCGCAGCGCCGACTCGAAGAGCCTCACCGCGGGACGCAGCATGCGGGAATGAAACGGATGCCGGCTCTTGAGCACCGTGCCCATCGCTCCGTGCGCCGGTAGCTGGTCCGCAAGACGCTGGATGTCGGCCCTCGGGCCGGAGATCACCACCTGGTTGCCGAGATTGACGCCAGCCAGATCGACACCGCTCACACCGATCTTGCTCAACAGCTCTGCCGCGCGCGCCGGGTTCACGGACACGGCCAGCATGGCGCCGTCGCCGTATGCCGCGTCGCGCAGCGCGTTCACGCGCGCAACGACCATCTCCACGCCTTGCAGTGCGTCGTACGCACCGCCGACACAGAGGGCGGCGAGCTCACCGAAGCTGTGGCCTACCAGCACGTCCGGCTTGGCGCCAAGCGCGATTCGCCGCTCGCCGATGATGACGGCGGCGAGAAAGATGCCGAGCTGGTCGAGCTCGGGACACTGCTTGAGAAGTGCGTCGTGCGCTTCGTCCGACGTCGATTCCACGAGCGGCAGAAAGCCGTGGCCCCACGCCTCGCGTGCCACCTTGTCGGCGTGCGCGAAGTAACGGCGCGTGTCTGGCTCTGTAGCGTACAGGTCGCGCAGCACGGCGATGTCGTACGAGCCCTGCCCCGGAAACATGAAGGCGAGCGACATGCCGGGAAGCGGCGCAACGTCGGGCGTCCGGGGTGCCGCGCCAGCAGATGCAGCGCTCTTCTCGTCGCTCAGGATGCGCGGTTGCGCGCGCTCGGTGGCGACTTGCTTGCCAAGTTCGCAGATGGCGTCCGAGAACATCTCCTTCAGATACTTCCCGCCGGCATGGCACCGCTCGGCGTACGACGGCCCCGTGAGACGCTCGATCAGCTCGGAATGCTCGGAGATAAAATCGCCGAGGCCCGGCGGAAAGGGCGAGACCTCGTAGTTCGTCTTGTCCACGAACACGATCGTCTGGTATCCCGCGCACACCGGCTGCCCATCCTCGCGGACCACGCGGAAGCAGAGGCGGATGCTGGACCGCGTGCGCTCCTCCTGCGTCATCAGGATGCCGACTTTTTCGCCAAGCCGGACGGGCGCGATGTTCCGCGTATAGCCTTCGCGTGTCAGCAGGATCAGTTCGTCGAGCTCCGCGCGCGAGCCAGGCTTCGCTTCGGGGAGGATATCGAACAGCAACGTCTCCCGGCCGGCGCATTGGAACCGGAAGTTCGTGATGTAGTGGTGTGTGCCGTATGCCATCGTGTCTTCGAAGAAGACCTGATAGGGGACGGCAAAGAAGGACGGTGAAGTCATCACAGTCTCCGCGGACAGTCTCGGGGCGAAGATTGTATCATCCAAAGAGGGTGTACGCCATGCTGCGGCACATTTCACACGGCCGCGCCGCGCGCGATCCTTGTGCGCAGTCGTTCCGGCCAGAGCGCAGGGTCCTCCGCGGGATAGACGTTTAGCGACGGTCCGCCCGCATCGAGGAGGTCGTCCAACTCGCAGTCGAGCATCCGCTGCACCGTACGGAGTCCCGACCGTGTCGCACCAAGCACTCCGTGAAAGAGCGTGCTGGCACCGCACAGGGAGAGATTCTCGATGCCGGACTGCGAACGAAAGCCGAAGGGCCACGCCTGCCACCTGCTCTTCTCCGACCCGTATGTGTGGCCGTCGGTGCCGCAGGTGTAGAACTCGTTCGTGAGGGGAGTGCCCAGTGCGCGGAAGACGACGCGATCCTTGAAGCCCGGAAATTGGGCGTCGAGCGTCGCGACGAAGTTGTCCATCACGCGCTCCTTGAGTGCGTCGTACTCCGCACCGCGACTGCCTTCCGGTGTGCCCGCATATTTGGCGAACGGCGCACGGTTGACCATCCGAAAGAGCTCGACCGTGTGCACACCTTTCCGTCGCGCCGTGGGATCCTTGAGCGACACCGCGGAGACGAACATCCCATCGAGACTTGTGTCGCGCGGGATCATCGGGGCGAACGCCTCTCGAAACGCCCGTTCGATGTCCGCGTCGCGAAACAACCAGTAGTTGCCCGAATCCATTCCCGCCTCGCGCAGATCCATGTCCACCGCCATGAACATGCTCAGCGTGGAGAGTGAGTAGCGCGTGCGATCCACCAGGCGGCGCGCCAACCACGGCACGTCGTCGGCATCCACGAGCTTGCCGAGCGTCACCGATGGATCAGCGTTGCTGAGCACGTGCGCGGCGCGCACCTCGGTTCCGTCGGCGAGCCGCACTCCGAGCGCGCGCCCACGTTCGACGAGGATGCGCTCGACGCGCGTGCTGAGGTGGATCTCGCCACCCGAGCGCTCGAGTGAGCGCACGAATGCGCGCGCGATCGCCGCGCCGCCTCCTATAGGGTAAAAGGCCCCTTCGAGATAGTGATTGAGGAGTGCCGCGTGAAAGCCTGCTGTGACCATCGACGGCGGCAACCCGTGATTGCCGCATCGCGCGTTGAGGAACGCTCGGCACAGCGGGTCGCGCACGAAGTGGTCGACGAGCGCGCGTCCATTTCTGAGCGCCCAGCGCGGCGTGAGCGTCGACCGTCGCAGTGCGTTCGCGAGATCACGACGGCGTCGTGCTTCCACGATCGCGACGAGCTCGCGCACCATGTCCTCACACGTGCGGAGCAACGCAGCGATACCTTCTCGGTCCGCCGGAAAGCGGTGCCCAAGCGCGGCAGCGAACGCGTCGCGGCCCTTTGGAATATCGAACTGCTCGGCGCCGAGACGGACGTGATCGATGGCGTCCGGATTGACCTCGCTGAACTGGACGTCACCAGAAATGCCAAGGCCTTCGTAGACCCGACGCATGAATCCGTTCGGGCCGAACTCACCGAGGTAGTGTACGCCGCTGTTGAAGTGATAGCCGCCGAGCGTAAACGAGTGGCAGTAGCCGCCCGGCACGTAGTGTTGCTCGAAGACGATAACCTTGCGACCAGCGCGAGCGAGTGCAACGGCGGCCGTGAGTCCGCCGGCGCCCGAGCCGATTACGACGACATCGGCGTCCATAGCGCGGTCCTCCCGGCTAACCTTTCGCAGCAGCGCATGACCGGGAAGTCGTCAGCGACTCCGCGCGGGGCATCGGCTGTCGACCTGCGCGGCTATTCTAGTTCTCCTGGCGGTCTATCGCAATCGAAGCGCGTTGGCATCTTCGACACAGCCCGCGCCCACCGCATCATTCTGAGGTGGCCCATTTCAAAAGCGCGACCGCGACAGTAAAAACTGCGCGATCGCGACAATTGAAATTGCGTGCTGAGCGAGAGCCTTTACTGCACCGCGTTGATCATGTCGAAGATCGGCAGGTACATGGCGACGACCATGCCGCCGACCACCACGCCGAGGAACACGATCATCACCGGCTCCATCAACGACAGCAAGTTCGACACTGCCGCATCCACCTCTTCATCGTAGAAGTCGGCGATCTTCGACAACATCTCATCGAGACCACCGGTCTGTTCTCCGACCGCGATCATCGAGATGACCATCGGCGGAAACACGTTCGACTTCTGCAGCGGCGCCGAGATCGTTTCACCGCCGGCGATGGACGTCCGTGACTCCATGATCGCATCGCTGATGACGCGGTTGCCCGCCGTCTTCGCCGTGATCTCCAAGCCATCGAGAATCGACACACCAGAGCCGATCAGCGTACCGAGCGTACGCGTGAAGCGCGACACGGCCGACTTGCGGAGCACGTCGCCGAGGACCGGCGCCTTGAGCATCAGCTTGTCGATCATCAGCTTGCCGTTGCTCGTGGTGTAGTACCGCTTGAGAAAGATCACGCCCCCCACGACCGCAGCCACGGTGACGAGCCCGCCGATACCGCGCAGGAACTTCGACATCTCGATGACGACGCGCGTCGGAAGTGGCAGTGGCAGACCCACGCTCGCAAACATCTTCTCGAACACGGGAATGACGAAGATGAGCAGCACGCTGATGGCGATGAACGCGACGCTCGAGATGACGCCAGGGTAGATCATGGCGCCCTTCACCTTTCTGACGAGGGCGTCGTTCTTTTCCATGAACGTCGCGAGACGCATCAGGATGGTGTCGAGAATACCGCCCGCCTCACCGGCGGCGACCATGTTGACATAGAGCTCGCTGAACGCCTTGGGATGCTTGCCCAATGCGTCGGCGACGGTGTGTCCCGACTCGACGTCGAACACGACGGCGTTCGTGACGTCCTTGAGCGCGGGGTTCTCGCTCTGCTTCGCGAGAATGTCGAGCGCCTGGACCAGCGGAAGTCCGGCGTTGATCATCGTCGAGAACTGTCGCGTGAAGATGACGATGTCGCGCATCTTGATCTTGCCGCCCGACTTCTTCTTCTTCGCGACGGCCGCCTCGTCGATCTTGACGACGTTGAGGCGCTGCCGCTTGAGCTGCGCAACGACCTCATCGCGGCTCGGTGCCTCGATCGTCGCGGTGCGAAGGTCGCCGTTGAGGGCGCGTGCGGTATACGTAAAGGCTGGCATCGGTTGTCCTTCTTATCGTTTTCCGGCGGCTGCGAGCGAAGGCTTCTTCGCCTCGTCTTCCGGGGCCTGGCCGATCATGCGGAGGAACTCGTTCGGATCGTGCGACGCGCGGAGACAATCGTCGAGCGCGACCTCACGGTTGACGTACAGGTTGTACAGCGCGTCGTTCATCGTCTGCATGCCGTACTTCTTGCCCGACTGCATGGTGCTGTAGATCTGGTGAATCTTGTCGTCGCGAATGAGTGCGCGCACGGCGGGCGTGACGACGAGAATCTCCGCCGCCATGGCGCGACCGCGGCCCTTCGCCTTGGGCAACAGCGTCTGCGTGATGATGCCCTCGAGCACGAACGCGAGCTGCGCACGGACCTGGCTCTGCTGGTGCGCCGGAAACACGTCGATGATTCGGTTGATCGCCTCGGCCGCGCTGTTGGTGTGCAGCGTGGCGAATGCCAAGTGGCCGGTCTCGGAGATGGTGAGCGCCGCCTGGATGGTATCCAGGTCGCGCATCTCACCGATGAGGATGACATCGGGGTCCTGACGCAGCGCGTACTTGAGGCTCGCCTGGAAGCTCTTCGTGTCCGTCCCCACCTCGCGCTGGTTGACGATGCAACCCTGGTGGCGGTGGATGAACTCGATGGGGTCTTCGACGGTGA
>JAQBPV010000246.1 GCA_028287345.1 Gemmatimonadota bacterium
GCACCTGCGTCTTTCCGTCGACGACACGAACGGTCGTCGCGGTCGACGTGGGCATGAGCCCTTGTGTGCCCTTCAAGACACCGGCATTCGCCATCGCCTCGAGGTACGCGGTGTACGCGCCCAGCCATTGCTTCTGCTCGTCCTTCGGCAGCTCAGTCCAGCCGGCCTCCTTCACGTAATCCATCAGCATGTATTTCATTTTCGGGCTCCATACGTGAGAAGGCGGCCTGCCACATCACAATGACGTTCGAGCTGGGCCCATTTGGACACTCAGCACTGCGGCGGCGACTTCCGGGACTTGAATCATGTGAATTTGTTGGAATTTGCTCCACGATTCATTCGAGAGGCGAATCGACAGTCGGACTCCGAAACAAGAAAGGAGTCGTGTTCAGAGCGAAACACCCTGCGTCGGCGCAATGATGCAATTCCAACTAATTCCAACAATTCAAGTCAGGCAGTTGCTGTTCTTCCGCCCCATTCAGCCTATTCCGGCACGTTCTGACTCATGTCACTCGCTGCGCGGGGAGGACGCGATGGTGTATTCACTCTGCACCAGGCCACCCCTGTACGATCGCGTGGCCACGTGCTCCAGCCTCACGTCGCGTGAGAGCGGCCCGAACAACGGTATGCCGCTGCCGAGAAGCACCGGTATCCGCGTGATGATCATCCGCTGAATGAGACCGGCCTCGAGGAATCGCTGGATCGTCACGCCGCCGTCGATGTAGAGATGCTTGAGGCCGCGCTCGGCGAGCCGCTCCACCACTTCGCGCGGTGTGCCAGACATGAACTCGCACGCCGCGCCCTCAGGTGCGACAAGCTCGGATGCGCGCGAGCTGAGCACGATCACGAGCTTCTCGAACGGCCACGCGCCAAAGCCCAAGACAGTTTCGAATGTGTGACGCCCCATCACGATGGCGTCGACCGTCGCGGTAAATGCCATATACCCGTGTTCCTCGACGTCATCGCCTGGCAGCCAATCGAGTGCGCCATCCTCGCGGGCGATGAAGCCGTCTACACTCGTCGCAATGAATACTGAAGCCTTCATGTGACCTGTAGTTTGAAATGTTCGATGATGCGTTCGGCGACCGTCTCTGCCGAAAGCTCGGTATTGTCCAGGCGCAGGTAGTCGTCGCGGCCGTCGAAGCGGCCCTTCGAGTTGAGTTGATACTGCGCATCCAGCTCGAGCAGCTGCGTTCTCGACTGCGCGAGGTCCCGCTTGAATGGTTTTTCCGCCAGTCGAAACTCCGTCTCGTTGCGACGAAGGCGTTCGTCGACCGAGCACTCCAGCTCCACGTAGACGACGCGACCGCCCTGGTCGCGAAAGATCGCGGCGAATTTCTCGACAGCGTCGTCGTCCGACTGATGATCGAATGCCCAGACGTAGGTGAAGATCAGCCCGGGCAAGTCACTCGCTGCCACCTCTTCCATCAGGCGCCTGCGAAATTCGCTGACGAGCCGCTTGAAGGGAGGTGAGCCGAAGGGAAAAAACCGGAGGACGAGATCGATCGTGTGATGGTTGTGGAACAGCTTTAAGCCAGTCCGCTTCGCGAGCTCGTGCCCGACGGCCATCTTGCCCACGGCTGGCGGGCCGACGATGAAGACCAGCGTTGGTGCGGCGCGCTCAGGCTCCCCCAGCTTCCTCATCTGTCGCAGATCACTGGGCGCGAATGAAATAGCCCACGTTCGTGTTCCCGACACCGCCAATGCGCAGGTTGTAATGATGTACGCCCAGCCCTACTCGCAACGTGTTCCAGTTCTGTAGTTCGCGCGGGTTGCCACCGATGGAGAGGTTCTTCATATCCGTGACATCCGCACATCCGGCATCGATGGCGAGCTCGATCTTGTAGACGGGCGACGTGTTGCCGCCGTAGAGGCGGAGACGCAGGCCACCGATCCGCTGACCGCCCTCGGTGAGTATCAGCACGAATGGCGTGTCCTGCTTCTCGTGCGAGCCGATGATTTCGACGTCCCTCATCCCGACTTCCACCGTGTCGATACGGTCAGGTGGAATGCCGTCGAAAAACCCCGGGACGCACTTCTCGGCATACACCGGCAGCACGGGGGGCGCCGTTTGTGCTAGCTCGCGGTCTGGAAAACGCGTGGCTGCGAACACGATGCAGGCCACACCGAGCGCAATCAAAGGGAGGCCGGCGCCCTTCGAGCTCACCTCGGCGCCAAGCCATTTGATCGAGCCCCCGGGACTATCGGAATACTTCAGCAGCACGAGCGCGCCGAAAGCTCCCAGCGCGACTCCGATCACCAGCAGCGCTATCTGCATCATGCCTCCGTGATGCGATGCCGATTACCTCACGTCGAACGCGGTTGCGATCGCGCCAACGCTACCGCAGTCCGACCCGCCTGCGCAACAACCACTCAGCACAGAGTAGCAGCACCACGAGCGCGTAGACCCACGCCTGATCGCGCAATTCTGGCGCATCGCCGAGCGCGGGTTCGCCGCCAACGGCGCCGGAGCGCATCGTGACGCGCCGCGGCAGCCACTCGCGTGACTGGTTCACCGCGAGCACTGATGTTCCACCGGTGGTGGTGACATCATAGATGCCGACGGGAAGCGGCGGCGTCTCGGCGACGCTCGCGCCATCGGTGAAGCGCACCGATACCGTGCGTCGCTGGGCGGTGCCGTCGCGTCGCATGAGAACAACGGTGGCCACGCTGTCTGCCGGCGCGCCGCGACGCCAACGCACCGGCATCCCCGCACGCAGCGCCTCGCCATCGGGCACGACGGCGCGACGATCGGTGCGGCCAGCAGCGAGCCAGTCGTACAGTGCACCGAACAACGCGGAATACGCATCGGAGCGCACACCGCCGCGAAAGCGCCAACGCCAGAAACCCGACGCGCCGAGCACGGCGATCCGGCGCGGCGTCTCCCAACCGACGAGCGCGACGCGACGATCATCGGGCGATCCGCCGCGACGCGTGATCAACCCCTGCCACTCGCCGCGCGGCAGCAACGGCGCCACCGACAGTGGCGGCAGGCTGTCGAATGGAATTCCACCCAACTGCGGCGCGATTGGCGACACTGGCGCAGCCA
>JAQBPV010000266.1 GCA_028287345.1 Gemmatimonadota bacterium
ACGCGGCCATTCGCATCGACTGTGGCGACGGCCTCGTTGAGGCTTCGCCACACCACAGGGATGCTCACCGTGACGCCGAGCTTGTTCCGGACCGTAGCGGTGATCTGCTGGTGATAGCCCTTCTCGACCTGCACCGCATTGGTGTTGAGCTGGATGCTGCCGACGTCGATGGGTGGCGGCGGCGTAGGCGTGGTGCTTCCGCAGCTGGTAACGCCGGAGGAGAGCAGGGCCGTGATGGCGAGAGTGCCAAGCAGATGAGCAGCGCGACGAGCCGAGGGGGCGGGGCGGGCGGCGGTCCGGACGAGCGACATGTAAGACTTCACGGGATGACAGAGAGAGAGGCCGGCGCGAAGAAAGCGCGCCAGTCCAAAGACATCGGCGGAGAAGCGGATCGCGAACCTCGTACCGGTGTACTGCGCGTTGTGAGCACTGCCATGGGTCGGGATCCGCAGCAGCAGCGGCAAACGGCTCCGCGCAATGTGCCCTTTCTTACCGGCGGTTCGTCAACTAGCTGCTACACTGCAGACGCGGAGCCGGGCCTGCCGGTCACGCTGCGGAGCGGACGCCCCGGGGCGTAGCGGTGAAGCAACGACGTATGGTTTCAGTCGTGGCGTGCGAGTCGCATGTGTGGACGGTGCAGCAATGTGTTGCGTCAACGCATCATTGTGTGTTGCTCGTGCTCACCCCTGTCGGGGGCCCTGCGGCGTCCACTCACGGGTTGCGATCGGCTAACTCCTGTACTGATAGGCGGTAACGCCGTTGCCACGAAGTTTAGTCATGGTAGCATGTAGGGTGCTGACGTTGTAGCCTCTCCTCAGAACCAATGGTGGCGGCCTCTCCGTCACTTTGCCCACGTCGAAATAGAGTGCATGAAGATGTCTAGTGGACTGTGGCGTCGTTCCTTCGGCGCCGCCCTCATCGGCCTGACGGTCGCCGCGCGGATGTCCGCGGCGCAGTCGGGTCTTCCCGGCGTGAGCTCGGAGATGGAGACCCGTTCCATGCTCGAGGCCGAGATGAGAAAGGCCGACGAGCAGCATCGGACGGCGGAAGCCTGGCTGCTCAAGACGCGCCTCGAGAAGGGCGACTTTCAGGACGGCGACCGCATCGTCATGAAGCTCCTCGGCCCGACGGTGTTGCTGGGCGCCAGTGGAAACGATACGATCATCGTGCGGGCGGGGCGGATGCTCCCGTTGCCGCAGATGGCCGACATGCCGTTGACCGGTGTGCTCCGCTCGGAGCTGAACGACCGGCTCACGCACCATCTCGCGCAGTACCTTCGCGACTCCAGCGTCCGCGCCATTCCCCTGATTCGCTTGGCAGTGCTGGGACAAGTCCGGCTCCCGAACTACTACTACACGTCTGCCGACGTGCTGCTGAGTGACATGGTCATGAAGGCAGGTGGTCCCGCCCCCACGGCCGACGTGAACAACATGGTCATCCGGCGCGGCGGTGAAGTCATCTGGAATGCGCAGGACACTCGCACGGCGCTCGCGGACGGCCTGTCGCTCGACCGGCTGCACCTCCGCGCGGGCGACGAGCTGTACGTAGATGATGTGAAGGGCGGCTTCAATTGGCAGCAGATCCTGTCGATCGTGGGTCCACTCGTTTCGATCGTCGCATATATCCGGTACTTTCGGTAGCTCTGCGTGATCAGCGCTCCGTCCGGTGGCGGAGCGTCTTTGCATTTCTCATTTGGGGTCGTCCGTCATGGCAGATGAAGTGAAGTCGATGCAGTTGGTCGCCGAGGCGCCGCCGGTACTTCCGCCCGCTATGGAGGGATGGGGGAACACACCCACGCTCGCTCCTCCGCGCTCGGCATTCGAGCGGCCGCTCGCTGCCATCCGACGCTACAAGTGGCTGTTCATGGCCGTCGTGCTGATCGCCACGGCCGGTGGCGTCGTCGCCATGCGCTTCGTGAAGCCGGAGTACGAGGTGCACTCCACGGTCTGGATCGCGTCGCAGACTCCACAGGATGCCGGCGGCCCGATTCGCTCGCGCGAGCTGTTGAACCCCACCGCGTGGGTCGACCTGCTCCGCAGCTATCGCATCTCGGACGCGGTCGTCCGGAAGCTCGCCCTCTATGTAAAGCCGGCGAAGTCCAGCGACTCGCCCCTGTTCGCCGACTTCTCGATCTCGGAGCGCTTCCTTCCTGGCGACTACACGCTGACGGTGAACAATAGCGGCACGCGCTGGAACCTGGCCGTTCAGGAGGGCGCATCGCCGGACAGCGGCGCCGTGGGCGACTCCATTGGACGGGCGATGGGACTCCGCTGGCAGCCCGATGTGAAGGCGATGAAGGCGGCGGCCGGACGGGACGTCAAGTTCGCGGTGGCGACACCGCGCGAGGTGTCCCAGGAGCTGAGCCTTCGCCTCACGGCGCTGCTCCCGGGCCGCAGCAACTTCCTCAGCCTGACACTCACCGACGAGGACCCCAAGCTCGCGGCCATGACGCTCAATGCGCTCACC
Source organism: Gemmatimonadota bacterium (assembly GCA_028287345.1). GTDB lineage: Bacteria > Gemmatimonadota > Gemmatimonadetes > Gemmatimonadales > Gemmatimonadaceae > AG11. The sequence goes on from JAQBPV010000266.1 coordinate 2,467, forward strand.
AAGGAGTACGTCGCGGTGGCGGGTGAACTGAAGAAGCGGAACGTGTCCGAGTTCGCACGCATTCTCGAAGGGCAGCTGCTCTACGCCGAGACGGCGCTCAAGGACGCCGAGACGGCGCTGGAAACCTTCAAGATCCACACGATCACCCTCCCATCGGAAGGTTCGCCGGCGGCTGGTACGCTCGGCACGCTGGACACTCGTCCGGCGGCGATGAAGGCCTACTTCGATCGGAAGATCGAATACGAAAACCTGAAGAGTGATCGCGAGGCGCTCGAGCGCACGATCGCCGAGGCGAAGGCGGGCTCGGTGCCCCTTCGTGCGATGCTGTTCGTCCCCAGCGTAGGAAGTCCGTCGGGAACCGAGCTTCGCAACTCGTTCGTTGCGCTGGACAAGCAGGAGGCGGATCTCGCCTCGGCGCGCCAGGTATACACGGACAACTACCCGGCGGTAAAGCAGCTGGCCGATGCCGTGAACATCCTGAAGACGAAGACGATTCCCGAGCAGGCCGCCTCGCTCGCCACGCAGTTGCGGGCTCGCGAGACGGAGTTCGACAAGCGCATCTCCACGGCGAGCGAAGATCTGCAGTCGATTCCGGCGCGCACCATCGAGGAGATGCGCCTGCGCCGCAACGTGAGTGTGACGGAAGGGCTGTACGGCACGCTCAAGAGCCGGTACGCCGAGGCGAAGTTGTCGGAGGCGAGTGCGTCGCCGGACGTGAACATCATGGACTCGGCGGTGACGCCGCAGAAGGCGACCAAGAACACCAAGCCGCGTCTTCTCGCGGTGGCGATCATCGGTGGCATCGTGGCGGCGATCGGTCTGGCGCTGTTCCTCGACAGCATCGACAAGCGCATCCGCTATCCGGAGCAGGCGACGAAGGAGCTCGGCCTCGCGATCAGCGGCACGGTGCCGGTGCTTCCGAAGGGTGGCATGGGCACGCAGTCGCCGGAGCAGATCTCGCAGCTGGTGGAGTCGTTCCGAACATTGCGAATGAACGTGATGACCGCGGGAGGTCCCAACCCGAAGGTGTCGCTGGCGGTCTCCAGCCCGTCGCCGGGCGACGGCAAGTCGTTCATCTCGTCGAACCTGGCGATGTCGTTCGCCGACGCGGGCTTCCGTACGCTGCTCGTGGACGGCGATACCCGCCGCGGCGCGCTGCACGAGATGTTCGGGCTGTCGCGGACGCCGGGGCTCACCGATTTCCTGGCTGGCGATGTCGATCAGCGAGCGATCATTCACCCCACGGGTCACGACAATCTTTCGCTCGTGCCCACCGGTACTTTACGCCGGAGAAGTCCGGAGCTGCTGACGTCACCCGCCCTTGGTCGTTTGGTGGCCGAGCTTCGGGCGAGCTATGACGTGCTGATTTTCGATACGCCGCCACTCGCGGCCGGTATCGACGGGTACGCGATCGCCGCGGCGACGGGGAGCCTGCTGGTGGTCCTGCGCATCGGTCAGACGGAGCGTCGGATGGCGGCGGCCAAACTTTTGCTTGTTGATAGATTGCCGATCAACGTCATCGGCTCGGTGTTGAACGCGGCGCCGACGGAAGGCGAATACGAGTACTACGGTTATGTGGCTGGGTACGGCACCGAGGATTTGGAGCCGAGCCAGCAGGTGGCGCAGATCTCTTCGTGATGGGCTAATTGGCAGGACCAGGTCGAAGGCGCGGCGGATCGCATTCGATCCGCCGCTCTTTTTTGTCCCTTGCGCGGATATTCCAGGCCGGCCGGTGTTGCGGTGCTGTTCATTTTATGTGGTACGAGAGCCACAATACGAGTTGCGAATGCTTTACGAGTCAGTCGTCACGGTGGCGTAAGTAGTTGTATATCAATGGTTTGACTCAAATGACGGCAGTGCCACAATTGAGCACGCGGACTGCATTGGGGCTTACCGTCAGACGCAACGCATGAGTCTGTGCACGGGTTCAGATCCAAACGGTACGACGGAGGGTTTCGAATGCTGGGTGCGGTTTCTTCAACGCTGGATACTGCAAATTCAACGCGTCGCCGGGTTTCCCGTGCGGAGCGCATGAACACTTCTGGTGTCATCGAGATTACGCGCGAGATCCAGCCCGCGACGTTCGTGGAGCTGGAAGCGGCTCCCCCCGCGTACGAAGAAGTGTTGCCGGCGGCTCGTTCGGAGATGGTGAGCCGTGCGGTCAACGTGGTGATCGCAGTGCTCGTGGCTGTCGTGCTCGCCCCCCTGTTCGCTTTGGTCGCGTTGGCCATCCGGCTCACGTCCAAGGGACCGGTGTTCTATTCCCAGGTTCGCGTGGGAGTGGACCGTCGGTATCGCGAAAAGCACACGTACGACCGCCGCGGCTACGATCACGGTGGCAAGCCGTTCATGATGTTCAAGTTCCGTACGATGGGCGTGGATGCCGAGGCCGATGGCAGGGCAGTGTGGGCGGCGAAGGCCGATCCGCGCATCACGCCAATTGGCGGAGTGCTCCGGAAGACCCGGCTCGACGAACTGCCGCAGCTGTTCAACGTCATACGCGGCGACATGAACATCGTGGGCCCCCGTCCGGAGCGTCCGACCATCTTTGCGGACCTCCGCCGGAACATCCCCGAGTATCCGATGCGCCAGCGCGTCAAGCCGGGCATCACCGGGTGGGCCCAGATCAATCAGGCCTACGACGCCTGTGAGGAGGATGTGCGGCGCAAGGTGAAGCTCGACCTCGAGTACATGAAGCGCCAGAGCCTCGCGCACGACCTCAGGATCATGACCATGACGCTACCCGTCATGATCTTCCGGAAGGGCGCTCTCTAGACAGCCGCAACTTTCACATTTCGCCTGCCCCGCGTCGCCCCCCCGCAGCACTGGCGCGAGGCAAGGTCCCGGGAAACGACCCGGTGGATGGGAGCCCTTGTACTGACGGGGGCTCCCAACGAATTTCAGGGAGCGTCGCGGGCCATACGGCGACCCTTCGCACCACCACATTCATCGATGCCCAATCGCGGCCCCACCAGGTCGGGCGAGGGTATCCTGGGGCACCGGATGGGAGCGCCGGTGTCCAAGAGACGATTCGCCGTCAGAATCGTCTTTCTTCGTCGGATTGCGTCTCTCAAATGAACCGCCGGACAGTGCGATGACTGCGCCAGCAATACAACGCCGGTCGCTCCCGCCTACGGGCGCTGCCGTGCAGCGCGCGGGCGCGATGGCCGCGGCCAAGCTTGGCTTCGATTCCAATCCATTTCACGGAATCGAATTCACTCCTGCATTCGTCGGCTTTGCCGCGTACATGCTCGCCATCATCACCTACCGGTTCCCGATCGGAACCGCGGCGATGTCGTTTGCGCTGCTGACGATTCCCCTCGAGAAACAGTCGCTCCGTCTGCCCGCCGTGGCCTTTCTGTCCATCGCGCTGGTCTCGTGGGCGTTCCTCGGCATGACGATGACGCAGTACCCGGATCTCGTCGTCGACGCCGTCTCGAATTTCGCCAAGGTGTGCGCCGTCGTCTTCGTGGCGTCGAACGTCATCACCACGAGGAACCGGTTCCGCGCCCTCACCGTGGGATCGATCATCCTGTGGGGCCTGTTCCCCATTCGCGGGACGATCTTCGCGTATTTCGTCTATCACGGCGACGTGGAAGGACGCGCTGCGTGGAACTACATCTACTCGAATCCCAACGACCTGGCCGGCCTCAGTCTGCTGCAGCTGTCGGTGGCGATGGGCATCCTGGCCGTCGAGAGGCGGAAGTGGGTGGTGCTGGGGACGAAGCTCGCCGTCGCGTTGCTCGTGCTCATCATCATCCTCACGCAGTCGCGCGGCGCGGTGATCGCGCTGGGCGCGTTCGGCGTGATCGGCGCTCGAAAATACTTCACCAATGTGCGCGCGATCTTTTCCGTTCTCGTGCTCGCGGGGCTCGTCTACCTCATCGCGCCGGACAGCGTGTGGCGGCGATTCTCCACGATCAAGAACGCCACGAAGTCCGACGCTGCGCTGTATGACCCAGAGACGGTCGATCTCGCGACGCGCCAGGATCAGAGCTCGTCGGAGCAGCGACTCGCCATCTGGGATGTCGCGACGTCCATCATCTCCAACAATCCGCTCACCGGCGTGGGACTGGGCGCGTACCCTGAAGCGCACTACGTCGAGGCGCAAAAGCCGGAGCACAAGTGGCTCGCGCGTGGCAAGCGCGACACGCACTCGACGTATCTCAACGTCACGGCGGAGACGGGCGTACCGGGATTGCTGCTCTTTGCGTCGATCATCATCATCACGCTGAAGGAATCGCGATCGGCGCGAAAACGAATGGGCAAGATCGCGCCCGCGCTCGCGCTGCAGTTGTTCAACATGGAAGTGGGGTTGTACGCATTTCTCGTGGCCGCCATCTGGGGATCGTACGGCTCGATGGTGCCGTTGTACGTGCATCTGGTGTTGATGCACGTGGCGTCGACGCTGCTCGTGGAGCACGTCGAGAGCCTGCAGCCGAACCGTGGGCGACGGAAGTTCTTCCCAGCGCCAGCGCCAGCACCTGCGCCGGTGATGGCCAGCCGAAGCGGGGAGGCAAGCGCCTAGGTGTGTGGTATTGCGGGGTACGCTGGATGGCGTCGCACCATCGATAGTGCCGAATCGACACTGACCGCGATGTGCGGAGCGATCCGCCATCGCGGTCCGGACGATGAGGGACATCACGTCGGCGATCGCGTCGGACTCGGCATGCGCCGGCTGAGCGTCATCGACGTGGCGGGCGGGCATCAGCCCATCGCGAACGAAGACGGAACGGTGACCGTCGTTTTCAACGGCGAGATCTACAACCACCACGCCATTCGCGCCGAGCTGCGCGGCCGCCACGATCACAAGACGCGGTCGGACACGGAGGTGCTCGTCCATCTGTACGAAGAGGATGGGCCGGCGATGGTGAATCGCCTGCGCGGCATGTTCGCGTTCGCCATCTGGGACGACAAGATCGACCGCCTCTTCATCGCGCGCGATCGACTCGGCATCAAGCCGCTCTACTACTGGGAGACCGAGGACGGCGTCGCGTTCTGCTCCGAGCTCAAGTCGCTGCTCGTGCTCGAGGACTTTCCGCGCGAGCTCGACGTCGATGCGATACACGAGTATCTCGCCTTGGGCTACGTGCCGGATCCGGCGTGCATCTTCAAGGGCGTTCGCAAGCTGCCGCCCGGACATGTGCTGACCTGGGACGCCGAGCGCGGTGTCGAAACGAAGCAATACTGGACACCGGTGCGTCCGGAGGCGCCGATTACGGACGAGCGCGAAGCGGTGGAAGAGCTTCGCCGCCTCATTGCCGATGCCGTTGGATCGCATCTCGAGGCCGACGTTCGACTCGGCGCGTTCCTTTCGGGCGGCATCGATTCGTCGACCGTCGTCGCGCAGATGACGAAGCTCTCCAACACACAGGTCGAGACATTCTCGATCGGTTTCGAGGAGCGCGAGTACAACGAAGCGCCGCATGCGGCGAGTGTCGCGCGCGACCTGGGCACGAAGCACACGGAGCTCATCGTTCGCCCCGATGCGGATGCTCTGGTCGAGGAGATCGTCGACACGTACGACGAGCCATTCGGCGATTCGTCGGCGCTGCCCACATTGCTCGTCTCGCGCCTGGCGCGACAGCACGTGACGGTGGCGCTCTCGGGCGACGGCGGCGACGAGCTGTTCGGCGGATACACGCGCTATGCGAAGATGGAAGGGGCGCGCGAGCTGCCTGCCGGTGCCGCGCGACAGCTGGCACGTGCTGCTGCTGTGCGGATGGGGCATTCGGCGTATGGTCGCAACAAGTTGCTCGATCTCTCGCGCGGCCGGCGCGGCCGCTACGCAGCGACCGTGGCGCAGGCGCTGCCGGTCAACGAGGGCGGCCCGCTGCGCGATGTGGCGGCGACACACTCACTCGATACGCTGCTCGATCGCTGGTTCGATCCCGCCGAGGGGCGTGATTTCCTGACACAGATGACACTGGTCGATCTCGCCAGTTACCTTCCGGGCGACATCCTCACCAAGGTCGATCGAGCGAGCATGCGTGTGTCGCTCGAGGCCCGTGTTCCGCTGCTGGACCATCCGCTCGTGGAGTTTGCCGTGGCGCTGCCGGGCAACCTCAAGCGCCGGGATGGAACGGGCAAGTGGATTTTGCGAGAGGCAATCAAGGGACTCGTGCCGGATTCTGTATTTGCGCAGCCGAAGCGCGGCTTTGCCGTGCCGCTGTTGGGATGGTTGAAGAAGGAGCTTCGCCACAGGCTCGACACGTTGCTGCGCACCGACCGTCCGGTGTACGAGTACGTCGATCACGAGAGCATCGAGCGGCTGGTGAAGGAGCATGTGGGCGGCAGGCGTGATCACAGCAGCTTTCTGTGGCGCATCCTGGTTCTCGATCTCTGGTTGACGGCTCTGCGGTCGAGCAGTGTGACGGTCTCGGCGGCGCAGTGAGGGTCTCGAGCAAGCTGCGGTCGATACTCTTTCGCGACGGCGCAGGCGGGACGACGGGCGATGCGGATCCGACGTTGATGCAGGGTGCCTTCTGGGCGCTCACCATCAACGCCACGGGGCTGCTCCTCGGCCTCCTCACACAGAAGATCCTCGCGAACACGCTCGGGCCGAAGGGATTCGGCCTGTATTTGTATGTGCTCGGCTGGTCGAACGTGGCGGGGCTGCTCTGTGCGCTCGAATTCTCGAACGCCGCAGTGCGCTACATCAGTGCGTACACGGCAACGGGTGACTGGGCGAGTCTCCGCGGTTTCCTCCGGCGCAGCCAGCAGCTCGTCGGGGGAATAACCGTGACGGTGAGCGTCCTCGCGGTGGCGCTGCTGGCGAGCACGAATCGCCTGGATCACGAGACGGAATTCACTTTCCTCGCCGCGTGTGCGGTCTTTCCGCTCACGTCCATCGTGCAGCTGCACGCTGCGTGTCTGCTGGGCTGGAAGCGCGTTCGCCAGTCGCAGGCGCCCTTCCAGGTGATTCGTCCCGCGCTGTTCGCGATCGGACTGCTCACGATGGCGCGCTGGCTCGGCTCGTCGTTCGACGCGGCGGACGCGGTGGCTGTGCAGTTCTTCGCCACGGGCATCGCGTTGGTCATCACCGCGTGGTACCTGCGGCGCGCGACACCGGTCGAGACGATGATAGCGAAGCCGGTCTACCACACGATGGAGTGGATCAAGACGAGCTCGCACTTCGTCGCGATCTCGATCTCGCAGCTCGTGCTGTCGACGCAGGCGGACCTGTTGTTCGTCGGCACGATACTCGGCAAGACGGAAGTGGGTCTCTACGGCGCGGCGAGCCAGCTGGCGACGCTCGTCGGCTTTGGCTCAACGGCCATCATGCTCATCGCGCAGCCGATGATCGCGGACCTGTATGCGCGCGGCAAGATCGACGCGCTGGTCAAGCTCTCGCGGCAGATCGTGCTGCTCGCTCTCGTCGCGTCAATTCCGGTGTTTCTCGGCGTTGCGCTGCTCGGTCGCGTGCTGCTGGTGCGCATTTACGGGCCGGACTTCGAGCCCGCGTTCCCGGTGCTCATCGTGCTGGCGATCGCGCAGCTCATCGCTGCGGTGGTGGGAATGCTGCTCGGCTACCTGTTCACGATGACCTCACACCAGCAGATCGCCACCAAGATCATCGGCGCAACGGCGGTGCTGAACATCATCCTCGCGCTCATCCTGACGTATTCGATGGGGATGATCGGTACGGCGATCGCGACGGCAATCTCGACGCTGGCGCGCAGCGTGGCGCTGTTCATCGCCGCGCGACACGTGCTGACGAGCGGGCCCGTGGCGGTGGCGGACTCGCCGGGGCCGTGACCTCGTGTGGTCGTACGGCGCGCGCGTGACGACGACATGGCGGGCCTCCGCGACATGAGACCCACGGCCTCCGGCATCCGCGTGGTGCTCGTCGGTCCGTCGATGGACATCCTCGGTGGACAGGCTGTGCAGGTCACGCGCCTGCTGCGCCGACTGCGCGAGCTCGAGGGAATCGAGGTGTCGTTTCTCGCGGTGAATCCGCGGCTGCCCGGTCCACTACGGGTGCTGCAGCGCATCAAGTACGTGCGGACGATCGCGACGTCCATCGCGTACGGTTTCTCGTTGCTCAAGGAGATTCGCAAGCACGACGTCGTACATGCCTTCTCGGCTTCGTACACGTCGTACCTGCTCGCGCCACTGCCGGCCATGCTCGTGGCGCGGCTGTACGGCAAGCGGATCGTGTTGAACTACCGCAGCGGCGAGGCGTCGGATCATCTGGCGCGGTCGCCGTTCGCCGTGCGCACGATGCATCTCGCAAACGAGATCGTGGTGCCGTCGGGCTATCTCGTGGGAGTGTTCGCGCAGTTCGGCCTGCACGCGCGCGCGATCCTCAATTTCGTCGATCTCGACAACCTCGACTATCGAGAGCGTTCGGTGACGCGACCGGTATTCCTGAGCAATCGGAATCTCGAATCGCTGTACAACGTCGGCTGTACGCTGCGCGCATTCGCCATCATCCAACAGCAGGAGCCTGACGCACGGCTCACCGTCGTGGGCGACGGCAGCGAACGTGCGTCGCTTGAAGCGCTCGGCCGAGAACTTGGGCTCCGTCATGTGGAGTTCGTCGGCAAGGTGCCGCCGGAGCGGATGCGTGAGTACTACGGCGCGGCCGACGTCTACCTGAATTCGCCGATCATCGACAACATGCCGAATTCGGTGATCGAGGCATTCGCGTCGGGCCTGCCCGTGGTGACGACGAACGCCGGCGGCATTCCGTTCATCGTGACGGATGGCGAGACGGGCTTCATGAGCGAGAGCGGAGATCACGCAGCGCTCGCGCGAAACGCGCTGGCGCTCGTGCGCACGCCAGGCCTTGCGCAGACGGTGGCGGCGCGCGCTCGCAACGTGTGCCTCTCGCGCTACGTGTGGGAGGCGGTCGCGGTGGAGTGGGAGCAGCTGTACCGCGGCCTGATGCACAAGAACGGACTCTCCGCAGCACCGGCCGGCCCATCCGCACTGCCGGAGCATCGATGACCACTGTCGGCGACTGGCGGCTCCGCGCGATCATGCGCCGCCTCGGGAAGCTGAAGGGTCGGTCGATCGACGAGCTGCGTGAGCGCGCGCTCCAGGCGATTTCGGCGGAGCTCGAGCTACGTCGGTTCGCCACGACCATCGGCGAGCCCACGGACAAGACGCTGCACGACGAGATCGACGTCCAGGCGATCGCGGCGCAGACCGACGTGGCCGACGGACTGCGCGAGCACTTCGTGACGCGTGCAGCGCCGCAGTTCTTCGCCGGTGTACGCGATGGGACGTCGGCCGAAGAGCTCCGCGGCGAACGTTGGGCTGCCGAGCTGGGGCAGCTCGTCGGCGCCGCAGATGCAGTCGTCGACGGGCGCTTCGACCTGCTCGGCCACGACGGATTGAATTTCGGATCGCCGATCGATTGGCATCTGGATCCAGTATCGAGGAAACGCGCGCCGCGCATTCACTGGAGCCGAATCCCTTACCTGGACGCCGAACTCATTGGCGATCACAAGGTCATCTGGGAGATCAACCGGCATCAGCACTTCTTCATTCTCGGCCGAGCGTTTCAGGCGACGGGAAATGCGGCGTACGCGGAATGCTTTGCGGCCCACCTCGAGTCGTGGATGGACGCCAATCCGCCGAAAGATGGTGTCAACTGGGCGAGCAGCCTCGAGGTGGCGTACCGCGCCATCGCGTGGCTCTGGGCACTGGAGCTCTTTCGCGAGTCGCCGGTTCTGACGGCAGACGTCGTGAAGCGGATGCTGAAGTTTCTCTACATCCACGGCCGTCACCTCGAGCGGTATCTCTCCACCTACTTCAGCCCGAACACGCATCTCACGGGCGAGGCACTCGGTCTGCTGTATCTCGGAGTGCTGCTGCCGGAGTTCCGGCGCGCGAAGCAGTGGCAGCGGATCGGATGGCAGATCCTCGAGCGCGAGCTGCCGCGGCAGGTGTACGAGGATGGCGTCTACTTCGAGCAGGCGACGTACTACCACCGCTACACGGTGGACATCTACCTGCATGCGATCCTACTCGCCGACCGCAACAGCATGGCAGTGCCGGCGTCCATGCGGCAGCGGTTGGCGCTGGCAGCGGACCATCTGGCGGACATCACACGCGCCGACGGTTCGATGCCCATCGTTGGCGACGACGACGGCGGCAGTCTCGTGATGCTCGAGGACCGGCCC
>JAQBPV010000308.1 GCA_028287345.1 Gemmatimonadota bacterium
ACCTGGCGAAGCTCGTGGTCCGACCATTTCCAATGGAAGCGCAACACCGGAATTCCCCACTTGTCCTTCACCGTGGGATCGAGCTCGCAAAAGCAGTCGTCGTTCGGAATCATCTCGCCACGTCCGGCGAAGCTGATGCGCGATCCATAGTAGCGGCGCGCATCCGCCTTGAATGCCTTGCCGTAGCTTCCGCCGGTGAACTGCTCGAGGCCAGACGCGGTTCCGAGTGACGGCATGCGGCGGCCCGTGCTGAATTCGATGTGATAGCCGCGAGGGAAATCGAGCTTGCCCGCATGCTGTTCCTTGTACAACCACCACGGCATGTACACGTGGTCACCGCCGGCACCGTCCTCGTTGTGCAGCGGAAGATTCTCGAGTAGCGGGATCTGTCCGCCGAGCCCCGCACCCACGGTGTCCATCAGGTTCTTGCCAACGAGCCCGCTGGAGTTCGCGAGACCATTCGGGAACCGGCTCGACTTCGAATTCAACAGAATGCGAACCGACTCCGCGGCGCTGGCGGCGAGCATGATCACGCGTGCGTGCACCGTGCGCTCGCTGCCCGTTGCGGTGTCGACATACGAGACGCCGGTGGCCTTTCCGCTCTCGTCGACGAGGATCTCCCGGACCATTGCACCGGTGACGATGTCGAGATTTCCCGTCGCCAGTGCCGGCGGGAGATGCACCGTCGGAGATTGGTAGTTCGCCCTGATCGAGCAACCGCGGCCACACTCCGTCGCCCAGAAGCACGCGGAACGTTCGCGCATCGCCTTGGCGAGAATGCGCTGCGCCCTGATGTTGCCCGGGTGCAGCTTCGCCGGAATCGTGTCCGCGTCCTGACGGCGCGTGAGCACCGCGCGATGAATCGGGATGACGGGAACGCCGAGCGTCGCCGCGCGCTGCTGCGCGAGCAGTTCACCGGCGCGCGCGGCCGGTGGGGGCAGCAGCACGCCCGGTGACGAATTGGGTGTGTTCTCCATCCCCTCGTTGCTGCCGAAGATGCCGACGAGCATCTCGACCTTGTCGTAGTACGGCGCGAGGTCGTCGTAGCCGATGGGCCAATCGATGCCGAGTCCATCGCGACTGTGCGGCTTGAAATCGTACGGACCATTCCGCAGCGAGATGCGCCCCCAGTGATTGGTCCGGCCGCCGAGCATGCGCGCGCGCCACCAGGTGAACTGTCGCTTGGGATCGTCGGACGCATTGGTGAACGGCTCGCCGGGAACGTCCCATCCACCACCGACGGTGGAGTCATAGAAGCCGAGCGGCTTGTCGGGCGTGCCTGCGGCGCGGAGCGGCGCCTGCGAGTGCACATGAAACATCGGCGTCTCGTGGACAGGGTCGTAATTGCGCCCTGCTTCGAGCATGAGGACCTTGGCGCCGCCCATTGCCGCGACGTACGCAGCCTGGCCACCGCCTGCGCCTGATCCGATGACGATGATGTCGTGGGCGCGCTGGGTCTTGAGGGGTGGAGTCACGGGCGTAAAGTGCCGACGATGCACAGGCGCTACAAGGCATGGCCAGGAAGATGCCCGATCCTGCTCGCCAGATAGCGCGTTTAAGCGTCGCCACAGTTGCTACCGAAAGCGTCGCAGCTGACCGTTGACGAGACCTATCTAGCCTTCAGCACCCACATACCGCCCGAATGTCGCGTAGAGATTCACGTCGTGTATCTGCGATGCGACGATGTCCGACTCACGACAGGAGACGACGACGTCGAGCGGCTCACCTTGCATGAGCGTCGTCGCGACTTCACCAACGCGGGGATCGGCAATGAAACGCTCGAGGAACCCGTGTGGATCATCAGGGCGGCAGTGCACGATCCGCTCGCCCGTGTCCGAGAAGGAAATATGCGACCATCGACTTTCGTTCATCATCGTGAGCACGGCCGACGGCACGAGCGCCGCGACCCGATCGTGAGTCGCCGGTTGTTGCAGATCGTCGCGTGTCACTCGCGGATAGAGCTTCACGGCCGAGCGGCCGTCGAGAAACAGGTCGAAACCGATGAGCAGGCCGGGCCCGACGAGTAGCTGGCGCGCATCGTTGCCGAAGGGCGAAAGCTCCAGCGCGGCGTCGATCATCGCCGACTCGTCGAGCATGAACCAGACCTTGAGGCGAGAGTCCGCGGTGTGGTCTCGCAAGTCCACACCGACGACGAAGGCGCGAACACCGGTCCAGGTAAAGGCGGGAGTATAAAACGCACGAAACAGGCGGTCGCCGAGCGTCTGGCCCTGCTCCGCTTCGACGTGCCCCAGGAACGCCAGCACCGCGGCCATCTGCGCCGCGCGATCATCGTCCTGAAACCAGAGGTTGAACCGCGCCGCGTGCATCTCGTCGCCTTCGATCTTGCACGAACACTCCAGGGTCGCGCTCGAGGCGTGGGCGACCATGTCGATGAATCGGCGCAGCGGATAGGGCTCTCCCACGCCGAAGGCGCGACGGTGCCGCTCGATGGCCTCCATGCACGCCGCGATGTCGCAGTGCGGCGGTGCCCGGTCAGGCACGCGCCGCGCCGTCCGAGGTCCAGAGGTGCCGAAGATCGTAGCGTCCGGGAGAGAGAATGTCGTGCGGATCGACGGCGCCCTTCAGCGTTCGCAGGAGCTCCTCGTAGGCACCTTCCGCATGCGGGATCGACTCCATCGACTGCACGCCGAGGCGATAGGGCGGAAATCCCGCATCGATCAACTCGCGAAGGACGCGGTCGTGACAGGCCACCGCCCGCTGGTCCTCACCCGGCACGTCGCGGTCGTACATCAGGCAGAGGTACACGTTGATGCAGCGCCCGGAGACGCAGCTCATCCCGATGAGCGGCTCGAAACCGCACTCGATGACGACCGACTCCATGAGCATCGCCGCTTTCACGACTTTTTCGCCGATGAAGGGCAAGGTGGGATGGATCCACATGACCCCACACCGGTCGCGATCGAGATCGATGGCGGGAAAGAGGTATGCTGCACCACCGCGCTTGCGCCAATACGCGCTTCGAAGGTTGGCCGTGGTCGGTTCGCCGAGTCCGGAATTCGGCTCGGGGTATTGCGCGCGCTGTTCGTCGGTGACGAAGAACGGCGGTTGCGGCAGGTGCGCGAGCGCCTCCTCGACGATCGCGCGCACCGCGATGCGCTCTTGTTCACTGTGCGTGAACAGCGCGCCGGATGCCATCCAGAGCTCGCGTCCGTGGAGCGCGCGAAAGTTGAGCGGTGTCGCCTCCGCCATCACGGTCCATGGATATCCCGCGCGAATGGCGAGGAGCTTGTACGCATTCCAGAAGCCGAAGGAGTGACTCGCGATGGTCCCTTGCAACACAAGCGGGCGCACCGCGTCGAGGAGCGCGGCGAGATCAGCGGTGTCCCGAACGGGACAGGTGAACTCGTCGAAGAACTTCGGTTTGGGATGAAGCCACACGGTGAGCTGCGTGATGATGCCCAGGTTCGATTGAATGAACAGGCCATCGAGTGACGGGCCGACGCCGGATTCGCGGAGTGGCGCGACGTCCGCGTTCGCGAACCGCCGAAAGCCGGTGTGAATTACCTCGCCGCTCGGCAACACGACTTCGAGCCCACAGATGTGGTACGCTCGGTCGCCGTATGGTCCAGATCCCTCGCCACGCTCGAGCGCGTTGCCGACGAGACTTCCGTCGGGCGGACCGCCGGTGACGGCGACGAAGAGGTTGGAGTTGTTCTCGCGGAGGAAGTCGTGCGCCTGTTGAAACGTCACCCCCGGCTCGACGGTGAGGTAGGCCAACGTCTCGTCGAAGTCGACGATGTGGTTCATTCGGCTGAGATCGATGACTGCCGCTTCTGGCGACGTAGGGACCATCGAGCCCAGCCCCCAGTTGCGGCCGCGGCTCACAGGGTAGACCGGCACGCGATGACGGCCCGCGATGCGCACGCATTCCTGCACCTCGGCGGTGTTGGCGGGCCGGAGCACCGCTGACACGCGCTGGGTTGTCGCGAACGTCGCCGTCGCGGCTGCGGCGAGACGTTCATCCTCGACGCACACATGCTCCGGGCCGATCGCCTTGCGCCAGTCATCGACAGCGTGCCGGGCTGCGTGAGCTGCGGTCATCCGAACTCGTCGTCAGAGGAGCCGAACGGTTTCGTCAAGCAGAGCATAAAAGCGACGAGAGCACAACCAGTGGTCGTGCTCTCGGCGTCTATCTGACTCACGACAGTCTGTTACTGTCTACCAGGCATTTCAGATGGCGGCAGCTCGGTGCGTCGCGAACGCCCGAGTCTACCAATAGCGAATATTGAAGCCGCCGGTGGAACCGCCACCAGGTGGATCGGCCGCCGCGCCCGGAGCGCCTCCAGTAGGCGGCGGGGGAGACGCCGAGCTCGATACGTCGGTAGGAGTAGCCGCGCCTCCAGCCACCGCGGCCATGTCGGCGGCGGACAGCTCTCGGCCGCGCGCCGCGCCCTGTTTCAGCACGAGCGCCTTTGCGTCGGATTCCGTCAATCCGCTCAGATCGAAGCCCGCGTCGGCCGCCACCTTCTTCGCACTCGACCAATCACTTGCGGCGGATAACCGCTTCTCCAAGTCCGGACGGCTCGAGATGCTCTCGAGAAGAGCGATCGCCTGTTGAGTCGAAGCTTCTTTCGTTGGCATGCCGACACTCCGGGCTGAGGTAGACTGCGGGAGCAACGAACCTCGCGCGCCGACGGATTCATGCGTGAAGACGAGAACTCGTCAGCGTCGCAAAAGTGCGTGTTTCCAGGAAAAAGTCAAATGCAGCGCCGTTGACCTTGATGCTCGAGGCGTCGACGATCTGTGTTGCGTCCACTGCGGAGCGAGCGCGCGGCGCGTGTCATACGACCTGACGCCGCACCAGCTGCTCGAACAGCCCCTGCTGTGAGACGAGCTCTTCGAACGTGCCCTGTTGGACGAGGCGGCCGGCGTCCATCACGTAGATGCAATCGGCGTTGCGAATGGTGGAAAGGCGGTGCGCGACGACGACGCGCGTGGCGTTGATGCGCGCCAGACTATCCGTGACCAGGTCCTGCGTGCGGTTGTCGAGCGCGCTCGTCGCCTCGTCGAAGAGGATGATGCGCGGTTTCTGCACGATCGCGCGCGCGATCAACAACCGCTGGCGCTGCCCACCGGAGAGCGTCGTGCCTCCCTCACTCAACACGGTATAGATCCCCATCGGCATCGCCTTGATGTCCTCTTCCATGCCAGCCATCGTCGCCGCTTCCCACGCGTCGGCGGCAGTCAGTGGCGCAGCGCCTATGATGTTGTGGAAGATGTCGCCGGCCATGATGCGTCCGTTCTGCAGCACGACACCCAGTTGCGCACGCACCGCGGTGAGGTCGACGGTGGATAGATCCTGACCGTCGTACAGCACCGCGCCGGTCTCCGGCGGCTCGAAGCCGAGCAGGAGGCGCAGCATGGTGGACTTGCCAGACCCGGACGGACCGACGAAGGCGATGAACTCACCCGGTCGCGTGGCGAAGGAGAGATCATGCAATACGAGCGGACCGTCGGCAGCGTAGCGAAAGGACACGTGCGCCACTTCGATGCGTCCCGTGAGCTCCCCGGGATCCGGATGATCGGCCGATGCCTCCGGCACGACCTGCAGGATCGGCTTTGCGCGCTCCATGATCGGCACGGCGCCGAGGAGATGCACCACAGTCCCGCTCAGTGAAATGCCCGATCGCAGGAAGATGCCGAAGGCGCTGGTGAAGGCCACGAACTCACCAGTCGAGAGCAAAGGTCCGTTTCCGCTCTCGTCATGCAGGCTGCCGACGAAGAAGAAAAGGATGGCCGACGCGACGAGCGGCAGTATCGCGTTGAAGAGCTGCACGAAATTCTGAAGCGCTCCCGCCCGCACGGACAGTCGCTTCTGCGCGGCGAAGCGTGCGCTCCACTGTGCGAATGCACGCCCTTCCGACCCGGACACGCGGAGCTTCGCAATGCCGTTGATGAGCTGAAAGACCAAACCCCAGAGCTTGCCGGCCGCCTCCTGCTCATCGCGGCGGAGGCCGAGCATGCGCACGCCGCACGCCGTCGTCACAATGGCGGAGAGGGCGACCAATCCCGCGGCGATCAGCGCGAGCTTCCATGCGTACGCGAACAGCAAGCCGAGATAGACGACGGCGAAGACGCCGCTGAGAATGGAGTTGACGGCAACGCCGCTGAAGAGATCGCGCAAGGCGTTGATCCCGCCGGCGCGACTCGCCAGGTCGCCGACGGTGTATTTGCGGAAAAAGGGCACGGGCAACGACAGCATCCGATCCACCAACGCCGCTTGCAAGGTGGCGTGGGACCTCCCTTCCAGGCGCAGCAATGCGAACACGCGGACCAGCTCGAACAGCGCCTGCCCGATGTTCACCGCGATGAGCGCGACCATCAGCACGACGACATCGTGAATGCTCGCGCTGGGAATCACGGAGCTGAACATGAACGCAATGGCGGCCGGCACGATCAACCCGAGCAGCGCGGCGCCGAGCGCGAGGGCGACTACCATCGACGCCTCAGCGCGAAGATCGCCGAATGCGAGACGAAGCAGATCCATCGACCCGAGAGGCCGTTCCGGGGCGGGCGTATAAAACGTATAGGCCACCGGCTCCAGTGTTCGTGCCGACTCCAGCGTGATGCGCTCGCGAGTGCCGGTCGCGCTGGCCACGCGCTCGTACCCGCCACCTCGCACCGGCAAGAGGGCCACGGGGACACGTGCCCCTTTCGAGAATCCCAGCAGCGCGCCGCCGTCCGATCGCCACCAGGTGCCGCGAAGCGCGACCTGCCGGTGGCGTACGCGCGAGGCGCGACAGATCGCGCCCAGCGGATCGCTCGTGCGGGCCACGCCCTCCCATCGCGGTGCCGCGCGGAAGACCACGCGCGACTGCTCGCCGATCATCGTGAGCACCTGCATTAGCACATCGCCCCCCTCCGCCGGGGCGGCATTCGCGCCGGCGAAGACGCCAGCGAGCTGCGCAAAGCCGCGGCTTTGTACCTCCACTTCCGCAGAAGACTTCCTGCGAAGCTGCGCGCTCTCTTCGGCCTCCTCGGCGTGCAGCCGGCCCTCGACCCACGCGAGGAAAACACCGCTTGCGGCGTGGAGACCGCGCCACAGCCCTGCCCCATCCGCCTCGAGCACGGACGCTGTGCCTTCGGCGACGACGTGGAAGTCCTCCCGCGCTTCGAGCCACGCGCCGGCGGCGATGGGGTTGAGCGGAGTGGTGCAGTCCACGGCGAGCCGGTCGTCGCCGCCAAAGATCGCGGTGCCCCGTTCGATGCGAATCCACACGGGATCGCGCGCGGCACCGAGGCGCTGGCCGGAGCGAAGCACCTCGGAGTGGTCGGGCGCGATGGCGGCATGCACGGGCGGCATCGCACGCTTGCCGACCGCCGCTCCGACGCCGCTGAGAAAGCTGTCGACCATGGTGGCGACGCCGGCTCGGTGCGTCGTGCGCTCACCTTGCGCGACGACATCGGCCACCGTGCTCCGGCGCAGTTGCGTATTCGCCGACGGAACCGCGAGGATCATCGCGCTGGCAGCCGTGAGATCGAAGCCGAACAGGGCGGCGCCGCTCGTCGCCGTCCACAAGTGTCGTCGTGGGCCGGAGTGCCTCCAATCGGACTCGCCATCTCGCCTGGAGATCGCGAACACGTCGACGCGCCCGTCAATGACGAGATGCACCGTGCCCTGGTCGTCGAGCAAAAACGCCGATGCGGCCGCGGTCTGCTCCGTCGTCGCCAGTGCGGTCTCGGTCATCGTCACGCCTCGTGCGCAAGTCGCGCATAGGTTCCTTCGGCGCGCTGCATGAGGTGATCGTGCGTGCCACGCTGAACTACCTGACCGCGGTTCAGTACGATGATCTCGTCGGCATCGCGAATCGTCGACAGGCGATGCGCGATGATGATGCACGTACATCCACGTTCACGCAGGCTGCCGGCGATGCGATGCTCGGTCACGGTGTCGAGCGCGCTCGTGGCCTCGTCGAGAATGAGCACGCGTGGGTTGGTCACCAGGGCTCGGGCGATCTCGAGCCGCTGTCGTTGGCCCCCGCTGAAGTTGGCTCCTCCCTCCGAGACGGCGCTGTCGTATCCGCCCTGTCGCGAGATGATGTCGTCATGAATGCAGGCGTCCTTTGCCGCGCGGATGAGCGTCGCGTCCGGCACCGTCGCGTCCCAGAGGGTGAGATTGTCACGCACCGTCCCTTCGAACAACGCGATCTCCTGATCGACCATCGCGATCGAATTGCGCAGGAGTGGCGTCGCGATCTCGGCATGCGGAGTACCGTCGAAGGAAATGCGCCCCGCCCACGGCGTGTACAGCGATGCCGCGAGCTTCGCGACTGTGGACTTCCCGCATCCCGAGGGGCCAACGAGCGCGACGCGCTCACCGGGCGCCAGGTGAAAGCTCAACTCACTCAGCAGCGCGGGCTCGAAACGCGAATAGCCGAAGGTGACGTCGCGAAAATCGACTTCGCCTCGAAGACGGCTGAAGGATTCGGCCGGCGCGATAGGATCGCCCGCATCCGCGAGCGAAGAGCCGCGATCGGCACGGTAGCGCATCACGTCGTCGAGCCGGTGCATGTTGGCCTTCATCTGCTGCACCTGTGTCGCCAGCTGCACCAACCGCTCGATCGGCACGAGAAAGCCGAGCATCAGTGCCTGGAACGCGACGAGCTGGCCCATCGAGAGCTCGCCGCGGATGACATGCAGGGCACCGAGGCCGAGCACGAGTGCACTGGTCACAGCGGTGAGAAAAGGGGGCAGCGCGAGGAACATCTGCGTCGTGACGCCAAGCTCCTGCGTCGCGTTGACGAACTTTGCCTGATGACCCGCCCAGCGCGAGAACAGATCCGTTTCACCGCCCGAGGCTTTCACGCTTTCGATGGACGAGAGGCCGCCGAGGATCGTCCCTGTCGCCTTGCCGTTCTCCTGGAGCAGGCGCTCGTTGCCGTCGGCGCGAACGCGATTGACACGCATCGTGACGGCGACGAGAAGCGCCACCGCCACCACGCCGATCAGCGCGAGCGGCCAATCGTAAACGAGCATCAACAGCAGATAGAACACGACGAGCAACGCGTCGATCGTTGCAACGGCCAACCGCCCGCCGAGGAACACGGCGACGTCGTCGTTAAGGTGGACACGAGAGCTGATGTCGCCGCCGTACCGCTGGGAGTAGAACTCGAGCGGGAGTCGCAGCACGTGCCACAGAAAGCGGCTCGACGACGTGACGGCGATCTTCGTCTCGAGGCGGAGGAGCGCGGCCTGCTGCAATACGGTCAAGCTGGCCTGGAGGACCACCGTCACGGCCATCGCGAGCAGCATCGGACGCAGCCAATCGTCCAACCGCGCGACGAGAATCTTGTCGACGAAGATTCCGGCGAAGATGGGAAGAAGCAATCCGGGAACGACGAGGGCGATGCCCACGAGCGCCGCAAAGAGGACGCCGCGCTCGGAGTGTCGCACCCGCCGGCGCAGCGCGGCGAGCAGACTTGGCCGACGGCCCGAACGCTTGAAGTCGGGGCCCGGCCGAAAGGTGAGTACCACGCCGGTAAACGCCTCGTCGAACTCCTGGTAGTTCACCTTCCGCGGCCCCGACGCGGGATCGTTCAGGTAGATCCACTGCGGCCCGAAGCCTTCGAGCACGACGAAGTGATTGAAGTTCCAGAAGACGATGCACGGAAGCTGCGTATCATAGATGTCCTCGAGCTCCACCCTGAAGCCTTTGGCCTCGAGGCCGAATCTCGCCGCTGCCTTCATCATGTTCAGCGCCTTGGAGCCATCGCGCGAAACACCGCACTCGACGCGAAGCTCCTCGAGCGGTACGATGCAGCCGAAATGCTCGAGAATGATTCCCAGTGCCGCCGCACCGCACTCGACTGCCTCCATTTGCAGCACGGTCGGCGTGGCAACGCGACGCCGGTGTTTAGGAGGTGTCGATCGGAGCCAGCTCGCCGGCGGCGGTGCGGGCGCTGCGGCCTGTTCCGATGACGCGTCTGCGTCGGCGACTTCAGACACCGAACCACTTCCGCAGTGCGGGGATCACGAGCGTGATCGGCGCCTGACTGCCCACCGTCACCTTGCCGGTAAGAATCGCGCCGCTGCCCAATTTCATATCCGGTCCCTTGCGCGTGGTCCACTGGAATCCTGTCGGCGTCGTCGCGTCGAGAAGGGGCTCGGTGTCCACCAGGTACGACGGGCCTGCCTCGCTGAAGCGCTGCACCAGATTCTCGTTGCGAAGGAACCGGTTCATCGCGGTCGGACTCAGCGGCGCGGGAGACACGGAGCGCACGCGTCCGACGATGTAGCCGTGCTCCTCGGATCGAATGCCGTTGGGAAGGAGCTGCACGCGCATGCCCGGCGTGATGCGCTTCCCCTCCGAGGTGAACAACAACACTTGAAGCGGCGCTTTGGAAAACTCCACGTTGACGACCGTCTGGCCCGGAACGATGGCCTCGCCCTGACTGACGAGTTGTTCGACGACCACGCCGTCGTATGGGCTGCGCACCGCGCCATGATCCTGCAGTTGGCGCTGCATCAGCGCCAACTGTCCCTCGAGATCGCGAATCTGCGCGTCGAGCGCAAAGAGCTGCCGCACGGACTCGGTCTCGAGGGTGAGCTTGCGACTCGCGAGCTGCTCGCGCTGCACCTGCGCGCCCACGAGCTGGTCGCGCGCGTCCGCGCGTCGCGCGACGGTTCCTTGAAACACGTCCCCGGTGATGAGTCCAAGGTCGAGGGCGCGCTGCTCGGCGCGCACCCGCTCGTCGAGATAGGTGATGCGCGCCTGCACGTCCTGCACGGTTTGATCGAGGTGCAGGCGCTGCTGGTCGAGTGATGACAACTCGATCTGTGAGGCGCGATCGAGCCGCTTCGTGATGTCGGCCCGATTGCGCCGAGTCGCGTCGAGCTGCGACTGCAGGCGGCGGATCGACAGCTCGAGATCCGGCTGTCCCACCCGCGCGACGACGTCACCCTGCTTTACACTCGCACCGAGCGGTGCGAGCACCTCGAGCACCGCGCCCCCACCCATGCTTTGCACGCTGTACAAGCCACCCTGGCGTACCAGCACGCCGCGCCCCATCACCGTATCCGGCAAACGCCCGACGATGCTCCATGCGATGCCGGCAGCGATGACCACAGTGATCGCAGCCAGCCCGATCCACGCCTTCATCGACGTGATTTCCATGAGCGTGTCGAGGCGCTCCGGATTTCGTAAGCGATCGAGCGCGTCAGCGCGAAAGATCTGACTCATGCGAAACCGTGGTCATGTTCGTGAGCCCGGCGTCGGAGCGATGGCGCGAGCACTGGCGTTGACATCGGAGCGCCCGGCACGCTGAATTGGGAATCGCGAGAATATCGGCCGCGATGAAGACGCGCGCCAGTTGCGACTCGCGCATGCGTGCGCCCCCGTGCACTCCAACTCAGTCGTCCCATGTCGAGTCTCTTCGTCGCCATGCTCACGGCGATCACCGCGCTTCCGGCACTGGCGCAGCGGCCCGCGCCAGCTGTCCCCGCCGCCGCACAAGAGACGGTGTTCGTCCACCTCGCTGATCTCGCGGCGACGGCGTACAATCGCGAGGTGACTCTTCGTGCACGCGCCTATGACGTCGCGGCGGCGCGTGCGGAACTGCTCGATGCGAGAGCGGTATTCGATCCCAGTCTGCAGATGCGCGCCGACGCCTCCGCGTCCGACGTCGCGTCGCTGACGACGGGCGGACGACTCGGGCAGCGTGTCGCCGGTCGCACGCTGACCTCGGAGCTCGTGGGCAATACGCCGTGGAGCACGCAGTACGGCGTCTCGGTGCAGTCGGCGTATCGACGCCAGAACCCCGTGACCACGCAGCTCAATTCCAACGAGTACGACAATCTCGTCAGCTTCGGGCTGGTGCAGCCGCTGCTGCGCGGATTCGGCACCGCGGGTGGCCAGGCGCAGGTCAACGCGGCAAAGGTGAACCTGCACTCCACCGAAGCGCAGTTTCGCCGATTCGCCGAGCTGACCATCGGCGAGATGGAACGCCTGTACTGGGTGCTCGCGCAGCGCCAGGAGGAGGAATCGGTCGCGCAGGAGTCGTTGCGGCGGGCAGAGACCCTCCTGCGCCGCAACGTCGAGCTGCGCAAGCTGGACAAGGTAACCGAGAACGATCTCATCACTGCTCGCCTGGGTGTCGCGGAACGGCGCAATGCGCTCGTGCAGGCGGTGCAGAATCGCGACGATGCGGGCGAGACCCTGATCTTCTTCGCCTACGGTGAACAAGCGCGCGACGAGCTTCGGCGCGGCGAGCGCGTAGTACGCGCAGCAGATCGTCCCACCGTGCCGGTCGACATCCCCTCCGCCACGCAGGCGGAGTCGCTGGCACTGTCGACGCGCAACGATCTGGCCGCCGCTCGGCTCACGCTCGAAAACGATCGGATTCTTCGGAGCCTGAGCCGCAACGCTCTGCTACCGGCACTGGACCTCACCGCGGGCTATTCCACGCTCGTCAACAACGCGTCGTCGCTCCGCTTCACCGCTGCGCGACTTGGCGACATCGAATCGAACGGGTGGAACATGGGACTCAGCGTGCACGTTCCGGTGGCCAACAGCAGCGCGCGGGCTGCCGTGCAGCTGCGAGACGCATTGTACGATCGGCAGGAGATCGCCATCACGGGGCTGGAGAACCAGGTGCGTGGCGAGGTGCGCCAGGCGGTGCGCGCGATCGAGACCGGCGGTCGCGTGCTCGCCTTGGCCGACACCGCCGTTGCCCTGGGCCGGCAACAGTACGCGATGGAAACACAACGACTCGAGCTCGGGCTGTCGGAGTCGTTTCGACTACTGCAGCAGGAAGAGCAGATCGCGCGCGCGCAGTTCGCGCAGATCGCAGCGCGCTACGGACTCGCGCAGGCAGTGACGCGCTATGAGATTGCCGTCGGTCGTGACATGCTGCGGAAGTATCAGCTCTCCGACGCGCCGTTCCATCACTGAGTCGCGGCTGGCTCGAGCGCCAACATCCGCCGGAACTGATCCGCATCGGATGGCCGCGTGTCCGGGCTCGCGGAAAGTGTCTGCGCGATGAGATCGGAAAACGATTGCGGCACAGCGGGATCGATCGACGACAGCGGTTCGGGAAGTGGCGACGGCAGGCGGCCCGCCACGCATTGGTACAACACCACGGCAAGCGAATACAGATCGGAGCGCACATCGACGGTGCCGGCGCGCAGCACCTCGGGTGGCACGTACGAGATCGCCTCCGGATCGTTCGCGGAGTGCGCCAGCGATCGAATGCGGTGCGCGGTGGCCGCCAGGCCAAAGTCGGCGACCTTGAGGAGACCACGCGAATCCAGCAGCAAGCTTTGCGGCCGGATGTCACGATGCAGCACGCCCTCCCGATGTGCTACGGTCAGCGCACGGCTCGCCTGCGCCGCGATCGCCATCGTCGCGGCAACGCCGAGCCGACCCTGCAACGAGAGCAGCTCGTTGAGCGGGATCGCCTCCACCAGCTCCATCGTCACGTAGTACACCGACCATTCGCCAAAATCGTACGTCCGCAGGATGTTGCGATGCGCGAGTCGGCGAACGATGCGCAGATCCGATTTGAACTGCGCCACGCCACCCGAATCACCAGCGAACGCGCCCGCGCCGAGCGTCTTCAGGAGTACGAGCTCGCCGAGCTCCCGGTCGCGAACCTTGTACGCGCTGCGCACGTCGCTTCGTCCGAGCAGCTCGATGATCTCGTATCGATCGGCAAAGAGCTGTCCCGCCGTCAACGAGCTGTCATCTCCGCCCTCGTTGCCCCGAGCGGTGGCAGGCCGGCGCGTCGTGGCCACACGCGCGAGATCGTCGTCCGAGAGCGACGGCACCTGCGCGCTCCGATCGATCAGTGCGGCAACGGCCGCGGCGAGCTCCGCGAGTGGTCCGCGTTCCGTGAGCGTGATCGCCGACCGTGGACGACCACGTGCCGCATCGCGCGCGGCTGTGGTGATCTCGTCGATCGCGCGTTGCCAGCGACGTCTGCGGCGCAGCTCAGCGTACACCGCCAGTGTCGACGCCATCACGCCACCCGCGGCAACGATTGCGCTGTTCACGGTTCCTCGACGCGCCCCTGCTGCGCGCGCGCGGCCGCAACCTTCGCGCGGAGATCCTCGATCTGCTTCGTGTCGATGACCACCGACGCGCCATCCCACGGCGTAGACTTTGGCGGCTCCGCAGGTGCGTGACGCGAGGCGAGCATGTCGAACACGCGAAGCACGGGAGCGAGCACGTCATCGGCCGTCGACGTCTGCAGACTTCCCGCGCGATAGCGGCCGCCCTCCACTTCCGCGGCCGCGCGAATGAGGCTCTCGAGGCGACGGGCGCGCTGGGCTTCACCATGTCGCAGCCGATGCACCTCGAATGCGGCACGCACCCGAGCGGCAAGCAATGCGGGATGACTCGGCAGCAAGACGAAGTCATTCCCACCGCGTGCCACGAACTGTGCGGCGATCGCCGGATTGGACGCGTCGACGAGCAGCATGAGCGGCACATCGTGCGCGCGCGCTTCCCGCTCGAGCCCCACGATTTCATCCAACCCGCCTGCCCCCAGCACGCTGGCGTCGAGCAGGACGACGTCGACGTCACCATGGGCCAGCTTCGGCATCGCCCCGAGCACCGTAGTGACCACCTCGACGGAACATCCCTGTCGCGTGAGCGCATCGCGAACGGAGGAGCGCTGGCTCGCCGACCCGTCGATGAGCAACAGGCGTGGCGTGCTCGGAAAGACGATCCTCACACTCTCACTCGGTGCCGAGAGTCCTGCCGCGCGTGGACCAGCCGCGTCGACGTCGTCAGCCGCAGCAGCTGCGAACGAGATAGGTTTGCGGCCAGTGATTGCACCGACGAGTCGCGACCAGAAGCTGGAGGACTCCGTGGGGGTTGCCATGCACGTCTCCATTCGCGCCTTCCATGCGGCGGCTGCCGCTGTCTCGGTGGAGAGGGTAGCGCGGCATGCCCATGCCCCGCAAGCGCCGGATGCTCGGTTCGCCGACGGTGAGTGATCCGGTGCTACACGACGTCGTGATCGCGGGGGCCGGACCGGCGGGTCTCGCCGCGGCGGCGGCGCTCCGCGGATACGACGTCCTCATCCTCGAGCGAGAGACACACGAAGGCGGACGGGTTGCGACCATCGAGCGCGCCGGAATGCGGATCGACCTGGGCGCATGCTTTGCATTCCGGCCGGAGCTCTTGCCCATTGAGGTTCGGGGTCGGATCCCGCGTCTCATCGAGGAGCGTGATCCGATCGAGCTCCGTTTCGAGGCTCGGCGCGCGCGCGAAGATACGCCGCTGGAGTGCGTCGAGGCGATCGTTCCCGAGAACACGGAGGCCATCCGGCGCTTCGGGCAGACAGGACACCTTGGTGCTCTGGGCGCTTCGAGCCCGGTCCTGCATGCTCTCTTCTCGACGATCCACCCTGGACGGATCGACGACTACGATGCGGCGCGGCGAAGAGACGCGCTCGCCCATTGGCACCCACACCATTGGGAGTCGGGCAACGGCCTGCTGACAGCGAGTCTCCGGATGGCGTCCGACGCGACGCTGGTCTGCGATGCCGAGGTGACGTCGATCGACGAGCGCGGAGAGAGGGTCCGCGTTTCATTCCGGCAAGGGCAGAACACGTCGATCGCCGATGCTCGCGTCCTCATCATCGCCACGCCTGCCGACGTTGCGCTGGGCTTGACCCAGGGTGGACTCGACACGCCCGCGCGAAGGGTGCTCGAACGAACTCGTTACGGGCGTTACACCGTGGTCGCCTTCGCGATTGAGGACGCGCGATGCGTCGCCCGCTTTCGATTCCTTTACGACGTTGGCGCGCCGACGATGTCATTCGCGATGCAGCAACGATCGGCCGATCGGACCCGGGCGGCGCTTCTGTGCTACTTCAACGACGAAGGAACCGCCGCGCTGGATGGGATCGATGATGCCGGGGTCATCGAGCAGGCACGATGGAGCTTGATCAACGCCGACGTGGCGCCGGAGCACGCGTTCGCTCATGCGCATGTTGACCTGCGCCGCTGGCGCATCGGCGGCACGATCCTGTCCAGCGAGCTCCTGTCCGCCGCGCGAAGTGCATCGCCACGGGTGGGCGCTCGCGTGGTCCTGGCGGGAGACTACATCGCGATGACTGAGGGCTGGGGTTACGGGCTGCACGACGCGGTCACTTCGGGCAACCGCGCCGCGGCAATCGCACGGGACATCCTGGCAGGTGCTTGAGTTTTCTGTGGCGGTTTTTCGCCGACGCTGATATGATTGCCAGGCGATTCGTTGCAGTGTCTGACTCCGTCCATCGTAAAGGAGATCGGCAATGGCGAATGATCGAGACAACACGCGGGATTTCGCGAAGAAGTATGGCCAGGTCGTGGCACGCGCCTGGTCGGACCCCGCTTTCAAGAAGCGCTTTGTTTCGGATCCGGCTGGAGCCGCGAAGGAGTTCGACATTCAGATCCCTGCCGGGATTCAAATCAAGGTGGTGGAGGACACCGACTCGGTGCGCCACGTCATCCTCCCTGCCCGGCCATCGGCGCAAGAGCTTTCCGACGAGCAGTTGGAACAGGTAGCGGGCGGTGGGTGCACCGCGTGTGGTGCGTCGACGGTCATGCAGGCACCGCCGAGTCCATCGGCGCCGCCGCCCCCACCGCCCCCGCCCACTTACACAGGCTGGTATTAGTCGATCCCAGCGGTCGATCGCTTGTGCGACACGACTTGTAGCGACCTGCGACAAGAGGATTGTGCTCGGCGATCAGGAGAACGAATTGGATCATCGCTCCCTCATCGCCTATCGCACGGCCGGGCCGCCGATGCGCCTCGTTCCGGCCGCGGTCTCTCGGCCGTGGATGAATTCGACCCGCGATCAATTCGCCCAGCGGTGCCTGCCGCTGCTGATCGCGAATCAGGCGGGGTGGTCCATCCTCAATAGCCATCACGTTCGCGCCACGTGGCGCGGTGGCGAGGACCTGGCGAGTCTGGAGATCGAGTACCTCTCGGGTGCCCCGCCCTTCCCGGCCGCGAGCCATTTCGGGCACGGGATCCTGACCTGGACCATCCCGTACCTTTTTCGAACGCCCCCGGGGTACAATTTGCTCGCGCGTGGGCCAGCCAACTTCCCCGTCGACGGCGCCTATCCGCTGGAGGGAATCGTCGAGACGGATTGGTCGATGGCGACCTTCACGATGAACTGGCAGCTCACGTGCGCGGACGTGCCGGTCGAATTCGATGTGGACCAGCCGATCTGCATGATCATCCCGCAGCGTCGCGGCGAGTTGGAGTCGTTTCGCCCGGAGGTGCGTGATATTCAGAACCAGCCGGACGTGCACAGCGCCTATCTGGAGTGGTCGAGAAGTCGCGACAGCTTTCTCGAGCGCCAACGCGCCGGTTTCGACGACGGTTGGCAGCGGCACTACTTCCAGGGAACCTGGCCCGGCGGCCCTCGCTCATCCGAGCATCAGACAAAGCTCACACTGGGGGAATTCGAGGACTCGCGTGACGAGAGGCCGGCGAGAACGGAATCCTCGCCACTGAAGTGATCGACCGCCCTGCCTTCAGGCCTGCCTTCCGCGTCGAGATCGTGGCCGATGAAGGAGTGTTCCTGCTGTCGGAGCGAGACAATTTCCTGCTCAACGGCGCGCTGCACGCACTGGTAGCTCCCTTGATCGACGGCCAAAACACTGTCGATGAAATCGTCGACCGATTGGCCGGCGCGGCGGAACCCGCCGCAGTCTACCATGTGCTGGGCGAGCTCGAACGACGGGGCTACATCGCCCAGGCCGATCCCACCATTCCTTCAGGGCGAGCCGCATTCTGGGACTCACTCGCACTCGATCCCGCTGTGGCGGAGCGCCGGCTGCGCGCCACGACGGTTTCGATCGTCGGGTTCGGCGCCGCGCCGGTTGAACCCTTCGCGGCGGTCCTCGCCGACCTCGATGTTCCGCTCGCGGCACATGGTGGCTTCGTGGTCGCCCTTGTCGACGACTATCTCCACGATGGGTTGGCCGACCTCAACGCTGAGCAGTTGGCAACGCAGCGACCTTGGCTTCTCGTCAAACCGTCGGGGACGATCCTCTGGATCGGTCCTCTCTTCCAGCCCGGCACTACGGGTTGCTGGGAGTGTCTCGCGCAAAGGCTGCGGCGTCATCGCGCAATCGAATCTTACCTCGAGCACCGACGATCGACCCGTGCGCCGTCTTCCGTGTCGCACGCCGCCGTTTCGTCAAGTATCCACGTCGCGCTTCACCTCGCAGCCCTCGAAACCGTAAAAGCGATTGCACGCGAACAGCAGCAGTCTGACGGCACTCTTCTGACTTTGGATCTGGCCACGCTGAAGACGCAGAAGCACACGCTGATCAAGCGTCCGCAATGTCCCCGCTGCGGTGATCCGGCCAGTGTGTCGGCGCGGCAGCCGCTTCCGCTAGAACTTCGCAGTCAGAAGACGCATTCCACCGCCGACGGCGGCTATCGCATCGCGTCTCCTGAGCAGACCTTCGCGAAGTATGAGCGCCATATCAGCCCCATCACCGGCGCGCTGAGCCGCTTGACTCGCGTCGCGGTCGACGATGAAGGGCTCATTCAGGTTTACACCGCGGCGCAGAATCTGGGAGGAACTGCAGGCGACCTGTCCGTACTGCGCTCGAGGCTGCGGCGCGGCAGCAGCGGTAAGGGCGTTGCGACCGCGCAGGCGCGGGCCAGCGGGTTGTGCGAAGCGCTCGAGCGCTACTCGGGGGATCTTCAGGGCGGCGAGATTCGAGAACGGGACAGCTATCGAAGGCTGGGTGAGCGCGCGATTCACCCGAACGCCTGCATGCTCTACAGCCCACAGCAGTATCACAATCGACAGCAATGGAACGAGCGAAGCTCTCCGTTCCAGCACGTTCCACATCCGCTCGACGAGGACCGCGACATCGACTGGACTCCTCTCTGGAACCTGACGCGTCGAGAGTTCAACTACCTGCCCACCAGCTACTGCTATTACGGGCACCCGGAGCCGGCGGCGGCATACTCCTGCCGAGCGGACTCGAATGGCAACGCCGCAGGAAACAGCGTGGAGGAGGCCATTCTGCAGGGATTCATGGAGCTGGTCGAGCGCGACGCAGTAGCGCTGTGGTGGTACAACCGCGTCCGTCGACCGGCGCTCGACCTCGAGAGCTTCGACGAGCCGTACATTCGTGCACTCACCGACGTTTATCGAACGCTAAATCGGGAGCTCTGGGTGCTCGACCTGACGAGCGACCTCGAAATTCCGGTATTCGCTGCGGTCTCACGGCGTACCGATCAAGCTCGCGAAGAAATCGCTCTTGGGTTCGGAGCGCATTTCGATCCAAAGATCGCTGTGCTGCGCGCCTTGACCGAACTGAATCAGCTCGGGAGCGCGGAGTTGTCAGCGGCTCGCGATGAACGCGTCGACCTGAACGATGACCCGGACCGTCAGCAGTGGCGGAAGACCGCAACGCTTGCCAACCAGTCGTATCTGGCGCCGGCACAGGGTCCGCTTCGTTCCCGGCGGGATTACGACGTGCCATGGAGCGACGATCTGCGCGACGACGTTCTACGCTGTCAGTCGATTGTCGAGCGGCGCGGCATGCAGATGCTCGTCCTCGACCAGACCCGCGAGGACATCGGACTGCCTGTCGTCAAGGTGGTCGTGCCGAGCCTCAGACATTATTGGGCACGCTTTGCGCCCGGCCGCCTTTACGACGTCCCCGTGAAGCTCGGCTGGTTGTCGGAACCGCTGGCCGAAGACCGCCTCAATCCCATCCCGGTGTTTTTCTGAGCGCGCATTCGGAGACGAATCCGGCGCGGTATCCTTTTGTGCTCTCCTTCCGGAGTGACATCTCAGTTGTGGAAGAGCCCGACGGTAGAGTTGCGCTCGAGTCGCCGTCGGGCCGAGCCTTGCTGAGCAATGTCACGGGCGGCTTGCTCGAGGCCCTCCGGCGGCTGGGGTCGATCGGAGCGACCGAGGACGAACTCATTGACCTGATTCAAGAGGCCGATGGCACCCACACGCTCGCGTGGTTGTATTACCATCTGCAGCGATTCCGCGACCTCGGCCTCCTGTGCTACAGCGTCAAGCTGAATGGCGTCAGCCTCGCTTCGGTCGTGCCGATGGTGCGGGGATACGATCCGAGCGCCCGCACACTTCCACTGGAAGCGCGCTGTCGGCTCTCGCGTTTCGCCTATGTTCGGCGTGACGGCGAAACGCTCGTGCTAGAATCGCCCTTGTCATCAGCGAGGACGATGCTACCCGGCGCGATCGGCGCAACGCTCGTCGGCGCGCTGGCGCGGACCTCCACGTGCCGCGAACTGTGCACCAGTCTGAACGGAGTTCCTGAGGCGACTGCACGGGCACTCCTCGATCTCCTCGCAAGCGCGGGAACGATCGCGGAAGTCGGCGACGATGGCGCGCTGGCCGAGGACGCTGATCCTGCGCTGAGGCAGTGGGAGTTTCATGACCTCTTGTTCCATTCGCGCAGCCGCGCGGGGCGGCATTCCTATCCCGTAGGAGGAACCTTTCGCTTCCTCGACACAATCCCGGCTCTCCCCGCAATCCGGCCGAATGCGCCGAATGTGTCGGGAGAAGTCCTCCCGCTGTTCCGGCCCGACCTCGACGCTCTCGCCGGAGAGGACCTACCGTTTACACGCGTGCTCGAAAGCCGAACGTCGCTCCGCGAGTATGGTCGATCGCCCATCACCGTCCGGCAATTGGGTGAGTTCCTCTATCGGGTGGCACGCGTGCGAACGGTCGTCGAACCGGATGCTGCGGGAGGTCTGCTCTACCAGGCCACCAGCAGGCCCTATCCGAGTGGCGGGGCAGCCTACGATCTCGAGTTGTATGTGACGGTCAATGCCTGCGCCGGCGTGCCGGAGGGCCTGTACCATTACGATCCCTTGGATCACCAGCTTCGACAGCGTGCCGAACGGACCGTCGAGGTGGAGAAGATGTTGCGCGACGCGCGCGCCGCGGCGCCTCTCCAGTGTGATACCCAGATTCTGATCACCCTCGCCTCGCGGTTTCAACGGCTGTCGTGGAAATACAATGCGATTGCGTATGCGACCGCGTTGAAAAATGTCGGGGTGTTGTACCAGACGATGTACCTGGTGGCGACAGCGATGCGACTGGCTCCCTGCGCTCTGGGGTCGGGGGACTCCGATGTGTTTGCGGCGGCAGCCGGGACGGACTACTACGTCGAGTCGTCGGTCGGTGAGTTCCTTCTCGGAAGCGCGCCTCTCACGGACTGACATGAACACGGGGTGTATCCGTGGATGACATTCGGGATATTATCGCCGCTGTAAGTCCATACCTTTCGGAGGCGCTCGTCTCACCGGCGAGTCGGGCCGACCTCGAGAGCCTCGCGCGTCTGCTGCCGCGTCACCTCGTTGGTCTCTGTCTCGAGTGCCGGCTTGGCGAGTCAGAAGCGCGCGCGGACCTATCCCTCCGCTTTGGCAGCTCTGACGGTGGCCGCGAAATTTTGGCCGGCCGGGGGCACGTGGCCGGTCCGTCGGCGGGACTTCTCGGGCATCCGATCTGGGCTCGCGTCCACCGATTCTCCCGTGAGTGGGCATCGCCCCGGTCTCCTCTCTACACGCGCCTCGATCACGTGTGGCTGGAGTTCGACGTGGCTGGTCCGCCCCCACGAGTGCCCGTGCCGAGTGTGTTCCTGCTTCCGGCAGACGCCGAACAGTGGAGTGAAGGGCCGTCGACGTTTGCCGGCAGTGCGACGGACCTCCATCATGTGATGGTGCGCACGGCCCTTCCGCTTCTGATCGGCAGTGCCGTGCCAGAGGGGACGGATCAAAAACTCCTCGAGTGTTTGATCCAACTGCCAAGCGGCAGCCGGCTCTACTCGCTCGGCCTCATGCTGGCGCGGCGCGCGCGTGGTATCCGATTCAGCGCGATTGGGATACCGCCGAGCCGAGTGCCCGACTATCTCCGCGGAGTGGGATGGACGGGCGCGATCCAGGAAATCGAAGCCATCATCGCCAGGTTCGCCGGTCTCGCGGATCTCGCCATCATCAATCTCGATATCGATGACACGGTCCAACCCGGGATCGGTCTGGAGTTCTTCTTTCGCCGCAGGGCGGAGCCGGACGGCGATCCGCGGTTCACGCTCTTCGGCGATCTCTTGACCGAGTCCGGACTGTGTCTTCCCGATAAGCGCGCGGGAGTTCTCGCCTGGCCTGGATGCGCTCCCCACATGGTCGCGCCCCGGACCTGGCCCGAGTCCCTCGTGTCTACGTCATTCGGAAGCCTCGCGGTGTCGAGCATCGTGAACAGAGCGCTCAGCCATTTCAAGGTGAGCTACCATCCGGATCGACCTCTTCAAGCCAAGGCGTATCTCTCGTGCCGAGTGAAGCACTGGCATCGGTGACATCGAAATCGCACCGCGCGATTGTACAAAAAGGGTCGCTTTCTGCAAGCGCGAAACGACTAAGCGGGAGTACCCTGAGGAGCGTCCACCAGACGCGACTCTTCCTACTCACCGTGAGCGTGCACAATGTCCAGACACACCGTCTTCACCGCCGCCGGGCTCGCATGCGCCCTGCTCGCGGCGTGCGTTCGTCTTCCCGAACCGAACTCCGCTCCTCGCCCTCCGGCATCCATCTCGGCCTCCATTGCCCGCACGTGGGACGCCGTCATCGATCAGCTTGGCCAGCAGGATATTCCGCTGCGAAGCGTGGAGCGAGCGTCGGGCTTCATTGCGACGCAGACCATCGCGATGCAAGGCGTCACGACCGAGCCGACGAAATGGGCCGACTGCGGCACGTTTGCGTCGTTCCACTTCGCGCCGACTGCCGTGGAGTATACGATCCTCGTTCGCGGCGATTCGAGCAGCGCGTCCGTGCGGTCGAGCGCGCGCTACCTGCTCGTGAAGAACGACGGCACGTCCGCCGCTCCGACCGAGTGCGTGAGCAATGGTGCGTTCGAAGCATCGTTCGATGCGTCAGTGAAGCGGCGCGCCGAAGCACGGCCATGACGCGCGCCTTCATGGGCCGCCTGGCGAGGACGATCGCAGCGCGCTGGCCCTACTATCGTCTCAGGGGAGATGCAGCGTTGGGTAGCATGCACTCCGCCGCGTCGGTAATATGGTCGAGTCGGAGCCTTCTGGATCTCTGACCTTCCCCGTGTCGCCAATCGGATGACGACGTCATCGACCCACCGATTTGGTAGCTTCGAGCAGCCGCTTTCGTCTCGATACCGAGTCGAGGCCGAACTGGGTCGCGGCGCCATGGGAACCGTATATCGCGCGCGGGATCTCCAGCTCGATCGTGACGTAGCGATGAAGGTCCTGCACGTCTCGCTGACGAACGACGTCGGGATTTTGCGATTCCAGTCGGAAATTCGCATCGCCGCCGGTCTGCACCATCCCAACATCATCGGCGTGTTCGATTCCGGGACGACCGATGGACGCCTGTTTTACGTCATGGAGTATTTGGGCGGCGAGAGTCTGCGTCAGGCGCTCCAGCGCGAAAAGCAGCTCTCTGTTGAGCGAGCCCTGGAGATCACCGAACAGGTCGCGTCTGCGCTGCAGTTCGCACACGATGCCGGAGTCGTTCATCGGGATGTGAAGCCCGAGAACATCATTCTCACGGATGGCGGCGCGCGAGTCGTGGATTTCGGGCTTGCGCGCATGTTGAGCGACATCGACGCCCAACGGTTGACGGCGAGCGGCGTGTCGGTAGGAACGCCTCTCTATCTGAGCCCGGAACAGGCGTCGGCTGAGCGGAGTGTCGGCCCGGCATCCGATCAGTATGCCCTGGCCTGCGTCCTCTACGAGATGCTGGTCGGCGAGCCCCCATTCACCGGACCAACTGCGTCTGCAATCGCGATGCGGCACATCGTGGAACCTCCTCCACCGCTGAACGCCAGACGGAGGGCCGCGCCCGCCGCAGTTCACGTCGCCGCTATGCGTGCGCTGGAGAAAGTCCCGAACGATCGCTACCAATCGATTCGTCTGTTCGCTGATGCGCTAAGAGTCCAGAAAGCGCCTCGCTCCTTCAATTGGCGTCTGGTCCTCGGATTGATCACGATTTCGGTCGTGGTGGCCCTCAGCGTTGCCGTCTACGTCCGGACATCAGTTGGCTGTTGGTTGCCGAGGTGCGTGGACGACTCACGTTACATTGTTTTCCCATTCCGATCATCGCAGGGCGATTCGAACGACCTCGCCTTGAATCGACGATTGATCAGTTCGATGAGCCATTGGCAGGGAGTTACGCTGCCCTCTGACCGCGACGTGCAGAATGCGCTCGAGGGCCACAATTCAGCGTCTTTAGGGGCAGATGATGGCCGTGTGATCGCGCGGACGCTTGGCGCCGGCACCTTCGTTCTTGGCTCCGTCACGCGCGAGGCCTCGGGTGTACGAATCAATCTGACGCGGTACGACGCTCTGAACCGGCGCCCAGCACAGACCATTAGCACTGTCGCGCCCGCAGAACTGTCGACATCGGACTCGATCGTCGGCGATCTCGCGTACTCATTGCTGTTCGGCGAGGAAGAACGCCGATACCAGCCGGCGGCACGCGGTACCCGCAATTTCGCCGCGTTCAACGCGTTTCTGCAGGGACGCCACGCGACTCGCCGATGGAATCTTCCAGTCGCCGATTCGAGCTTCGCGCGCGCACTGGCACTTGACCATGACTTCGCCGAAGCCGCGCTTGCACTGGCTGAGGTGCGCCATTGGGCGGCCGACAACCGCCCCGATGTCGAGGACTACGTCACACGATCGATGCGTGCGCCGACGTTGAGCGCCAACGATCGACGTCGAGCTGCTGCCCTTCTCGATCTCGTCCGCGGCAAGTTTGAGTCGGCGTGTCCGCAATTCGATTCCCTGTCCACGCACGATTCGCTCGACTTTGGAGCGTGGTACGGCGTTTCGGAGTGCAACCGTCTCGATAGAACCGTTCTACCCGATGCGCGCTCTCCATCCGGACTACGGTTTCGCGGAAGCGCTCACAGTGCGGGAGAGGCGATTCGCCGTGCATTCGCCACCCTCGATTCGGTGGATGTGTGCTGTGCGGCGCGCGCCGACCTGTTACTCCGGCGCGTATTGAATACTGACATGCTGGCGATCCACTTTGGATTTGCCGCAGGGTCCGACGCCATCGAGTACGGCGCATATCCCCAGCTGCTAGACGATACGCTCGCGTTCGTTCCACGGCCAATGTCGGAATTGAACAAGGCTCCGCCCGCGACGCATCCGGCGGCCATCGAGCGCGAGCGGAAGACCTTCTATGATCTTGCAACGCGCCGCGTGACGCGCTTTCCGAACAACGCCGACGCGCTCGAAGAACTCGGGTTGGCAATGACAAACCTGGGTCACGAGGCCGCGGCGGACACGATTCACCGCGCGTTCGTCCTCAGCACGAACTCGCATCAACGCCTTCAGCTAGCCGTGAGTGAATTCTGGCTTCGGGTGAAGGCCGCGATTCCGAATCGACCGCAAGACCTGAGGCTGGCTCGCGCGTTCGGTGACTCGCTGCTAAGGCACTCCATCGATGCGCCAGTTCCCGAGGATACACTTCTGGCGAGCGTCGCCGCGGCACTCGGCGACGCACACTCGGCGGCACGAATGATGGCGCGCGCGGTCGACGTTCACGACGCTAATTTCCCACCGACTGTTCAGAGCCTGGGTAACATGCTCGCGGTCTACGCGGCAGTTGGTGGTCCCATCGACAGCGTTCGCAGCCTGGAGAAGAGCGTCGAGAACGCGATTGCCAGTCAGGTAGTTCCGGCCAAGCAAGATTTCGCGAGAACTATGTTGTTGGTCCACTCACTGGAACCCGCCTTTCCCCTTTACGAGTCGCCTTCTATCACAGCTGTGCGCGACATCGGCGGCATTGCAGCGGCCGAAGCGGCCTTCGCGCGAAAGGACGTGACCACGACGAAAAGGCTCCTGACAGCGTCAGCACAAGCGCGAATGGGAATGCGCGCTTCGGATCTTACAATCGACCGCCTTTACTGTGAGGCCTGGTTGTGGGCGCAGATCGGTGATACGGCACGCGCGCTACGCACGCTGAACCCGACGCTCGATTTGTTGCGGTACTCCCCTCCGCGCCAGTTCTATATCCCCGTGCAAGCGGCCATGCTTGTTCGAGCGATGGGCTTGCGAGCAGAGCTGATGAGGTCAACGGACGCGGCCGGCGCGCAGCGATGGGCGTCGGCTGTTGCTGCGCTACGCGAGGCTAGCGCTTCCGCGCGGCAACAAGGGCCGCGGTAACGCACGCACCGGTCGTTGCTATGCCAATGACGTTCGTTGGTGA
Source organism: Gemmatimonadota bacterium (assembly GCA_028287345.1). Classification (GTDB taxonomy): domain Bacteria; phylum Gemmatimonadota; class Gemmatimonadetes; order Gemmatimonadales; family Gemmatimonadaceae; genus AG11. Next base: position 26,207 of record JAQBPV010000308.1, read on the forward strand.
TTAGGGATTCGCGACGCAGCAGCCGCTGGCGCAGGAGAACCAGTATGCGGCAATGCTGGAATCCTCATTCGCCAGGATGCTGAACTCGGTTTGCAGAGCCATCAACTTCTCTTGTGGAACCCTTTTTCGTAGCATCTCGAGATTGCTGTGCCGTTCCTTCGCACAAGCATCTTTCAGTCGGGCAGTGCAGCGAACTGCTCGCGCGATGTCAGCAAACCTGATCCCCGGAGCGGCGGCTTCAATCGCGTGCGCCGCTATCAACGCGGGGCACGATCTGAAACCGGCGCTAACAATCCCAGTGTGAATCTTACCACACCGCGAAATGGTTCCCCTACCTACAGGCTTCGCAACGGGGTCGCGCGGGTAGGTCCTGTACATCGTGTACTTCAACACCGGCGTGCTGTCCTCCAAGGGCTGAGTTGCTTCGGCGACAGACTCGGCAACGATGTACGTCCGAGCCTCGGCAGATTCCAAATTCTCTCCCGTCTTATAGAGCTTGTCCACGTACTGAACGTCTGGCAGCCAGTCGATGGCGCCGACCACAACCTGTCGATCAGGCGTGATGTCTGAGTCTTTCAACCGACGCATGTCGGCATTGGCCGAGGTCGTCCCGTAATTGCACTGATCCGTCGCATTCTGAATAGTGCCGATAGGGCATTTCATCGTAGTGACGCGATCCGACTCGTCCCCCAGTACTATGCTCTTATAGGCGTCTTTAAGACTCTGGGCGAAATGATCGGTTTTGAAAGTCGCAACGAGCACGCCCGCGCACGCGGGGGGTGTACCATCGATGTGGCAATAAATATCGTCGTGGTCGCAGTCGCCGAATGCCATGGTCGATAAAACGAGAAATGCGCCCTTAATGAGCGAGAAGGCAGAACGCCGGACACGCATGGTAGTTCCTCTGATGAATAGTGCGTCGATTTGAGGTCCAAATCAGCTTGCGTCCGCAGCACGAACAGGACTTCCATCACCTTCGGGTCACGACCACCTTGAGCAAGACAGGAGAGTAGGTCTCGTCGTTCGCGAACTCGTACGTCGTGACATTCGCATTCGTCGACAGGCGGAGCTTAGGTATGTCCGCGTTGTTGTTAAACACAGCGAAGATGTCCAGCGTCCAATCGGCGTTTGCGTCCGCTGGATAGGTCTTTGCCCACGGTTTCCCGTCGCGCGGAAGGTGCGCAGTCCCTTCCCCGGTGGCCTCGTTGACTAAGCCTAGCCGCGCCGAACGGCCTGGAATCGAGCCAGGAAAGTCCCAATTGACTTCGATAGTCTCGTTCTTCAATGCCTTGAACGGATGCGCCGAGTAGCCCACGAACTCGTGGCCACCGCGTTTTCCTGGCTTCACCACCAGAAAATAGAGCGCCACAGCGGCAACGATTGCGAGTACGACGCCGACGACGACGTTCCGGGAAGGCATAGTTTTTCGGGAGTGGGTGCGCAACGGTGTACGGAGACGTCACATCTCGAGAGTGCTACCCATACAATCCGACGGCGAGTCAAAGCTTTCAACATCCCGGCCAGGCAACAGCCTGCTTGCACAATCTGTCAGTCTTCTCGCCCGCGTCAAGAAAGACTTTTTCGGGGGCGCGTAAAGAGGCGAGCAGCTACGCCAACTCGCGCGTGACGTGCAGACACCTGTCGATGTCGTCGCTGGTGTTGAACAGCGCCGGCGAGATGCGCACCATCCCATTCCGCACCGTGACTTCGATCTTCGCCGCATCGAATGCTGCGCGCACTTGAGCGGGCGTCTTGGTCGAATAAAACGTCACGATCGACGACCAATTCCCCACCGGCGTGAAGAGCCGATGTCCCTGATTCGCCAAGCCGTTCTGTAGCCGACGCGCCAGGCCGTCGCACGTATGTGCACCGATGCGTGCGACACCCACCTTCTCGAGATACTTGAGCCCCGCACTCAGCGTGTACACATCCCCGAACGCTCGGCTCGAATAGTCGAACCGCTTTGCCTTGGTCTCGATCTCGAACGTGTGGTCGGGGAGTTCGCGCGCGTGCATCTCACCAAACCGATCGAGCCGCAGCCGATCAGCGACGCTGGCCCGCACATAGAACGGTGCGACGCCGAAGCTCGCGAGCAGCCACTTGTACGTGCCCGCACAGAGGAAGTCGACGCCCGCTGCCTGTACATCGATCGGGAACGAGCCCACCGCCTGGATGGCGTCGGTGTAGAACAGCGCGCCTTTCGCATGAGCGACGTCGGCGATGGGCCGCATGTCGTGGCAGAATCCATTCTGGTGCGACACCCATGCAACCGACACGAGCCGCGTACGCCTGTCGACGAGAGGTTCGATGTCGCTCGCGTCGACCACGCCGTTGCGATGTTTGGCAATGCGAAGCTGGATGCCCTTTGTCTTCTCCAGCGTGCGATACAGCACGAACTCCGTGTCGTAGTGCAGCTCGTCGATGACGACGTTGTCCCCTTGGACGAGATCCAATCCGGCGGCGACGACGTTCTCGCCTTCGGCCGTCGAGAACAGCAACCCGATCTCGTCCGGCGACGCTGCGTTGATCAGACGTGCGAACTGTGCGCGGACGTCGTCGCACTTCTTGAGCAGTGGGCCGAGCTGAAACGAGTTGCGCGACTTCTCCTCCAGAAAGGCATGGCCGGCAGCGACCACCTGCTTCGGGATTGGAGTGATGTACGCCGAGTTGAGAAAGATGCGGTCGTTGACGATGGGAAAATCGCCACGGATGCCGAGCGGGTCGTCGGCGCCGCTGATGGTGGTCATCGGCGTGCCGAGTGCTTCGGATGAGCGGGACATCACGGTTGCGGCCAGCGAGGCGGCGGTTGCCACGAATGCACGTCTGTCGAGTGTCATGCGCCGCTCATAGGTGGAGATGAATGCGATCACCGCCTCGCTTCCTTTTACGAAGCTAGCTTGCCGGGTGTTGCGGGGTACGTCCGATCGTGATTGTCAGCGGCAAGGAGCCTCAACGTGCAGCATGAATGGACCCGCTGAGATCACACATGATGTCACCGTACATCGAGGCTGCCCGTATCCGTGTGGGGCACGCGGGTGACCGGATGCGCGACCCGAGAATGCTCACCGCATTCGACCCGGCCGAGCCGTCGCGAACAGCGTACTGAAGGAGCCCTTCCTCACCCCGAAGCGCTGCGACGACTTGAGCGAACGAGTTGCCGCCGATCGCCTCGATAGTCACCGCGATTGGCAGCCCGGGCTGTAGACCCCACGCCGGATCATAGCCGGCGGCCGTGAGGTCCGGCATGATGACATTCCACGACTCGGGCCGCCCGCCGAGGTAGTCACGCGTTACCATGACACGGGCCGAGGTCCCTCCACCCGTCGCGTTCTCCTGATGCCAACCCGCGGCCGCTCCGTCCGCGTAATCCGCTTGACTGAGAAATTGCGTTTGATGGCGAAGATAGGGAGTCGTCGCAACCAGGTTTGTGGCCGGCACTGTGAGTGATGGGCCGAGCGAGATAGTACGGTCAACCGCATCGCGGAACCGATAGAGGGTGATCCTCCACTCAGTCTGGGATGACATCGCGAGGATGACGTTATGGTGGTCGCCCGGCTGGGTCAGCGCGGCCGGTACGCTGTAGATCATCTGCTTCGGCTGCGCCGCAACCTCATATGACAGATCGAACCACTCTGACGTCGCCGTGCCAAACGCGCTGCTCAAAGATGCGCCTTCGCCGCCGATGCCGGTGATCGTCAGCGTAGTCGCCACCAACGCGGCCGCCTCCGCGCCATCGAAGTCCAGAAGCGGAATGCGCGAGCCGTCCGCGACATTCAGGGCGCGTCGAACGATGACGCGGTTCGGCCACGTTGAATTTTGAAGGGCGCGGAGGGCGACGAGATCGCGCGGCCCGTCCTCGAACAGAATTGAATAGTCGGTTCTCGATGAGAATCCTGCCCGACCGCTCCCCAGCCCCACTAGCGCGCTCGCGCCATCTGGAACGCCCGCAATGGCGCCGGTCACCATCTTCTTCCACGGCGATTGCTGCAGAAGGCAGTTCGATAACTGTGCCTTGAGCTCGGACGCAGTGCCGTAGAAAACACGAGTGTCGCGATACCTGGGATCGCCGCCACGCACGATCGCTATGCCGCCTCGCTTGGACAGAGTCGCGCGGAAGGTGTGTTGCGCGTCGGGGAGCACTCGCGTCCACGGGCCGGCATCGCTCTGAACTGCCATCCACGTGAGGCCCTCCGCCCAACACCACCCCGGCTGCACCGTTTCCACGGGACCGGCCTGGACGTCAGGACCGGCGAGGTCGGCGCCGCATGCGCACGCGCCGAGCGCGATGACTGCGAATACATGTCTCATCGGCCGGCACCGCATGACGTAGCAGGAACGACACGCGACGGACCATGCTCGGCGTGGCTCACGACGCTATCCGACACCGCGGGATGGTGTGATTCGTCGGCGCCGGGATCTCCGTACTCGAGCAGCCACGCAAGGTCCTTTTGATAGCTGGAGTCAGTCGCATCGACGACCGGCCATTCGGACACGTTCTCCGGCACGAACACACCGACGAGCAATCCCATCGCGCCGGCAACCTGCGAGCAACGAGGATTCTCATAGACGGCCGCGACGCGATAGCGATGATTGGCCGCGAGGCGCAGCCCGTTGCGCTTGAAGAAGAACCGCGTGCGGTCGACGTCGCGCACCGTGCCATCGGGCGCTCGATCGGCACGAAGCCGCACCAACACTTCGTTCGTCTCGGCATCTTCGAGACGCAGCTCGATGCCAAAGTCGTGGAGGTGACCGCCCAGATTGCGGAGGTGTCCGGTCACTGGAACCACGAACTCGGCGCTGGTGATGGACCGGCCGGGAGCCAGGTTGAACGTGCTCAGCGCGCCGATGACGGGGTGCGCATCGAAGTACACCGGGAAAACGTCGCGCTGCCCGCGTGCGTCCTCGGCTACCCAGGGGATCGTCAGCCGCAGCACTGCCCCATCCACGGCAACTGGTGTCGAGTTGGCGAGAGCGTAGTACAGCAGCATCGCGTCGTCCGCCTTGATCGGCACGCCGAGCGACCCGGGAAGCATTACCGGCTCAGTCTCGCGTCCCGCGGCGAATAGCCGCTCCGCCACCGGATAAGCGAGCTCGCGTCGACTCAGACTGGTCACACCCGCATGATGCAGCATCTCTCGCGGCAGGCCCCGTCCCGTTGAATCGACGAGATCGACCCGAAAGCCGCGCATCCAGCCGGAGACCGGCCACGCGAACCGCACCGGTTCGGCGGCAATGTGATGTTCGTATGGCGTGGCCGCCGGCATGTGCAGTGGGCCGACGGTGATGACGACCTGATGCTGCGCAGAGTCGACGCTGACGCGCAGTTGTGGCTGTGGCTGAGCTGGCGCGCCCGCGAGGGTGATGACCAGCGGAATCAAGGCGAGAATCGACATGGAACGCTCCGGTGCGAGAATCGAGATGACGGCGACGCCAGCACGCTAGGTGGAGTGCGTTGGCCTTCCGTCGCCGACCCGTCGGCTGAGCGTCGATTGAACGTCGATCGCGCGTTCCTGACATTCGATGCTGTCTCGTCTGCAGCGCGGCGCTATGTTCGGGCGTGACAAACCCCCCGTACACGCTGACGCTGCTGGGCGGACTCGATCTGAAGGGCCCCACTGGCGCCGAAAACTCGCTGCTCGTTCAGTCGAAGATCGTCGGCATGCTCGCGTACCTGTCGCTGCCGTCGATCGGTCGATTCGTGCGACGCGATCTGCTCGCCGCGCTCTTCTGGCCGGATCTGGATCAGGAGCGTGCTCGCAGGGCGGTGCGCCAATCCATCCATGCTGCGCGCGCCACATTGGGCGCCGATGCGCTGCCGTCGCGTGGTGACGAGGAAGTCGCGCTGTCGGCGGCGCATGTTCGGTGCGATGCCACCGCGTTCAGCGAGGCCGCTGATTCAGGGATGCTCATGGAGGCGCTGCGACTCTATGGCGGCGAGCTCCTGCCGGGCTTTCATGTGCCCGATTGCGCGGAGTTCGATCGGTGGCTGGACGACGAACGTGCCGCGGCTCGCGAGCGTGCGGCCGCCGCGACATGGGCGCTGGCCCAGCGTCTGGAGAGCGACAATCAGTTGAGCAACGCTGCGGCCATGGCGCGTCGCTCGGTGCGCTTGACATGGACCGACGAACGCGCGCTGCGCCGCGCCCTGTCCATGCTCGACCGACTCGGCGACCGCGCCGGCGCGGCTCGCCTCTACGACGAATTCTCCACGAGGCTCATGAAGGAGTTGGAAGTGCATCCGTCCGATGAGACCGCGCGGCTCATGGCGGGCATTCGCGGTGACTCCGATCCGCGCGCCTGAGCGTTAACCGGTCAGGATATCGGCAGGAACAGCTCGGCGAAGCCGGCTAGTCCGCGAAGTGGAGCGAGAAACGGATCGACGCCAAAGCCGATGCCCCATAACAGTTGTAGTCGGACGCCCTCGTCAGCGGATTGCTGAAGCAGTTGGAGCGTCCTGGATCGGTTCCCTCGATGCGACGCGATCCGCGCCAACGCGAGCTCGCGATGGCCGAAATCGAGATCGGGGTGTGTCGCAGTTAGAATGGACTCCGCGCGAGTCACGGCCGCTGTATCGCCCAGCTGGAGGCTCCCGACGGCGGCGTAGCTCACGCGGTCGAAGTATGGTCGTCCCGCGTCCGGACCCCACGCGCCGACGAACGTCGACAGCTCGCGCGAGCGGCCGGCGATCAGCAGCAGGTTGGCGACGGCCTCCTGCACCCATCGCGACGTGTCGGCGCCGTACGCTGTGAACGCCGGCCGCCAGTACTCATCTGCGACTCGACGCGCATCGGCGTCGCGGCCTCGCATCAAGAGCGCCGCCGCCGCGTGCGCCGCGACCACGGCGCGCGCCGCGTCCGCGGGCCGGTGCTCCATCTCCGCGCGCTCGATTGCCGCATGGAGATCGGCCCAACGGCCGAGCCGAGCCAGCTCGCGGGCTTCGTACACGCGATAGAGAATCCACCGTGGCATTCGGCGCTCTCCCTTTCGTGCGTGCTCGAGCACCGCTCTACCATTCCCGAGGGACTGTTCGACGCCGATCAGGCTTTGCAGATAGAATCCGCCGACCAGGTTGAGGCCGCGGTCGGGATCGGTCGCCCTCAACGCGTTGCGTGCCACAGTCGGTTGCCGCAGTCCGAGCGCGGTGCTCGACACGAGGAGCGGGCTTTCCATCGAGCCGGGTGTGTGCTCATGGAACCGCTGCGCGGCGGTGAGCATCTCGCTGAGTCGGCCTCGCTGAGCGGCCTGCACGTAGTCGAACAGCGCGCGCTCGGCAGGTGACATGAGGCCCGCGAGGCGGCGCGCGCGACTGACGTCATCGGTCAGGGCGTCGGCCCGCCCATCCCAGGTGTCGAGGTAGGCGAGGGCCAGTGTTGGCGTCACCCAGTTCGAGTCGACCTCCTCGGCACGGCGCAGGTACCGGACTGCCGCAGGATCTTCGCGGTTGCGGAAATAGGCTGTCATCCCGTCGAGGAAAGCCTGGTACGCCTCGAGCGATTTGGCATCCGAGTAGCTACCGGGACGAATGACGATCGCCGTATCCGAGATGAAGCCGACCGTGGCAAACAGTCGCTGTTGCAACGGCTTGATCAGGCTGAATGGATCGCGCTTCGGAGCGGCGACGTCGGAGATGAACTGCGTCGCGCCATGCACCAGATCCTCGACCGTCGTGCGGACACGAAGTGAATCGCCGATGGCGTAGAATGATCCGCTGATCACGAAGCCGGCCGACGATTCCTCGGCGACGGCCGTCGTGATCCGATGCGATCGCAGTGGCCACGGCGTTCGTTTGGCAATCGCCTCGTTCACCATCGTCATGCGGGCGTCGAGCACTTCGACGCGAACGTTCGGCACCTGCGCGACCGCCTGTCGGATGTAGTCGGCGATCACCATGCCCAGTGGATTCAGCGTGCTGTCGCCCGTTCCGTTGTCGAATGGAAGAATGACGTAGCGGTTCGCGACGAGCGTCGGCGGTTGGCGACTCGCGAGTGTGACGAGGAGTGCGCGTCGCTCCGCCGGAACGAGCGCGATGCCGCCGGCCGACGCGGCGAGCGCGACGGAAACGCCTCCCCACACGAGCCTCGACCGACGCCGATACCAGCGTCGCTTCGGCACGACGGCGCCTTCAAGGCTACCGTCAACCATAAAACGTTCGAGACACGCGAGCAGCTCCTCCGCGGTCTGCACGCGTGCTTCAGGCTTTTTCGCCAAACAGCGGATGACGAGGTCCTCGAGCGCCTGCGGAATTCCTGGCCGACGCGCGACGAACGGGGCCGGTGCAACGATCGCGTGTGCGATGAGCGTGTCCTGCAGCGAACGTCCGACGAATGGCGTCGCGCCAGTGAGCAACTCGTACGCGACGATTCCGAAGGCGTAGATGTCGGCGCGGTGGTCGATCGCCGGGTCGCCGGCCGCTTGCTCGGGAGCCATGTAAGCCACGGTTCCCACCGCGATGGCTGCGTCGGTGAGGCTTTCAACGTGCGGCACCGTGAAGGACCGCGTCGCCTTGGCGACGCCGAAGTCGCAGACGAGCGCGCCCTCCTCGGCGATCAGGATGTTCTCAGGCTTGATATCGCGATGCACGATTGCCCTGTGGTGCGCGTACGCGAGAGCTCGGGCGACATCTCGTAGGATCCGGGCTACCTCGAGGAGCGGCAGCGTCGTGCCAGGTGCAAGTCGGGTGAGCCGCTCGCGCAGGGACTCGCCCTCTACATAGGGCATGGTGTAGTACGCGAGCCCGGCAGCTTCACTAGCGGTGAGGACCGGAACGATATTCGGGTGCCGAAGTCCCGCGGCAATCAGGATCTCGCGCCGGAAGCGATGAAAGCTGAGCTTCGTCGTCAATTCGGGCGGTAACACCTTTACCACGACCCGCCTGCCGAGGTCGCGCTCCTCGGCAAGAAACACGCGCGACATGCCGCCGCCGCCGAGTTCGCGCTCGATACGGAACGTGTTACCCAACGAATCAGTGAGCTGCTCGTGCAGCGAGGGATGCATCAGCCCCAGCGGGGCAGTGACGGCATGTCCGAGCAGAGATGACGCCGGTCCATGATTGCATCCCGGGAAATGGGCGATCGGACGCGAGCGTCGTCATTGGAGAATGCTGATGCGCGGGCCGCGCAGTCAAGCGCAATGGAGCCCTTCGGGAGTGCTACGAAGTTTGGCCCGGGGAAAATTTCCCCGTTCCCGGCATTCACCGCGCCTCAGATAGCGAGCGCAAGGGCGGCAATACGTTGCCGCTAAGGATGTTGCGAATTTCCACCGATCGAGCACCGTCCGTGCCTTAGTGAGTGGTGCGACGCCGGGTCAGGGTCGCAGTACCGCAGCATCAACAGGGTAATTCGCGTTCCGCGTCTGCCCGCTCACTCGACCGATGAAGGTGAAATCGTGAGATTCGCTCGCTTGGCTCCTATCGCAATGTTCTCCGCGGTTGCACTCGCGGCCTGCAACAATGAAGCGAAAGAACAGCTCGCCACCCTCGCGCACTCTGACTCGGTGCGCGTGGATTCGCTCGCCGGAGTCCGCAAGGAACTCCTCGACGAAGTGATGTCGTCCACGCAGTTCGTGGCGCAGATCAACACCGAGCTCGCCAAGGCGCGGTCCTTGACCAGCAAGGCCGACTCGAAGCCCGAGACACTGGAAATGAGTGTCGGCGAGAAGGTGAAGGCCAACGAAGATCGCAAGGTGGTCGTCGCGCGCATCACCCGCCTCGTCGCCAAGCTCGACTCCGTGCAGACGCGCCTCGCCAGCACCCGTACACGGGCGGCGAAGCTCTCGCAGAAGGACTCGTCTCTCATGCTGCAGGTCGCGACCTATGAGAAGAGCATCGCCGACCTGCAACAGGCCGCCGAGCAACAGCGTGCCGAGTTCCAGGCGGTGATCGACAAGCAGACGACGCAGATCGCGCAGCTCAACACCCAGGTCGACACGCTCAACCAGGTGCGCACCGCACTGACCGACACCGTCGGTCAGCTCACTACCGAAAAGAACACGGTGTACTACGTCGTCGGCACGAGGGACGAGCTGATCAAGCAGGGCATCCTTGCCAAGGAAGGATCGAAGCGCTTCCTGCTCGTCGGATCGCGTACCATCGCTCCTGCGCGCGAGCTCGATCCAAGCAAGTTCACGAAGATCGACCGCCTCGCGAACCGTACGATCGTGTTTCCGGACGGTGGTGAGTACGAGATTCTTTCTCGCCAGAACGTCGCCTTCGCTGCACCAGCCGCCGAGAAGGACGGCAAGATCTTCGGCGCGCTGACGATCAACCAGCCCGAGCAGTTCTGGTCGAACTCGCGCTTCCTGATCATCGTCAAGTCCTGACTTGACGACGGATGCACCACTCGGCCCCCGGACGCTGAACACGGCGTTCCGGGGCTCGAGGCTTCTTACAGGCTGAGCTTCCTGACACATTTGTGAATATGGATCAGCCACGTCTCTCCGTTCTCGTGATCGACGACGAGCCCGCATTGCGCGAGGTGTTGTCGCTGCGCATCGCGGACTGGGGCTATGACGTTCGCGCCGTCGAAGACGCTGCCCAGGGTGAGCGCGAGATCGAACGAAAGCGTCCTGACCTCGTGCTGTGCGACCTGGTGCTGCCCGGTAGCTCGGGCATGGAACTGCTGAAGCGCGTCAAGCGACGCGACGCGCAGCTGCCCGTCGTCATGATCACCGCACACGGCAATGTCGACGGCGCTGTCGAAGCGATGAAGCTTGGTGCGACGGACTTTCTCACGAAGCCGCTCGACACCGTTGCATTGTTCGCCCTGCTCGAGGCCACGGCGAGCGACGTCCGCAAGCGCCAGGGACTCTCGCTGGAACAACCGGGGACGAATGGTCTTGTCGGTCAGAGCCGAGCGATGCGCCAGGTCCAGCGCACGATCGATTCGCTTGCGTCGAGCGACGCGTCCGCCATTCTCACAGGTGAGAGCGGTACAGGTAAGGAGGTCGCGGCGCGCGCCATTCACGCTGCCAGCAATCGGCGCGACAAGCCATTCGTCGCCATCAACACAGCGGCGATTCCCGAAGGGCTGATCGAGAGCGAAGTGTTCGGTCATGAACAGGGCGCGTTCACCGGCGCCACACGTTCTCGGCCGGGCGTGTTCGAGATGGCCAGCGGAGGCACGTTGTTTCTCGACGAGATCGCCGAGATGCCGATCGCGCTCCAGCCCAAGCTTCTCCGCGTGCTCGAAGAGGGACAGGCTCGCCGACTCGGCGGCACCAAGGACATCAAGTTCGACGTCAGGGTGCTCGCCGCGACGAATCGTGCACCAGCGCAAGCCATACGCGACGGACGATTGCGCGAGGATCTGTACTATCGTCTCAACGTGTTCGAAGTGCTGCTTCCTCCCCTTCGCGAGCGGATCGAGGACATCGCGGTGCTGGTGCAGCACTTCGTGCGTGAGTTCTCGCGCAAGCACAAGCTCGACGTCGACGGTGTAGGCGACGCCGCGCGCGAGCAACTCGAGCGCCATTCGTGGCCAGGCAACGTTCGCGAGCTGCGCAACGTCATCGAGCGCGCGACCATCGTGGCGCGGAGCGGATGGATAGAGCCTCGGCATTTGCCGCCGTATCTCCAGATGCTCAAGCACGGCAGCGAGCCGACGCTCACCGTGCCGGCCGGCACGACACTGGCCGAGGCGGAGCGTTTGCTCATCCTGGGAACGCTGGAGCGAGTGGGGAACAACAAGGCGGAGGCCGCGCGGCAGCTCGGGCTCGATGTGAAGACGATTCGCAACAAGCTCAAGACCTACGGCCGCGACGAATGAAGGTCGGCACGCGGCTTCGCGGTGCGTTCGCCTTCTACATCGCGCTGCTCGCGGCCGTGCTCGTGTATCACGTGCGCACGACGCAACACGCCGTGGACAGCGGTCGTGCGCTCGCCGACATCTCGACGCGCCTTCGTGTCAGCTCGACGTCGCAGATCACGCGGCTCGTGCAGATGAGCAGCGATGCGGAGAAGTACTTCGTCACGCACGACAAGGGCTACTTCGACAAGTTCCTCGAGTCCGAGCAGGCGTTCGGGAACGGACTGCAAAGTCTTAACAGGCAATCGTTGAGCGCCGGCGAACGCGCGGCCTTCGATTCACTCGTCGTCAAGTGGGCGAACGTCGATGCGCAGGTCCGATCGTTGGCGGCGGTCTCGGGCAAATCGCCGGCGACCGGTCGCGCTACAGTGACGCAGCTCCAGTCGACACTCGACGAGGTCCGCGACGGCACGCGGCGCCTGGCGATGGCGAGCCAGGACGCCATGAGCGAAGAGGTGGGCGCGTCCGAGCAGGCGGCGCGTAAAGCCGAGCGGCTCTCGTTGCTGACCGGCGTGAGTGCGTTGGTTCTCAGCCTGTTGCTCTCCGCGCTCCTCGTGCGCTCCATCGTCGAGCCGCTGCGCCGGCTTGCCAAAGGCACGCGAGAGGTGTCGGCGGGCAGGTTCGACTATCGGTTGGAGTCCGCCGGCGGTGACGAGTTCACGCAGCTCGCGCGCGACTTCAACTCGATGACCGAGCGACTGGATGAGCTGGATCGCATGAAGCAGGATTTCGTCGCCAAGGTTTCGCACGATCTCAAGACGCCTCTCTCGAGCATGCAGGAAACGATCGGCGTGCTACTCGACGGACTCGCCGGCCCGCTCACAGCAAAGCAGCGACAGTTGCTCGAGCTCAATCTCGACAGCGGACGTCGGCTGTCCGCGATGCTCACGAAGCTGCTGGATCTCTCGCGCATCGAGGCCGGTCTGCAGCCGGACTTCCAGATGCTCGACGTCGCGCAGCTGGTGAAGCGAAGTATCGATCGCGCGGATGCGGCGCGGACGGAGCGCGCGTTCCAGCTCAAGTTCACGGAGCCCGAGCATCGGTTGTTGCTACGTGGCGACGACATCGCGATCACACAGGTCGTCGACAACCTGCTGGAGAATGCGATCAAGTTCTCGCCACTGGGTGGCGTCGTCAGCGTTAGAGTCTCTGAATGGCCCTCGGGAGGAGCAAACGTGCCTCCCGCTCATGCGGCGGCAGTGCGACGCTCGGGTCTTCGCGGGAGCGCGTTGCTGCTCGAAGTCGCCGACGAGGGGCCTGGAATTCCGGACGAGGAAAAGGAGCGAGTGTTCACACGATTCTATCAGGCCGAGGCGGGGCGTGCTGCGCGCGGGCGGGGCGGAGTCGGACTGGGACTCACCATCTGCCGCGAGATCGTGACGGCACACGGCGGTGCGATCTGGGTCGCGGACAACGAGCCCCGCGGGAGTCTGTTCTGCGTGTTGCTGCCAGGCGCGGTCGCCGCGTCGGATTCGCGCAATGCGTCAGCGACGACCGCCAAGAGCGGATCGGTCGCGTGATGAGAACGTCCATGCGCGTAGTTGCGACCGCGGGTGCGATCGTGTCGATGTGTTCGATGTGGGCATGTGCATCAGCGCGTCCGTTCGATCGGCTGCTCTCCGAACAGCGCTGGGCCGATGCGGCGCAGCTCTTCGCCAGCGACTCCACCCTTCTCAACGACGAACAGGCGCTCTACTCGGCAGCGGTGCTCTTCGGTTCTCCAACACGAAAGGCGACGTATGATCCCGAGCGTGCGCGGACGCTGTTTCAGCGGTTGCTGAGCAACTTCCCCAATTCGAAGTATGTGTCCGATGCGCAGAATCGTGTCGCGCTGCTCGATGAGGTGTTGCGCGCACGTACCGGCACCACGCGCGTGCGAGAGCTCGAGGCGCGCATCAGCGAGCTGACGGCGCAACAGGGGCGGTTGCGCGCGGAGCTCGATTCAGCGCAGGGGCAGAGCGACGCCGTGAAGCGAAGTGCGGCGAAGCTGGAGGCGGATGTGCGCGATCGTGACGAGCAGCTACGCGCGCTGCGTCTCGAGCTCAAGCAACTGAAGGAGATCGACCTCAAGCCGCGATCAGCCGGGCGTCGTCCTCCGGCTGACTAAAGACAGAGTTGGTGAATCCAGTGGACGTCATTGCGCCGCCGTGCTGCTTTCCACCTACATCTTCAGCGACATCAGGATGATGACCGGACCGCCATTGGCACTGATGCCGAAGCGCGCCTGCGCGGCGACTGCATCGAGGTAGCGGATCTCGATCAGCGAGCGCGCGTCGATGCTCGTGAGTGCCCCGACCGGCTGTAGTGGCCCGAAGTCCTGCGAGATGCGCACGAGGCCCGGCGCCGCTGACGGATCGCTGCCAGCGCGCATCGTCTGCGGACCGCGTGTGCGGAAGAAGGCAGGGCGCAGCTGTTGAATGGCGTAGTTCGCATTCTGGCTGGCGATCGCTGGATCCTGCAGCTCGGCGCGGCTGATGACGTTGGGGTCCTTCGCCACGCGTTCCGGGGAATCGGCAGATGCGGGAGATGATGACGTGGCGGGCGTCTGCGTTGCGCATGACGTCGACAGAATCAGCATGGCAGCAGCGAGGCTGCGGATTGCGTGCATGGGGAACCTCATGGAGAAGGGCGCACGGCGCGTGCGGGCATGGGAGTGTATCCGCGGCGACGGCGCGACACCAGCATGCACGCGGGGGTGGCGTCCGCCGGCTGCATGGAATCAGGTCGCGAGTCAGGCGGACGCGCGACACTCGGGTCTCCTACGTTCTTTCCGAGACCACGTATTCGCGGACCCAGTAAGTAAGGAAAGAGCTAGCCTTCAAACAATTATCTTGCCGGTCGGGATGTGTTTTCCGGTTGCGCACGGCTGCCCACCCTTCACGTCACCCGCCTGGTCCGGTGGAACTGGAAGATCCGGTAGCGCTTCAGCCTTCGGCTCGTTGCTCTTGGTCGGTTTCGTTTCCATGGTAGCCTCGCGTAAAGGGGACGAGCTATTCGGACCTCGAAAAGACGCTGAGTCACTATACGGAATACTTGCCACCGGCGCAGCGGCGTGAATCACAGTCGGCTCGACCGCCGAGCTCAGCTCTTCATGCATGATCCTCGCCGCTTCATCCGCTCCCGACTGGCTGTCTCTCGACGGACCCGCCGCCGAGCGCGACGTACAACGACACGAGGTTCGCCACCTCCGCTCGACGCAACTGGAGCAGCG
This sequence comes from Gemmatimonadota bacterium, assembly GCA_028287345.1. Lineage (GTDB taxonomy): Bacteria > Gemmatimonadota > Gemmatimonadetes > Gemmatimonadales > Gemmatimonadaceae > AG11. The sequence continues at coordinate 41,219 of JAQBPV010000308.1, forward strand.
TCTGCTCGGACGCGAACAGATTGCGCTCCGCGTCGAGTACCTCGATGTAGCCGACGACACCTTCTGCGTACCGCGTGCGCGCCAGCGCGGCGATCTGCCGCTGCGCCAGCGTCCCGCGCTCCTGCGCCGCCACCTGATCGGCGAGGAAGCGCCGGCCCGCCAGCGCGTTCGACACTTCCTGAAACGCCACCTGCACCGTCCGCTCGTAGTCCGCGATGGCAATCGTCTCCCGCGCCCGCGCCACGGCCGCGTTGCCGGTGAGCCGGCCGCGGTTGAAGATCGGCGCCGCGATCGATGTGCCCGCGCTCCACGTCAGCCCATCGCTACCAACGAGGCTCGAGAGCGCGCTGGACGCGAAGCCGAGCGCGCCCGTCAGCGAGATGGACGGGAAGTAAGCGGCTCTTGCTGCGCCGACGTTCGCCTCTGCGGCGCGCAGTCGCTCCTCAGCCGCCATGATATCGGGGCGGGACAGGAGCAGCTCGGAAGGCAGCCCTGCCGCCAGTACCACCGGGTTCGTCTGCTCCGTCAGTGGCAGCGGAGCGGGTAGGGGCTGCGGCACTGGTCCGCCGACGAGCACAAGGAGCTCGTTGTTCAACCGCGCCTGGGAGAGCTGCAACCCCGCCAACGCCGCCTGCGCCTGCTCCAGCAGCGACTCGGCCTGATGAAAGTCGAGCGCGGAGGTGAGGCCGGCCCGGAGCCGCACCTGCGCGATGCGCACGGCGTCGCGGCGGCTCTGCGCGGTCGCTTCGGCCAGACGGATCTGCTCGCCCGCCTCGATGGATTCGAGATACGTCGACGCGACGTCCCGAATGAGCGAGAGGCGGAAGGCGTGCTGCGCCTGAACCGTCGCGAGGAACTCGGAGCGCGCCGCCTCCGTGAGGTTGCGCACCCGGCCCCAGAAATCGAGCTCGAACGCCGACACGCCAACGCCGATCGAGAAGCGATTGCCCGTCGCCTCGTCCGGGAGTCCCGAGGCGGCTCTTCCCGCGTGGCTGCGCGTCGCGTCCGCGCTGGCGACCGGCGTCGGCAGGCGGTCGGCGCCCTGGATGCGATAGAGACCACGCGCCACCTCGATCTGCGCCACCGACACGCGGAGGTCCCGGTTGTTCGTCAACGCGGTGGCGATCAGTGTGCCGAGCCGCGGGTCGCGGAAGAACTCGCGCCACGCGATGTCCGTTGCACGCACTCCCGTGGTCGTTGCGCTGTCGGACGGCGCCAGGTACACCGGCGGCGTGGGCAGCTCCGGGCGAACGTGGGGTGTCGTGCGAAAGCATCCGGCGAGCAGCGCGAACGGCAGGAGCAGCGCGCCTTTACGCATGGGGCGGTACCGCGTGCTCGTAGCTCTGGTGCAGCGCAATCTCGTGTGGGGACGGGGGACGACGCCTGCTCACCCACCGCCGCACGGCGAGATAGAACAACGGGATGAAGAAGATGCCGAACGCCGTCGCTGCGAGCACGCCGCCAGCCACGCCGGTACCGACGGCGATGCGGCTTGCTGCGCCCGCGCCGCGCGCGACGAGCAGGGGGACCATGCCGAGGATGAACGCTAGCGAGGTCATGATGATCGGGCGGAGGCGCAGCTTCACGGCGGCCATCGTCGCGTCGATGGTGCTCTTGCCTGCCGCCTCCTCCTCGATCGCGAACTCCACGATGAGGATCGCGTTCTTGGCGGCGAGGCCGATGATCGTGATGAGGCCGACGTTGAAGTAGACGTCCGCCGAGAGGCCGCGGAACATCGTCAGCAGCACCGACCCAAGCACGCCGAGGGGCACGACGAGCAGCACGGCGAGGGGCACCGCCCAGCTCTCGTACAGCGCGGCGAGCAGGAGGAACACCACCACGAGCGACACGCCCATCAGCGTGACGATCTCCCCGGCGGACGACTTCTCCTCGAAGGAAAGGCCAGTCCAGTCGTAGCCGAATCCCGCCGGCAGATCCCGCGCGAGCCGCTCCATCTCGGCCATCGCCTCGCCGTTCGAGCGGCCGGGTGCAGGCGTGCCGGAGATGGTCGTCGAGGGATAGCCGTTGTAGCGCTGCACCTGCGGCGGACCGGCGGTCCAGCCCACCGTCGTGAAGGCGCCGAACGGGACCATCTCGCCCTGCGCGTTGCGAACCTTCAGGTCGAGAATGTCCTGCGGCGTCATGCGGAAAGGCGCGTCGGCGGCGAGCATCACGCGCAGGATTCGCCCGCCGCGGCTGAAGTCGTTCGCGTACGCGCTGCCGAACGAGATCGCGAGGGTAGCGTTGATGCTCGAGATGGAGAGCCCCAGCGCCCGCGCCTTGATGCGGTCGATCTCGACGCGAAGCTGTGGCGCGTCCTCCTGCGCCTCCGGCCGCACGCCGACGAGCAGCGGACTTGCGCTCGCAGTGCCGAGCAACTGGTTCCGTGCCGCCTTCAACTCGTCCAGCGTGTGCCCGCCACGGTCTTCCAGCACGAAGCTGAAGCCGCTCGCCACGCCGAGGCCCTGGATCGACGGCGGGTTGAGGGTAAAGATCGTCGCTTCCTTGATCTGCATCAGCGCGCCAAGGGCCTTGTTGACCAGCGTCAGCGCGCTGTTCTCCTCACCCGGGCGCTCGTCCCACGGCTTGAGGCTCACGAACGCCATCGCGTTCGCCTGTCCCTGCCCGAAGAAGCTGAAGCCGCGTACGAAGATGACCGTCCTCACCTGCGGCTGCGCCGCGAAGAACTTCTTGGTCTGCTCGATGGCGATGTTGGTGCGTTCCGTGGTGGCGCCGGGTGGCGCCTGCACGGCCGTGATCACGCTCCCCTGATCCTCCACGGGCACGAAGCTGCTCGGCAGGCGCCTGAAGAGCAGTAGTGTGACGACGATGAGCGCCGCGAACACGGCGAGGAAGCGCAGCGGCCGGATGAGGATCCGTCCGACGACTCCCTGATACCGTCCGGTCGTGCGGGCGAACCAGTCGTTGAACCCGCCGAAGAAGCGACCGGCGAGGCGGCTCGCCCTGTTGCCGGACGTCGCGTCGAACGCCTCGTGCGGCCTGAGCAGCGTCGCGCACAGCGCAGGCGTCAAGGTGAGCGCCATGAGCGCCGAGAAGGCGATGGAGATGGCGAGCGTGACGGAGAACTGCCGATAGATCCCGCCCGTGGTGCCGGGAAAGAACGCCATCGGCACGAAGACCGCGACGAGCACGAGCGTGATACCCACGATGGCCGACGTGATCTGGCTCATCGCCTTGACGGTTGCGTCGTACGGGTTGAGGTGCTCCTCCCGCATGATGCGCTCGACGTTCTCGATCACGACGATCGCATCGTCCACGAGGATGCCGATCGCCATCACCATCCCGAACAGCGTCAGCACGTTGATCGAGAAGCCGAGCAGCCACAGGCCGAGGCAGGCGCCGGAGAGCGCGATCGGCACGACGATCGTGGGGATGAGCGTGGCGCGCCAGTTCTGCAGGAACAGGAACATGACGAGGAACACCAGGACCATCGCCTCGACGAGCGTCTCCACCACGGAACTGACCGACGCGCTGACGAATGGCGTGGAGTCGTACGGCACGCTCCACGCGATGTCCGGCGGGAAGTTGACCGCCAATTCCGCCATGCGCGCTTTGGCCTGGTTCGCTGCCTCGAGGGCATTGGCGCCCGGCGTGAGCTGAAGCGCCATGCCGGCGGCAGGCTGCCCGTTCAGCTCGAGGTCGAAGCCGTAGCTCTGCGCGCCCAGCTCCACGCGCGCGACGTCACCGAGCCGGATCACCGAGCCGTCGGTGTTGGCGCGGAGGATGATGTTCTGGAACTGCTCTGGTGTGGTGAAGCGGCTCTGCGTGAGGATTGCCGCATTGAGCTCGCTCCCTCCGGCGAGGGGGCGGTCGCCGAGCGAGCCGCCGGCGGACTGGCTGTTCTGCTCCTGCACCGCGGCAAGCGCGTCAGAGGGCGACAGCTTGTAACTCGCGAGCTTGGCGGGGTCGAGCCACACGCGCATCGCGTACTCGGAGGAGAACGAGCGCACGTCGCCCACTCCCGGGACGCGGCGCAACTCGTCGACCACGCGGGTCACGGCGAAGTTCCCGAGGTCCAGCGTCTTCATCGCGCCGCTCCTGGACGTCAGCGCGATGATCATCAGGAACCCCGTGTTCGCCTTCACGACCTGTACGCCCTGGCGGCGCACTTCCTCGGGGAGGCGGGCCTCGACGCGGCGCAACCGGTTCTGCACCTCCATCAGCGCGACGTTGATGTCGGTGCCCGAGCGAAAGGTGACGCTGATGGACGCGGTGCCGTTCGACTGGCTCGACGACGACATGTAGAGGAACCCCTCGACGCCGTTGAGCTCCTGCTCGATCACCTGTGTGACGTTGGTGGAGAGCACGGACGCGTCGGCGCCGGGGTACGCAGCGCTGATCGTCAGCGACGGCGGCGCGATCGTCGGGTACTGCTCGATGGGCAGCGACCGGAGCGCGATTCCGCCCGCGAAGAGGATCGCGAGGGCGATCACCCAGGAGAAGACCGGGCGATCGATGAAGAACTGGGGAGTCAAGGCGATGCCTTCGCAATCACGGGCTTCACCGCCTTGCCCGGCGCCGCCTTTTGCAAGCCGTCCACCACGACGCGCTCACCTGCCGTGAGGCCGCTCTGCACGACCCAGGAGCCGCCCTGGAGTGCGCCGACGGTCACCGGCCGGCTCTCGACGATGTCCTTCGCGCCGACGACGAGGACGGTGGCGCCCTGCGGGGTGACCGTCACCGCACGCTGTGGCACCAGCAGGCCGTTGGACTGCACTCCTGCCTCCACGCGAGCGCGCACGAACTGTCCCGGCAGCAGCGCCCGCGCGGGGTTGGGGAACTGCGCCCGCAGCGCCGCGGTGCCGGTCGTCTCGTCGATGCTCATGTCCACGAAGTCGAGGTGCCCGGCCATCCTGTACAGTGAGCCGTCCTCGAGGACGAGATGCACCGGCACCCGCGTCGTCGCCGGCACCTTCAACGTCCCTGCGGTGACCTTGTTGCGGAGTGCAAGCACGTCCGAGCTGGACTGAGAGAAATTCGCGAAGATCGGATCGAGTTGCTCGATCGTCGTCAGCAGGGTCGCGCCGGAGCCGCTCACAAGCGCCCCCTCGGTGACGACGGCGCGGCCCGCGCGGCCGGCGATGGGAGCAGTGACGGTGGTGTAGCTCAGGTTCAGGCGCGCCGCGGCAATCTGCGCGGTCGACTGCGCCACGTCGGCCTCGGCAGTGCGCAGACGCGCCACCGCGGCATCGTACTCCTGCTGGCTGAGCGCCTGCTGCGCGACGAGCCCCTTGTAGCGCGCGACGTCCTGCGCGGCGTTGGCGGCCGTGGCGCGCGCACGCGCGAGCGTCGCCTCGGAGGCGCTGAGCGCCGCGCGGAGCTGGCGCGGATCGATGGCGAAGAGCGGTTGGCCGGCGCGGACGTCGGTACCCTCCGTGTACAGCCGGCGTTGCACGATGCCGTCCACCCGCGCGCGCACTTCGGCCGTGCGCACGGCCTGGAGACGCCCCGGCAGCTCGATGACGTTCATGACCGGCTGCGACGCGACGAAGACGATCGTGACTTAGGACGGAGGCGGAGCGGCGGGCGG
>JAQBPV010000334.1 GCA_028287345.1 Gemmatimonadota bacterium
TTCGCTCCGCGCACGCCGATTCGCACCTGGGCCACGTGTTCGATGACGGTCCGAAGCCGACTGGCCTGCGCTACTGCATGAACTCTGCGTCGATGCGGTTCATCCCCGTGAAGAACCTCGCCGCAGAGGGTTATGGCGAGTACCTGAAGCTGTTCGACGCGAAGAAGAAGTAGGTTTTTTCGGTCGGGAATATTCAGAGGGCACAGCCGGAATAGTGGCTGTGCCCTTTTGTATTGAGGTTGCAAGTGCGCAACTGCCTGACACGGATGAACTGACACGGAGAACTGCTGGATTTCACGGATACTACCTCGGGCTGGCTCCGCAGACCAAATCGATCAAAGCCGGAAGATGAAAGAAGGGTATTTCTTGATGCTGCAATGCTCGGAGGATCGTGGCGTAGCAGTATCCGTGTAAATCCGGCTGTTCTCAGTGCCCATCCGTGTCAAGCATTTGATCTTCCGCCCTTGATCTTGATCTAGCGCGCGCGATCCTGCTTCAGAGAGTAGTCGCGCCCACGTACCGCCACGAGAAAGGTCGGCACCAGATACAAGGTGATCGGCGTAGACAGCGCCAAGCCGCCGATGACTGCCAGCGCGAGCGGACGCTGCATCTCGCTTCCAGCGCCGAGACCGAGCGCTAATGGCAGCAAGCCGAAGAGCGTACACAATGTGGTCATGAGGATCGGACGCAGACGCACCCGTCCCGCCTCGAGCAGCGCCGGCTCCAGCGCCTCGCCCTCGGTGAGCATGCGGTGATGTGTGAAGTCGAGCAGGATGATGCCGTTCTTCACGATCAACCCGACGAGCAGGATCAGCCCCATGAACGACGACACGTTCAGCGGCGTGCCGGTGATGAGCAGCAACGCCATCGCGCCGACGAAAGAGATGGGTGCAGCCGTGAGCACCACGAGCGGTTCGACGAAGGAGCGGAATTGCAGCACCATCACGCCGATCACGGCGGCGATGGCGAGCGCCAATACGGTGAGCAGCGATCTGAACGCTTCCCGCTGCCCTGCGGATTGACCGCCGACCTCGAGACGAATGCCGCTGGGCGGCGGATTCGCGGCAAGTACCGCGTTCACGCCGCTCATGACCGTACCGAGTGGCGCGGTTACGTCCGACGTCATCGTGATCACCTGCTGCTGATTCTCGCGCGTGTAGGCCGATCGCGTCTGCACGGGCTCGAACGTCGCCATGGCCGACAATGGAGCCGAGGAGCGCGTCGCGGGGATCGCAACCGGCAGCGATCCAAGACGCAGCGCGTCATTGCGCACGTCGTCGGGTGCGCGGACACGAACGCCTATGGACCGATCCTGCAGTCGTACCTGCCCAGCGGGCACGCCGAGCAGTGCGCCGTTCACTGCGTTTCCGACCTGTTCAGGAGTGAGTCCGACGCGATTCGCTTCGGCCGAGTTGATGTGCATCATCAACTCGGGGGCCATCTCGATCACCCCGCTGAAGAAGTCCTCGACGCCCTCCACCTTCGTCATGCCCGGCTCGAGCTTTTTCGCATATGCCTCGAGCGCGTCCAGATCTGCGCCGAAGAGGCGTATCTCCACAGGGCGTGCCGCGCCGGCGAGATCGTTGATCACGTCGCTGAGGATCTGCACGAACTCGATGCGCAACCGCGGCACCGCGGAGGCGATTTTCGTGCGTACCTCGTTGATCACCTCCTGGCTCGACCGGTTGCGCGCCGATTCCGGCTTGAGCCGCACGACCATGTCTCCCCGATTCTGCTCCGTGGCGAAGAGGCCGAGTTCCGCACCGGTGCGCCGGGAAATGCCGGTGACCTCCGGTGTTGCCATGAGAATTTTCTCTGCGACGTTGACCTGCCGGTCGGTCTCGACGAGCGCACTCCCACCAGGGCTCCAGTAGTCGAGCACGAAGGCGCCTTCGTCGATCTCCGGCAGGAAGCCGGTGGGCACGGACCGGTACGCGAGGACACCGGCGATGATCAGCACGATAGCGCCGGCGATCATCAAGCGTGTGTGGTGCAGCGCTCGATCGAGTGAACGCTGGTACTTGTCGGAGAGTGCATCCAGTGCCCGCCCGATTGAGGCGAGCACGCCTTTCATCTTGCCCTTTCCGCCAGCGTGCACGGGAATCGGCTCGCCAGCCGTAGAGGTCTCCTCGACCGGCTCGGCCTGCAGAAACGCCTCGGCGAGCAGGGGAATGATCGTGACGGCGAGAACGAGCGAGATGAGGACCGCGATCGTCAGCGTGATCGAAAGCGCCGCGAAGAACTGGCCGACGACACCTTGCAACAACCGCAGCGGCAGGAACACGACGACCGTCGTGATCGTCGACGTCGTGACCGGGATGATCAGCTCTTGCACCGCCTCGCGAATGGCGCGATCGCGATCTGGCGTGAAGCCGAGATGCCGCACGATGTTCTCGCTGATCACGACGGCGTCGTCGATCACGATGCCGATGGCGATCGCCATCGCGCCGAGCGTCATCAGGTTGAACGTCTGCCCGACGAGCGACATGACGAACACGGTGATGGCGAGCGTGAGTGGAATCGACGCCGCGCTGATCGCCGTGATGCGTGCCTTGCGCAGGAAGATGAACAGGATGACCACAGCGAGCGCGGCGCCGATGAGCATGGCGTCTCGCACCGATGTCGTGGCGTCACGCACGAGGGAGGCCTGGTCGTAGACCGCCTTCAGCGTCACGCCAGCCGGCAATGTCTTGCGCAGCGTCTCGGCGGCCTTTTCCACGCTGTCGGCAATGGCCACGGTGTTGCCGCCGACCTGCCTCGTGATGTTCAGCAGCGCCGCCGGCTTGCCGTCGCCGGCGACGATGCGAACGTGGTCTTCCGTGCCGACCTGCACGGTGGCCACGTCGCGCACACGAAGGCCCTTACCGACGATGACATTGCCGATGTCGTCGGCCGTCGTCGCCTCTTGGGCGGTGACAACGAGGTACTGCTTGTAGTCCTGCGCAACGCGCCCCACGGCGGCCACGGTCGTCGACGCCTTGATCGCAGTCGCGATGTCGTCGTACGACAGGCTCTGTTCCGAGAGGCGCACCGGATCCGCGATCACTTCGATCTCACGGATGTCCGAGGCCTGCACATCGACGCGCCCCACTCCGGGAACGCGCGACAACACGGGACGAATCTGGAACCGGGCAATATCGTACAGCGTGGCCGGAGATCCGCCCTCGAGATTGTACGACAGGATCGGAAAGACGGATGGCGAGAGACGCTCGACCTGAATGTCGAGACCAGGCGGCAGATCTCCGCGGACCTGGTTCACCCGAGCCTGCGTCTGCTGCAGCGCATACGCCATGTCCGTGCTCGGCGAAAACGTCACCGAGATCTCGCTGGCTCCGCGAATCGATCGCGACTGCACGCGGGTCACACCCGGAACGACGCCAACAGCCTCCTCGAGCGGCTGTGTCATCGCGAACACGACCTGGCGCGCCCCGAGTGACGAGCCCTCCGCGATGACGGCGATGCGCGAGAACTGCAACTCGGGATAGATGGCCGACGGAAGGCGCAGCGCGGCCCAGATGCCGGCGACACACAGCAGCACGACGGTCAGGTAGACGAAGCGCCTCTGGCTGGCGACCGCGCCGGCCAAGGTCCAGCCGCCTTCGCGCGAAGGCCCGTTTGCCGTCGGCTCGCTCACGGCGTCGCCGGCTTGGCTTTGACAGACGTGTCTTTCGTCGCTTCCTTCGCTGCCTGCGGAGTGACGACCTTCACGCTATCCACCACGGCGAAGGCGCCGTGTGTCACGACTATCTCACCACCCGCGAGCCCTTCGAGGATCTCGACCTTGGTCTCTGTGCGCCCGCCGATCTTCACGTCGTGCGCCATCGCCGTCCCCTTGGCGTCGACGACGAACACCTTGTAGCTGCCCGGCTCATCACCGGGAACCAACGCTTCGACCGGCACTACCACGGCATTCGGGCGAGTCTCCACCGCGATCATTCCGTACACGCTCTCACCGAGCCGCAGCGTGCGCTTCGGCGAGGTCATCGTGACGCGAATTGCCACCGACCGCGAGGAACTGTCCACCGCTGCACTGACCGACGCCACGCGGCCTTCACCTAGCGATTCACCACCGACCTTCTCGCCAGCGCCGAGCGCAACACGACCTCCGGGATGCACAGCACTCGCCTCGGTGGGCCCGAGAGAAAGCACCACGTCGAATGCGGAGGGGTCGGCTACCTCGACGAGCACCTGTCCAGCGTCAGCCGGGGCGCCGAGCACGGCGCTCATCTTCGTGACGACGCCGCTCACCGGCGACCGCAGCACCGACAGCTGCTTTGCACGCTCGGCGTTCACCGCATCGGTGCGCGCCTTGCCGAGATCGGCGAGTGCAGTCTCCGCATCCTTGCGCGGGAGGATTCCTTCGTCGGCCAGCCGCTTGGCGCGCTCGTAGTTTCGCTGCGTTGCCGTGAGCGCTGCTTCAGCCGCGCTGGCCGCCGCGTTGAACCCGACCTGCTCGAACTCCACGAGCGGCGCACCTGCGCCGACGCGCTGTCCCGCCGAGACGTACACCTTGGAGATGCGCGTCGGCGATGGGGCGCTGAGTGCGGCGTACTTGTCGGGCCGCGACACCACGGTTCCGATCGCGGACACCGTATGCGTGAACGGCTCGATGGTCGCCTTCGCGGTGCTTGCGGCGACGACTGGCTTCGCCGAATCGGCTGCTGCGGCCGTATCCGCCTTCTTGCAGGCCGATGCCGCCAGGACGAGCGCGCAACTGCTGAGCGCGAGGCGATGGACGGCTCGATTGGTGGATCTCATGGTACCGGTACGGTCTGAGTGAGCGCACGCAGCTCGGTGTTGATGGTCAACAGCGCCGCGAGATCGTCGATGTACTGTCCCAGGACTTCGCGCGCGCTGCGCCGCGCTTCGAGCACTGCCGGCAGGCCCTGCGCGCCTTCGCGATACGCCGTGAGTGAGCGATCAGCCACGCGCTGTGCGCGAATCACCAGGTCGCGATCGCGCGCGACCTTCGCGATGAGTGCGTTCCGCTCACGGACGCCTTCGATCAATCGCTGCCGCACCGTCAACCGCGCCGAGATGACCAGGATCCGCGCCCGATCACGCTCGGCCGTCGCTTCGGCGATGGGACCTCGGTTGCGGTTGAAGATCGGAATTGGAATCGAGAATCCGAAGATCGGCAGAAGGCCGGGCTCGCCGCCGGTCGGATCACCCCACTCCGCACCGATGTTGATCGACGGCAGATCGAACGTGTTCCGCTTCTGAACGCCCACCGCGAGCTCTGCCGCCCTGAGCGTCGCTTCCGCAGCGGCAACGCTGGGTATGCCGCTAACGCCCGAAGCTTGTGTCGTACCGGGGATCGCAGGCGGGAGATTGAGTGCGATGCCCGTGCTGTCGAGCAAGCGGCGCTCGATGAGCGTGTCCGCGGACACGATGACGAGCGAATCGGACAGCACGATCGCGACGCTGTCCGCCGGAATTCCCATCAGCGTCTGCACGGTGAGCAACGTGCTCATGTACATGACCGAGTCGTCCGACGCCACGTTCAACTGCTGTCCCGCCACGACCGTCGCGAGGTCGACGTCGAGGTCGCTCGCGTCGCCGGCGTCGCGTCGGCTCGCCGTCATCTTGCGCAAACTGTCAGCGTCGCGTGCCGTCTGCCGTGACAGGCGAAAGCGCGCATCGGCAGCGAGCGCGCGAGTGTAGGTCGTGTCCACTTCGACCAACGCAGCCAACCGCTCGGAGGCGAACAGCAGTCGTGCGGCGCGCACCGAGGCACTCGCCTGTCCGACCACGAGCCCGCGCTTCCACAGCACGTCGAACACCGGGATGTCGAGCGTCACGTGCTTCTGCGGAACCGCCTTGGTGTAGCTGGCGGCGAGCGTGGGATTCGGCAGCGTTCGCGCCGTGAGCAGCCGCGCGATGGCCGCAGCGGTGTCGGCGCGAGCAAGGGCCACGCGAGTGCCGGCGGCAAGCGCGGCGCGCTCCGCCTCGGCACGAGTGACAGGAAGCTGCGCATGCACGGCATTGCTGCCGACGAATGCGAGCGCGACGATCACTCCCGCTCGGTGAACGAGGTGCGAGATGGGCTGTATCACGTGGCGAAGACTAGCTGAGCAACCTGTCAGGACTATTACACAGGGGCATCAGCTACGCGGTCGCTCCAATCGGCTTGGGAAACACGACCGTCGCTCGCGTACCCGCTCCTGACGCCGAAGCGAGCTGCACGCGGGCGTCGTGCACGTCGGCAACCCACTGCGCGATGGATAGGCCGAGGCCGGCACCGCCCGCCCGGGGACGCGATGCGTCGCCACGATAGAACCGCTCGAAGACGTGTGGCAGCTGATCCTGCGGAATGCCGGCGCCGGTATCCTCGACGATCAGCGTCGGCTGCGGTTCTGGCGTCACCGACACCCGCACCGAGCCACCTGGCGGCGTGAACTTCACCGCATTGTCGAGCAGCACCACGACGAGCTCGCGCACGAGGTTGGCGTCGCCGAGTATGGCGGTCTCCTCGAACTCGTCGACGATCATCGTGACGTCCGCTGCCTGCGCGAGTGTCCCCATCGACATGGCTGCGTCGAGCACGACGTCATCGAGGAAGAATCGCGCGCGCTCGACTGGCCTTTCGCCGGCGTCGGCGCGCGCGAGCGTGAGCAGGTCGTCGACCACCCGCCCCAATCGCTGCGCCTCGTGTCCCATGCCACGCAGCGTACTCTCGTAGGCCTCCGGTGTTCGCGCTTGCTGCAGGGCGACGTCGGCCTTCGTGCGCAACACGGCGATCGGTGTGCGCAGCTCGTGCGCCGCATCGGCCATGAACCGTCGCGTGTACGCCATCGACCGCTCGGCAGGGGCCGTCGACTTCTGCACGAGGAAGTATCCTCCCGCGGCAACGAGCACGATTGCGGCGAGCGCAGCGCCTCCGAATGCTGCGATGAGTTCAGCGTAACGATCAGTGAGCTCGACTTGATCGGCCACCGCCACCGCAATGAGCATCTGCCCTGAGCCCAGCCTGAACCGTTCGGCGTGTAACGACAACCTGTGCTGGTTCTGGGCGGCAATCTCCTCTTCTACCGCAGCGCCAAGGGCTGCGCGCCGAGCCGACGCGCGGATCCACGCGCTCGCGGTGCTCGGCTTCACCGGCGTTCCCGCGCTGTCGAGGAGGAAGAGCGCGCGATCCGGAATGTGCAGCTCGTCCACGGCGTCGACGACGTTGCCGTGTGCGCTCGCGGCTTCCATCTCACGAATGCGTGCGGCGCGGATGAGCTCCTTCGTCGCGCCGCGCAACGAGACGTCGAGCTGCTGCGCGAGCTGCGAGTGAATGACGCCATAGAGCCCACCGCCGAGGAGCAGGAGGATGAGGCTCAGCGTGGCCGCGTACCAGAAGGTGAGGCGACGGCGGAGGAGGGCGAGAGGCTGGAGTGGCGCGGCGATGGTCACTCGCCGAGCCGGTATCCAGCACCACGCAACGTGTGGATCAGCTTCGGCTCGAAACCGTCGTCGATCTTGCGGCGCAACCGTCGCACGAGCACCTCGAGCACGTTCGTGAACGGATCGTGATTCTCGTCCCATACGTGCGCCGTGATGGCTGCACGGTCGAGTACTGCGTCCGGATGCAGCGCAAAGCACTCCAGCAGCGCGAATTCTTTTGCGGTGAGCTCGATGACGCGGGTGCCACGCCGTGCACGACGCGACGACAGGTCGATCTCGAGATCCGCAACACGGACGATGCGTGGAGAGAGCGTCGGGCGCCGGCGGCTGAGGGCACGAACGCGCGCGATGAGCTCCTGCAGCGCGAACGGCTTCGTGAGGTAGTCGTCCGCGCCGGCATCGAGACCCGTGACGCGATCGTCCACGGCATCGCGGGCGGTGAGCATGAGGATGGGCGTGTGGACGCCCTGCTCGCGCAGCGTTCGGCACAGCGTGAACCCCGATTCGCCGGGCAGCATCACGTCGAGGATGATGACGTCGAGCTCCCCAGAGTCGACGACGCGCTGCGCCTCACGCGCCGAGCCAGCGTACTCGACGCGTGCGCCAACGCCGCGAAGTCCCTTGGCCACCTCGTTTGCCAGCTCGGTGTCGTCCTCGACCAGAAGTACTCGCACGCGTCAGCGAAGGATGAGAAGGTGAGACAGGAATGCGCAGCCGATTGGTGAACTTGCGCGCGTCCCGCATGGGTCGGATAGTAGCTGCAATCCTTCACCCCAAAAACTCGCCATGCGTCTGCTTCGATTCCTGTTGCCGCTGTCCGCCATCGCCTTCCTGCCCGCGGGAGCGCAGCTCCGCACGCTCGACCAGCACCAGCGTCTGGCGCGTGAAGTGTACAAGGAGCTCGTCGAGATCAACACAGTGGATTCCGTGGGCTCGGTGACGAAAGCGGCGCAGGCGATGGAGAAGCGATTCCGTGCCGCGGGCTTTCCGGCGAAGGACATCCACCTCATCATCCCGCCCGGCAAGCCGACCAAGGGCAACCTCATCGTGCGGTATCGCGGCCGCGGCCAAGGGAAGCCGCTCTTGTTGTTGGCGCATCTCGACGTAGTGGCCGCGCTGCGCAGCGACTGGACCATCGATCCCTTCCTGCTCACCGAGAAGGACGGCTACTTCTACGGCCGCGGCTCGGGCGACGACAAGTCGATGGCGTCGATCTTCGTGGCGAACATGCTGCGCGACAAGAAGGAAGGCTACGTGCCCGCGCGCGACGTCATCCTCGCGCTCACGGCGGATGAAGAGGGTGGCGATGCGAACGGCGTCGAATGGCTGCTCGCCCACAATCGCGACCTGATCGACGCGGCGTATGCGCTCAACGAGGGCGGAGGTGGCTCACTGCGCAATGGACAGCCCTTCCTCAACAGCGTCCAGGCGGCGGAGAAGGTGCCGGTCAACTTCACGCTCGCAACGTCGAACCGCGGTGGGCATTCGAGCGTGCCGCGTCCCGACAATGCGATCTATCAACTGGTCGATGGCCTCGCGAAGGTGGCGCGCTACAGCTTTCCCGTGCAGCTCAACGAGGTGTCGCGCACGTTCTTCGAGCGCACGGCTGCGCTCGAGACGCCGGCGATGGCCGCAGCCATGCGCGCGATCGTCGCGCAGCCGACCGACAGCGCCGCGTCGGCGATCATCTCGAAGGATCCCCGCTACAACTCCATGCTCCGCACTACCTGCGTTGCCACTCGACTGGCGGGCGGGCATGCGTACAACGCGTTGCCGCAGACAGCCTCCGCGAACGTGAACTGTCGTATCGTGCCGACACAGACGCCCGACGAGGTGCGCGACATGCTTGCGCGCATCATCGGTGATACCGCCATTCACATCACGTCAACGGTACCCATCCGCGAGCGCAGCGGTGCGCCGCCGAGCAAGCTCATTGCGGAGCTCATGGATCCTGTCACGGTCATCACGAAGGACATGTTCGGCGCGAACGTGCCGGTCATTCCGGTGATGTCCACCGGCGCCACGGATGGTCGCTTCCTTCGCGCCGCCGGCATTCCGACGTATGGCGTGAGTGGGCTCTTTGGCGATCCCTCGGATGCGCGCGCACATGGGCGCGACGAACGGATGCTCGTGAAGTCGTACTTCGATGGGCAGGAGTTCCTGCATCGTCTCGTGCGGCAACTTTCATCCGGAGCGCTCACACCGTAAGAGCAAAACAGCGTCAGCTCTTCGGTCTTTCGCTGGCACTGAAACGCCGCGAGCCCGCCGGACTGATCGTCCGACGGGCCCTACGCCGTTGCCCTGACTCCGAGTACAGTTTTTCGGACGGTGGCGCACGATTCTTGTGCGCATGACCTGCGCCAGCATACGCGTTCGTACACGACTCACTAGTGCACCCGATAGCATTCCATCATGCGTTTCTTCTTTCCTGGACTAAACTCACGTGAGATGGGGTTGGCGTTGCTTGCCGCCAGCGCCGTTGGCTGCGCGCCGGCAGTTACGCCGCCCGAACCGAGGCCGGCACCACTCGTCCTGCCGACGCCGATTCTTCCACGCGTTCATCTCGCACCGGTGAATGCCCTGGTAACGGCATCGCCCTTCACCGTTGGCATGGATTCCACGCTTCCCGCTCGCCTCGACAGCATCATTCGCGTGGGAATCGCCGAAGGTGCGTCGCCTGGCGCTGCTGTGGCCGTCGGACGGTATGGGCGGCTCGTGCATCTCCGCGGCTACGGAACGCTCGACTATGCCCCCGACTCGCCGCCAGTGGATGCCGCGACGATGTACGATCTCGCGTCACTCACCAAGGTCGTGGCTACGACCACGGTCGCCATGATCCTCGAGGAACAGGCAAGGCTGGACATCAAGCGTCCCGTTCATCTCTACCTCCCCGAATTCGACGCACCGGACAAGGCGCCGATCACGGTGGAGATGTTGCTCACGCACAGCGGCGGCCTCGAGGCATATGCGCCGCTGTACCTCACATATCGCGGCCGCGCCGACTACATCGCGCAGATCAACGCACGCCCTCTAAAGAGCATACCCGGTACGGCGACCGTCTACAGCGACTGGGACATGGTGCTGCTCCAGGCGGTGATCGAGCGCATCACGGGTGTCCCGCTCGACCAGTTCGCCGCCGAGAAGGTCTTTCACCCGTTGGGGATGTCGAACACGCTGTTCAATCCCGACACTGCCGACGCTGCACTACGACATCGCATTGCGGCTACGGCGATGGACACGTCGCGCGGCGGTCTGCTGCAGGGCACCGTGCACGACGGCAATGCATGGGCGCTCGGCGGCGTGTCGGGTCACGCTGGCCTGTTCTCGTCGGCGCGTGACCTCGCGACCTTCGCCCAATTCCTCCTCGATGGCGGCAGCTACGACGGCGTCCGCATCCTCGCGCCGTCGACGATCACCCGCTGGACGAACCGCCAATCCTTTCTCTCGAGCCGAGCACTCGGCTGGGATACTCCGTCTGCGACCTCCAGCGCGGGCCGGTATTTCGGGGCGCGCAGCTTCGGTCACACTGGCTTTACGGGGACGTCCATCTGGATCGATCCGGAGCGCGGATTGTTCGTCGTGCTGCTCACGAACCGAGTGAACTCACACGGCACGAGCAATCGACATGTGCAGTTGCGTCGTGATGTGGCGGATGCTGTGCAGTCGTCGATCCTGGATGCGCCGCTGATCGACTGGGAAGTGCGTCGGTGATCAAGGGCGGACGACAACGGCGGAAGACAACGGCGCTAGATCAACTGCCTGACGCGGATTTACACGGATGACAGCCGGATTTTCACGGATACTGCTTTGCCACCAACCAAAAGGAATGGCAGCATCAAAAAGAAAGATTTCATCTTTGACGCTGCGCGTTGATGGAGTCGGCGCGCGAGGCTTGCCCGAAGCAGTATCAGTGTAAATCCGGCAGTTGCTCCGCGTCCATCCGCGTCAAGCAGTTGCAGTTGCAGTTGCAGTTACGCGGACGGCAACCCCGGCTCACCCGTGCGCAGATACGCCGACTTCTGACGCTCCGCCATGTCACGCAACGCCGTGAACCGCGCCGACAGTGGAACGAACTGAATGACCGTCGGATGATCAGCCAGCCGCTCCACCACATCCCACACCGTGGCGTCGCGCTCGGCCAGCTCCGACGCGCAGTCGGCCACCATCCACGCCGCAGCGTAGACGTCCATGAGCTCCAGGCGCTCTACCGCCAAATGGAATCGCGCGAGTGCCAGATCGTGGTACTTGTCGCGCGCCGCAAGGCGAATGACGAGCGACTCCAGCAGCTCCCGGCCCTGGAACCACCAGTCCTGACGTGCGCCGAGCACGGCCTGCGCCGCAGTGAGAGCGGTGCGTGCGGCGGCATCGTCGTCGTGACGCATCGCTGCCCAACCCTCGCCGGCGTATGCACCGATCGTGATGTCGATGGCGCCGAGCTGATTGGCCAGTGTGATCGTCTCACGATACAGCGACGTCGCCGCCGGGGCGTCGCCGCGCTCACGTGCCAGGTTGGCCAGATTGTACAGCGCCGCGAGTCGGTTGCTGTTGTTGCGCAGCGTGGTGTACAGTCGCAGCGCATCCGTCAGCGCTTCTTGCGCCGAGGCGAAGTCGCCGCCGCGCAGCCCGATGACGCCCAGGTTCATCGACGAGCTGGCAGCCACATCGAGTGCCTGTGCATCGCGTGCGATGGCCAGCGCCGAGCGGAACGCGTCCGCACCAGCGAGGTCGTCGCGCGTACGCATGCGCGCCACGCCGAGTGACAGGTAGGCACGCGCCTCCATGGCGCGATCGCCGCGTTCGCGAGCCCGCGTGATGAGCCGCAGCAGGAGATCCACCGCGTCTTCCGAGCGCGACGCCAGCAGCGTGATGGCGAGGCGGTGCATTGCCTCACCGGCGAGCGCTTCGTCGCCACTCTGTTCGGCGATCGCGAGCGAACCTTCCGCGATCTCGATTGCCTGATCCATTTCGCCGGCGCGCGCGAGCGTCTGCACGAGCAACGAACGCGTCTGCACGATGTGTGCACGGTTGCCCACGCCTTCTGCCACGCTGAGCAGCGCGCGGCACTCCGCTTCCGTATCCTGCGCACCCTGTCCAAGTCGCACACGGGCCTGCAGCCGACGCAGCTCGATCGGCAGCGCGAGTGCCGGATTCGCCGTGTAGGTCGACATCGCGAGAATCGCATCGCACGAGCGCTCGACGTCTGCCCATCGTCCGGAATGCTCGGCCGCACGCGCAAGGTCGTCGTGCACTGCGGCGCGTCCTTCATCGGTGGTCGCGTGCGCGAGCGCGTGCTGGAGGAACTCCGCCGCCTCGTCGAGCGCGTAGAGCGCCATCGCCCGCGAGGCGGCGCGGCGACACCAGAGAAAGGCCTGCTCGCTGTTCGAGCTGTTCGCGTAGTGCGACGCGATGCGATCGACTGCATCCGGCGTGCGCGACACGAGGATGCCTGCGATGCGCTCGTGCGTGAGCCGGCGACGAGCGGGGCTCACCGACTTGAGCACCGCGTCGACGAGCAGCGCGTGCGCGAACTGGTAGGTGTCGTCGTCCTGGTCACGCGCCGGCTCGAGCACCGAGCTGGCGAGCGCCGCGTCGACGGCATCGAGCACGATGTCGGCGCTGGCGCCCGAAGCTTCCGTCAGCAACGGAAGCGCGAACGTGCGACCGAGTGCCGCCGCGGTGACGAGCACGCGCAGCGCGTCTGGAGGCAACCGCGAGAGACGGCGTCCCACGAGATCCGTCATGCCCGCGGGCAGCGCGAGTGCTGACGGAATCGTCCACTCCCACGCCGAACCGGTGTGGTGGAAGACGTTCTCCTCGGCCATGGTGCGCATGAGCTGCACGAGAAGGAAGGCGTTGCCTTCCGTGTGTCGCAGCACGAAGTCGAGCAGGTCCTCGCCAAGATCGGAGCGGTGCAACACACCTTGCAGCCATTCGCGCACTTCGCCCGTCGTCAGACGATCGAGACGCAGCTCGCGGACGCGCTCGTCGCGCGAGAGTCGCTGGCGACGCTCGCGCACGGCGCCGTACGCCGCCTCTTCGCTGCGAATCGTGAGCGCGATGCAGATGCGCTCCGTCGTGAGTTGTGCGAGCACGTACTCGAGCGCATCCCAGCTGGCGATGTCGCCCCAGTGCATGTCCTCGAGCACGACGAGCAGCGGCCGCGCCTCACTGGCGCCGCGTAGATAGGCGACGAGCTCACCGAGCAGCTGGTGTCCCTGAAGCGGATCGAGCGGGCCTTCGATCGACGGACGCGCGTTAGCGCTACGCAATGCCGGCACGAGACGTCCGAGCAGCGGCCATGGCCGCGTCGGTGCGAGACCGAGCGCGTGAATTCCAGCCAGTGCTTCAGACCATGGTCCGTACGGCGGGCGGCTTTCGCTCTCCATCGCGCGACCGGTGACCATCACCGCGCCACGCAGGCGCGATTCGGGCAGCAGCTGGCGCACGAGCGTCGACTTACCCACACCGGCTTCGCCGATGATCATGCGCGTCTGCGGACCGCCGTGTACGCTCTGGTCGAGCGCCATCACAAGCGAGCGCAGCTCGCTCGCACGGCCGACGAAGCGGTTGAACACCAGCTGTGGCAACGAGTCGTTCAGTGCACCGGCGACCACGACCTTGTCGCGTCCATCGCGCTTGGCATCGAACAGCGCGCGGTCGGCGGCAGTGAACAGCGCCTCGAACGATTCGCCATTCTCCGGAGCGGTCGCGACTCCGATGGAAAGCGTTACCGACATCGTGCGGTCGGTCTCCTCGCGCAGCGGAATCGCGAGGGCGGCGGTGGTGCGACGAATTTCTTCGGCGAGTGCACCGGCGCCCGCGGCATCGAGGCCCGGCAGCAGCACCACGAATTCGTCGCCCGCATATCGGCCGACATATTGGCCCGGCCGCAGCATGTCGCGCACGACGCTCGTCACCAAGCGGAGCGCATCGTCGCCCGCAAGATGGCCGAAGGTGTCGTTCACGGACTTGAACTGGTCGACGTCGATCACGAGCAGCGACACCTGCGCACCCGTACGGCGACGTTCGGCAAGTACGGCGGACGTCACGTTCACGAACGCGCGACGAACGAGTGCGCCGGTGAGGTCGTCCTCTTCCGACACCATCACGGTGTTGATTGCGCCGGAGCGGCGCAACGGCGTGCCACGCTGCGCGGCCGATGGTGCGCTCACCGTGCCGCGACGTACGAGCTCCTCGAACAACTGGAAGAGCTGCGGGTCGAACTGGCGGCCCACTTCGCGGCGCATGATCTCGATGGCTTCGAGCTGCGAGAAGGCGCGCTTGTAGCTGCGCTCCGTCGTCAGCGCGTCATAGACGTCGGCGATGCAGAGAATGCGCGCCT
>JAQBPV010000343.1 GCA_028287345.1 Gemmatimonadota bacterium
CCGGCACATGGCCATCTACGGCGTCGGGCTGCTGGCCGTGAGCGTTCTCGTGTCGCAGATCGTGCCCATGGGGGCGATGTCCGTCGTCGGCAACATGTTCGGCGAAGAGCCGGGCAAGGCGGCGCCCCTCCTCATTCTCATGTTCATCAACATCCATCACTTCTTCACCGCCGGGGTCATCTGGCACATCAGCAATCCCGAGGTGCGGAAGGAGCTGTTCGCTCACACGAAGCGGGCGGCACGGGTCGCGTGACGCCCAGATCAGTCGTTCTTGCCCGATGGCTGAGCGAGCAACTGCGTCGCCTTTTCGAGATATGCGCGTGCTTCGGCGTGTCCGGGGTCGATGGCGAGCGCCTGCCGGAACTGCTCGATCGCCTCGAGCAGCCGGCCCTGGCGCGCCAGCGCAACACCCCAGTTGTGATGTGCGTCGGCATGGTCCGGTCGAATGCGTAGCGCGGCTTCGTAATGGGCGATCGCATCGTCCGGCCGGCTTTCGCGAACGAGCGCGTTGCCCCAGTTGACGTGCGCGTCGGCGTTGTCGGGATTGAGCTCGAGCGCGCGCCGATAGTGGCGGATCGCGCCGTCGAGATCCCCCTGCGCGGCGGTGACGACGCCGAGGTTCTCGTGCGCTTCATCGGACGTCGGCTTGAGGGCAATGGCGCGCTCGTATTGCTCCACGGCCTCCGTGAGCTTCCCCTGCCGCGCGAGCGCGACGCCAAGAGCGTCGTGCGCATCGGGATCCTCAGGCGCGAGCGCGACGGCGCGCTCGCTGTGCGCGGTTGCTTCGGGTATCCGGTTGGCGCGGAAGAGGACGCCCGCCATTCCGCTCTGCGCGATGGACGACGTCGAATCCACAGCCAACGCCTGCGTCCACAGACTTTCAGTGTTCCGCCAAACAGTGGTCTGCCTCCAGGTGAGCACACTCAGGCAAGCGAGGACGAGGGCGGCCACGGCCACGAGCGGCCGGCGCACCTGGCGACCCGGGGGAAAGACGAGGGCACCGAACAGCAGAGCGAGTGCCGGTGCAGCGTGATAGGTGTAGCGATCAGCCGCGATCTGCGGCCCGTTCTGGACGATACCGAGCATCGGCAGGGCGATCACGACGAAGACGACCCACGCGGTGCTGACACCGGGCCAGCGGCGGCGTCCCCACCACGCAAGTGCACACAGCACGGCCACGACGCCGCCGCTCACGAGAAAGGCCGGCGAGAGCGCATCCACCTGCTGCGGCATCTGGTAGAGTGGCGACAGCCTCACCGGCACGACCGTCTTCAGCAGGTAGAAGGTCAGGCTGTACGCCGAGACGGCCAACTTCGCGCCGATGTCGAGCTGACGCGGTGGGTGGAGTGCGACGATGGACAGCAGCACCGACGTCGCCGAGAGCATGGCAAAGGGCGCGAGGCGCCGGTAGGCTTGCCTCGCCGATGCGCTCCACCAGCCACCGCCACCGCCGAGCACCCGAAGCGGATAGACGCTCAGGACGAGCAAGACCGCCGGCAGCGACATCGCCGTGGCTTTGGAGAGCAGCGCGCAGAGGAAGAGTCCGAGGGACGCCAGATACCAGCGGCGGCGACTGGCTTCCGCATCACTCGACCGAAGATAGGCGAGCAGGCTCGAGAGATAGAAGCACAGGGAGAGGACGTCGCGGCGCTCGGTCACCCATGCAACTGATTCGACACGGAGCGGGTGCACGGCAAAGAGCAGTGCGGCAAACGCGGCGGCGGCGGTGAGTCCACCATCAGTAGGCGCGCCGGCGGCGAGACGTAGAATCCAGCGCGCGACGAAGTAGAGCAGGACGGTGTTGGCGCAGTGCAGCAGCAGGTTCGTGAGGTGGTACCCCGCCGGATTCATGCCCCACAGATCGTAGTCGAGGCCGAGAGTCATCCAGGACAGCGGGACGTAGTGGCCGAGGTGAAAGGTGGTCCACATCCAGTGGAGCTGAGTGACTCCGAGGCCGCGATACTGTGGATTGCTGAGAAAGTTCTTGTCGTCGTCCCAGATGACGAAGCCGTTGTTCAGCGCGGGGAGGAAGGCGACGAACGTGCCGAGCACGATGAACAGCGGCACGATCCACGTCGTGGGCCTTCGATGTCGTCCGTCGCTCGCCGGTACAGCACTTCGAACCATGGACGGATGCTCTCGAGAAAGACGGTGAGCCGCACGGGAGCGCGCAGCCTGCTCACCGGTCGGTGGACGCGCTGCCAGCCCTTCTGAATCAAGACACAATCTTCGCCAACACGATGACTTTCGCCATCCGGACACGACATAGGCGCATCGCACTGATCGCCGCGGTGCTCCCCTTTCTGGCCTCGTGTCGTGAGACTCCCGGCGCCGCCGGGCTACCGTGGCTCGCCGAGCGAAGCGCCCAGCAGCGCGCTCTGGCCGCGAGCGCGAACGCATTTCACGACTTTCAGTTCACCGACCGACTGCCCGAGAGCGGCATCACGTTCGTGAACCGGATCGTCGAGGACGCGGGAAAGAACTACAAGGCGGTGCACTACGATCACGGGACGGGGGTCTGCTCGGCGGACGTCGACGGCGACGGCCTGCCGGACCTCTATTTCGTGACGCAGCTCGGGAGCAACGAGCTGTGGAAGAACGCCGGGGGAGGCCGCTTCACCAACGTCACGGAGTCCGCGGGACTTCGGATGCCGGATGCCATTGCGGTGGGCTGCGCGTTCGCCGACGTCGACAACGACGGGC
>JAQBPV010000350.1 GCA_028287345.1 Gemmatimonadota bacterium
GCGCACATCGCGGCGTCGTCGGCTATGTGGTGCACAACCTCGATACGGGTGAGCGGCTCGAGCTGCGCGGAGACGAAACGTTTCCCACGGCGAGCCTGATCAAGGTCGCGGTGCTCGTCACCGTCTACGACCTCGTCGAGAAGGGAATGCTCAACCTCGATGACCCGATCACGGTGCTCAGGATCGACAAGGTGGGCGGTTCGGGCTCGCTTCAGTTCATGCACGACAACGCCATCGTCACCGTGCACGATGCCGCGTGGCTGATGACCACGATCAGCGACAACACGGCGACGAACCTCCTCCTCGACCGGATCATCATCCGCCGAGTGTGGGAGAAGATGGAGAAGCTCGGCCTCATGCACACGAAGGTGCACTCGAAGAGCTTCCTGCGAATCGCCAGCGTCGCGATGGACAGCTCGGTGAAGTACGGCCTCGGCGTTACGACGCCATCAGAGATGGCGCGCCTGTTCGCGCTGATGTCCGAGGGCAAGGCCGTGAGCCAGAAGGCGGACAGCGCGATGCTCGACATCCTCGCGCACAACGAGAACTACGAGAAGCTCCAGCGATTCGTCACTGGCCTCGACGTGCCGCACAAGACCGGCGAGACCAACCAGGTTCGCACTGAGTGCGGGCTCTTTCCTCTGCAGTCGCGTATAGCGTATTGTGTGTTGACGAAGGACAACAAGGATGAGCGGTACGCCGTCGACAACGAGGCGCATGTGATGATGGCCCATATGGGAAACGCGATCGTACGTGCGTGGCCCCGGCGACCTGCACCGGTGGCAGCGCCCTGACGCACTTTCGAGTGCGCGTCCTTCCGCAGGTGGCTGAGGCACTCGCCGCCGGCCGCGCTGTCGTCGCCCTGGAAAGCTCCGTGCTCGCGCAGGGGCTTCCCATTCCCGCCAATCGAGAGGCGGCTGAACGGATGACACGGGCCGTCGAGCGCGCCGGTGCGCTTCCGGCGATCACCGCAGTGGTTCACGGTGAAGCGACCCTGGGCCTGCAGCCAGCCGAACTGGAGCGGTTTCTGGCTCGAGACGGCGTGCTAAAAGTCGCCGCGCGTGACCTTCCGGTGGCGATCGCACAGGGAAGGGATGGTGCCACTACTGTGGCGGGATCGTTGTCCATTGCTGTCGCCACAAATACCGCTGTTTTCGCCACCGGCGGCATTGGCGGCGTGCATCGCGACGCGCCGTTCGACGAGTCTGGCGACCTCGTGGAGCTTGCCCGATCGCCAATCGTGGTCGTGTGCGCAGGGGCGAAGTCCATCCTCGACCTTGCCGCCACCTTGGAGCGGCTCGAAACCCTCGGTGTCACCGTCGTCGGATATCAGACCGACGACATGCCGGGCTTCTTCACCCGGTCCACCGGGCTTTCGTTGACGGCGCGGGCGGACAGCGTGGCGGAGATCGCCGCGATTCACCGGGCGGCGCGCTCGTTGGGCAGGCGACAGGCCACTCTCGTGATGCAACCGCCGCCCGAGGACGTCGCGCTTCCGCGCGATCTCATCGACCAGGCCGTGAGCGAAGCGCTCGACGAAGCGCGACTCATGGGCGTGCGCGGCGCCGCGACCACACCCTTTCTCCTCGGCGCCGTACTTCGTGCGACCGAAGGACGATCGTTATTGACGAACCTCGGATTACTGGAGGAGAACGCTGCGTTGGCGGGCCGAATCGCTGTAGCGCTGGCGATGGAGGCCGATACTCCACGCTAGAGGCAGCGCGGGCACGCCTTTGGAAGATTCATCAGCAGATCGAGGCACAAAGCCGTTGAACTTGTCAGTGACTGAATGGTACAATAGGGCAACCCTCACGAGCAGGAGGCTACAGTACCCATGGCCACTCCGTTCCTGAGCTCCGAAGAGTATGACGAGCGGGCGCACCAGCTCTACAACGAAGGACAGTACGACGACGCGTTGACTGTGCTTCGCGAAGGGCTTTCGCTCTATCCGAACTCGGTCGAGCTGCATATCGGTGTGGGATACGCGCGGTTGGCGCGTGAGGAGTTCGCCTGGGCACGGCGCAGCTTCGAGGAGGCGCTCGTCCTTGAACCCGAGCACGAGGACGCGCTGGCCGGACTCGGCGAGACGCTCCTCAAGTTCGGAATGGAGGACGCCGCACTCCGCTGCTTTCGTCGCACGCTGGAATTGGGCTACGCCGACGATCTCGACCTGATGCTGCAGAGTGGCCGAGCGCTCTTTCGCGAGGCATCGTCGCGCGACCGGCGCGAGCTGTTCTCCGCGTCGCTCGAGTTCTTCGAGGTCGCGGCACAACAGGCGCCAGAGAGCGCCGAAGCGGTGGCCTGCGTCGGCTACGCACAGCATCGTCTGGGCGACGACGACTCGGCGATCGCTTCCCTGCGCCGCTCGCTGCAGGCGGACAACGAACATGCGGAGGCGCGTATCTATCTCGCGAACATCCTCTACGATCGCGGTGATTACGAGGCGTCGCTCTATCATTTCGAGCGCACCACCACCGAAGATCACTGGGACGAGCTCGGGATCTGGCGGTTGATCGAGCTCAAGCGCGCCGCGTACAAGCTCGGCGAGCACGATCCCGACCTGAAGCCGTGGGAAGATCGCCTCGCGGAACTGGGGGGCGAGCTCGATGACATCGATGAATTGTTTATCGAGGTCGACGGCGCAGTGGCTGCAGAAAGTGGTGAAGTGGAGGTCGCACGCGGCCAGCTCGAGCTGTTCGGCACGCTTCTTTCCTCCCTCGCCGACTCGAAAGCGGAGGATTCGCGCAAATACGAGGTCAGTGACTTCGAGCCGCACGAAGTTCTCACGCGGGATGGTCGGCAGCTCACCGGGTCGTGGGAGGACATCGTGCGTTCGTTGCAACACGTCGATAGTGAGGGGGGACGTGACGTCTCCCTGGAAGTCTTCATGTCTCGAATGGCGAAGCGCACCTTCCGGGAAACCGGAGTGCGTGTACCCAGCCATGACGTCGAGCTGTTCGTTCGCGCCAGCGCGGACGCGGGGCTTCTGCGAATCGTCCAATGACCGACGGTTCGCAGCGCGCCGCGCTCGACGCGGTGCATGCGGCGCGTCCGATCGTGGCGCGTCTCAATCCTGCGCGTGACAAGGAAGACCTCGCCGCTGACATCATCGATGCGTGGGCGGCGGTCGAGACGGGCCTGCGCTCGCTGGTGGGCGGGTCGTCGCTCACCGGGCAGATGCTCATCCGCGAGCTTCGGCAACGCCATTTTCTCACGCTCGAACAGGCGAACGCGCTGGCCGAGTTCCATGCGGCGCGGGAGCGTGCCGGGCGGGTGGACTATGTGCCAACCGAAGGCGACATCAACGCAACGCGCGACGCATTCATCAAGCTCGAGACGGGATTGATGGGCGAGCCGCTGCCTGGTCGCCCGAGTGGGGCAGCGACGGCGCCGACGGAGATCATTGTGCCGCCAACGCCTGTGGGTGCGGACCACCTCGTGGCGTCGAGGAGCGGCCGTCCGGCGTGGCTCGTTCCGGTTCTTGGTCTCGCCGGCGTGGTGGTTGTCGTCGCACTGGCGTGGTGGGCCATCGCCGGTCGGGGTGGAAGTTCTGCCACCTACAGTCAAGGTGTCGTCGCGTTTCAGGAGGGACGACGCGAGGCGGCGGAAGCTGCGTTTCGAAAGGCGTCCACCGATGCGCCCAACGATCCGATGCCGCACGTCTATCTCTCCCGCATCGAGCGTGAGAAGGGCAACCTGACCAATGCGAATGCGGAAGCTGTAAAGGCAGTGCAACTCGGTCCGAACAACAGTGCGGCGCTGCGTGAGCTGGCGAGCGTGCTCTTCGCGTCACAGCAGTTCGATCCGGCGCGCGCGTTCTACATTCGCGCCATCAGGGCGGACAGCACCGATCGAACCGCGATGGGCTATCTCGGTTGCTCGCTTGTGCGGCTGGGGCGGCTCGACGAGGCTACACGATGGATCGCTCGCGCGGGGACAGGTGCGTGGAGCCAGTGCGTGCCAACGGCGGGCGGCTATCAGGTACAACCGGGAGTGCCACAACAACAGCTTCCCGTCGCGCCGAGGCCGTAGGCGTCGCCTACCTCGCGTGATCTCTTTTTCGAAGGTCAGCAAGAGCTATCGCGGTTGGCGAGGGCGCGAGGTCGTCGCGCTCACCGACTTTACACTCGAGCTGCGTGACGGCGAGGTGTTCGGCCTCGCGGGACCGAACGGCGCCGGCAAGAGCACGCTGATCTCGCTGCTGCTCGGCTTTCTCGGGCCCACGCAGGGCGATGTCCGCATCGATGGGCTCGAGCCGCGACGCTATGTGGAGAGCAAGGGCGTTTCATACCTGTCTGAGCTGATCAACATTCCGGCCTCGTGGCGTGTCGTGAGTGCACTGCGACGGTATGCGCTTCTCGCGGGAGTGTCTTCCGATGCACTCGAAGCACGTGTGGAAGCCGCCATCTCGCAGCTTGGACTCGAGGAGCATCGCACCAAGCGTGTGCGGCAACTCTCGAAGGGGAACCTGCAGCGATTGGGACTCGCGCAGGCGATGCTCACCGATGCGCGTGTCGTGGTGCTGGATGAGCCGACACACGGACTCGACCCGGTGTGGACGCAGCGCTTTCGGGACATCGTGAACGAGATGCGTCGTCCCGACAGGACGATTCTCATCGCGTCGCACAATCTCGACGAGCTTGCGCGCTTGGCCGATCGCGTGGGCATCATCGATCACGGGCAGCTGCAGCGCATCGTCGACGTGCGCGCGAACGAGCAGAGTGTCACCGAGGGTGCGCCGTATCGCATTGTCGTCGCGCGCGGTGAAGAGCGCGTGCTCGCTCGCTTCCCGATGGCAAGGGGAATCGGGCGCGGAGAGTTCGAGCTTTCCGGCGTTTCGCTCGAGGCAATCAATCTCGGCATCGCCGCGCTCATCGAGAGCGGAACGCTCATCAGCGCGGTGTATCCGGTGCATTCGGCGCTGGAGCAGCAGTTTCGCGAAGCGGTGGATTCCGGAAAGGGTGAGCCATGAGCGCGGCGAAGACGTCTTTCGTCGAACGCCGGCGCGGACCCGCACGCCTGAGCCGATATGGGCTCTATCAGCTTGGCGACTATCTGCGGGATCGCGGTCTGCCGACGGTCATCGTCACCGTGCTGGGCGCGTACGTCACCCTCGCGCCGATGCTGACCAGCTACAAGCATCAGCTGGACATCATGCCGCCACGGCTCATCGCGCGGTATGGTGGCATCGAGGGCGCTCGCGCGGTGCTGATGCACGACGCGACCGACATGTTCCTGCGCACGTTCCTCGGCGTCGTCGTCTACCTGGCGGCGCTCTTCGCCACGAACGGCATCGTCGCGGACGATCGCAAGAAGGGCTACTACCGCTTTCTCTTTTCCAAGCCTGTGTCGCCGTCTCGCTATTACGGCCAGGCGTTTGTCGTCCACTGGTTCGGCTTCATCATCGTGGCGTGCGGGATGGGACTGCTCTACCGCGCCCTCGTGGCGCCCATGCTCACGGTGCCGCTGGTCTATGTAGTCGCGCTGATGTTCCTGATGTATGCGGGCATCGCGTTCGCATTGTCGGCCGCCGCGCGCTGGGACTGGCTGTCACTCGTTGCCGTCACCGTCTTCGCGAACTACGTGTGGCTGCGCTTCGGCGACTCGACGTCGATACTCGCCAAGATGCTGTACCTGATGCCACCTCTACATCGCACCAGCGAGATTTACGAGGCGGTCGCGAAGGGCGTTCCAGTGAACACGAGCCTGCTCGCGTGGTTCGCCGGATATGGTGTCGTCTGCTATCTGATCGGCCTGGTTGTGCTTCGGTACCGACGGCTGGCGATCGTATAGCTTGAAATGACAAAGCTGGAAGAGCACGTCCCTCACTTCGTTCGAGACGACAGCGCACGATGACGATTTCCGATCTCACGCTCGCACTCGATCCGTCTACCGTTCAGCGAACGGTCCTTCCCAACGGTCTCACGGTGCTGGTGCGCCGAGATTCGTCGGCGCCTGTCGTCGCGATCGTGACGTACGTGAAGGCCGGCTACTTCGACGAGACGGACGACGTCGTCGGCATCGCGCACGTGCTCGAGCACATGTTCTTCAAGGGCACGCCGTCGCGCGGCGTCGGCGATCTGGCGAAGGAGACGAAGTCGGTCGGTGGCTATCTCAACGCGGCGACGATCTACGATCACACCGTCTACTACACCGTGCTGCCATCCTCCGGCTTCGAGACGGGACTCGACGTCCAGTTCGACGCCTACGCCAACTCCGTCATCGACGCCGGCGAGCTCGCACGCGAGCTCGAGGTGATCATCCAGGAGGCGAAGCGGAAGGCGGACAACCCAGGCGCCGTCGTCACCGAATCACTGTACGCGCTGCTGCACGACAAGCATCGCATTCGTCGTTGGCGCATTGGACGCGAGCCCGGCCTCCGCGCGCTCAACCGCGAGGCGATGGTCAAGTTCTATCGCAACTTCTATCATCCCGGCAACACCGTCCTCACCATCGTCGGCGACGTCGATCAGGACGAGGCGATCCGGAAGATCAGCGAGAAATACGGCGCGCTTCCCGCCGGCACGCCCGTGCCTTCGCCCGGCCCGACCGAGGAAGGAATCGCTGGCTTTCGGTACAGTGAGCTCAGTGGCGACATCGGCCAGACGCAAATCGCCATCGGATGGAGGACGCCGCCGACGCTGCATCCGGATACGCCGGGACTCGACATCCTCAGCACGGTGCTCGCCGGCGGCCGCGCGTCGCGGCTGTATCGCGCCGTCCGCGAGAAGAAGCTCGCCAGTTCCGTGTCGGCGTACGACTACACGCCGACGACACTCGGTGTCTTCGTCGTGCATGCCGAAGCGCCTCCCGAGCGCGCGACTGATGCGATGCGCGAAATCTGGGCGCAGTTGCGGGCGCTGCGCGACGACGGCGTGCTCGACGCGGAAGTCGTGCGAGCGAAGCGGCTCTACGAATCGCGCTGGGTACGGCGGCTCGAGGACATGGAGGGGCAGGCAAACTATCTCGCGGAGTGGGAAGCGCTGGGCGATTGGCGTAGCGGCGAGGAGTATCTCGAGCGCGCACTGTCCGTGTCTGCCGAGAAGGTCACCGACCTTGCGCGTCGTTATCTCGGTCCGGATCAGGCGGGGATCGTCCTCTATCGTCCCGAACGGACACCAGAGGTGGCCGCGAGTGCAGACAGGATTCGCGCGTTGCTGGACGATGCACCACCTGCCGAAGTGCCAGCGCCGTCATTGCCCACGCTCGCATCGCCGGCCGTGCACGCGCGGTTGCGCATCGAGCGCGAGGAAGCGGGCGTGCGTGTGTATCGGACGTCCACGGGCACGCCGCTGCTCGTGCGGCGCAAGGCAGGCGCACTCGTACATGCAGGCGTGTACGCGCTCGGCGGCGCTCGCGACGAGCCGGCGAGCGAAGCAGGACTCACGACCCTGATGACGCGTACGGCACTCAAGGGCACCGTGCGTCGTACGGCCGCGCAGATTGCCGAAGAGGGCGAGCTACTCGGCGGCAGTGTGAGCGGTGGCGCGACAAGCGAGACGTTCGGCTGGTCGATCAGCGTTCCGGCGCGCTATGCGGGCGAAGCCGTGGCACTCCTCGCCGACGTCACGCAGTCGCCGACGATTCCCGACGACGCGCTCGACACCGAGCGCACGATTGCGCTGGCCGATCTCGCTGCGCTGCGCGACGACATGTATCGCTACCCGATGCGTCTGGCGACCACTGCTGCATTCGCGGGTCATCCGTACGGCGTGCCTGTGAGCGGCGATGAGCTCTCGCTGCCACGCATCTCGGCCGAACGTGTGCGCGAGTGGCATCGCGCGCGGTTTCTCAATGGTCCAAGCGTGATCGCCATCGTCGGCGACGCGGATCAGGACGAGCTCGCGGCGATGATCGCGGCGCAGTTCGGTGAACTGCTCGGCGGCGATCCGCTTGCACTCGAGGCACCTGTGTGGCCCACCGCGGTGGTGCAGCGGATGGAGAAGCGCGAGAAGGCACAGACCGCGCTCGCGATGCTGTTCCCGGGCCCCTCGCGGACTGACGCATCACGCTTTGCGTCGGAGATGATCGCGGGCGTCGCCAGCGGCCTGGGTGGACGCTTCTTTGACGAGCTGCGCGAAAAGCAGTCGCTCGGCTACAGCGTGCAGGCATTCGCGAGCGAGCGAGCGCTGGCCGGCGCGTTCGGCGCGTACATCGCGATGGAGCCGGGAAAGGAGGACGTCGCGCGACGAGCGCTGCTCAACGAGTTCGCCAAGCTGCGCGACGAGCCAGTGACGGCGAAGGAGCTGGAGCAAGCACAGACATATGCCATCGGCACACACGCCATCCGTCAGCAGAGTGGAGGGGCAGTGCTCGGTGACATGGTAGACGCCTATCTCTTTGGCGAGCTGCGCGAACTGATGGAATTCGACAATCGAGTGCTCAGCGTAACTGCGTCGGAAATGCAGACCGTCGCGAGGAAATACTTCGATGAATCGCGTCGCGTGGAAGGCATCATTCGTGGAATCGGCAGGTCCGTATAGGCCAGCAGCTTGAAGGACGTGCTCATAGGGCGAGCTTCAGAGCTCGCTCTCAGTTTTCCTATCCGCCCACTCGCTGAGGAGTTTTGAGTGCTGCTGGTGTGGAGTCGGGTGCGGCGGTTTCCTTCAGGCCTTTCATCGCGCGCATGATCGCGAATGCCACCTGACGCAGGTGGCCGTCCGACGCGCGAATTCCCCGAATCGTCCCATAGTCTCCCGCCTCGGAAACGACGAGTCCCTTGATCGCCGGACGACTCGTTGCCCACGCCAGTGCGTCCCACACCGCGCGCTCCTGACTCAACTCACCGTGCGCTTCGGGAAAGCCACCCGCCGCAAATACCCAGTGGTCTTTCGTCGAACGTGATTCGCGCATCCAACGGTCGGCGGCGCCGCGCGCCGCGTCGAGCGTCTTCGCGCCGGATGCCGATGGATAGAGTGTGAAGCCCGGCACGTCGACCGGTGAGCCAGATGCCGCCGCCCATGCGTACAGCGTGCTGTCGCGCCGGTCGAATGCCGATGCCGCCACGCCGATACGCGTTCGCGGCCTGGCGCGCTTCGCCTCCGCGGAAGCGCGTGCGAGATAGCCTTCCCAATACTGCGGCGTGCGCAGCCCCGCGGCGCGCGTTCCGGCGTCGTATGGATCGAGCGCAGGCAGCAGGATGTCAGGACGGAGGATGCGCACGATCGGCTCGATGGCCGCGATGCGCTTCGTCTCGCTGAAATTTCCGCCAGGCAATGGCAACAGGTCGGTCTCGTAGCCCAGCGTGACGATGAGCATCGTGCTATCGCTGCGCAGATTCTCCAACGTGTGCGAAATGGAGTCGAGTGCTGCCTTGTCCATGCGCTCGGGAACGAGCGTCACACTCACGACCGTGACACCGAGCGAGTCGGCGAGCGCGAGGTCGTTCTTGATTGCGCTGGGCGGTGGACCGCCGTCCAGATCGGGAAAGAGCTTCAGCCCGATGTCGAAGTCGCTGGCAGGACGCTCCTGCAGCTTCTCCAGCTGCGAATCATGCTGCGCGTACGACTGAACCGCTTCGATCGCGGGCGGCGCCTGCGAGAAGATCACGCCGATCCACGCGAACGCGACCAGCGCCAGGAACACGCGGAAGCTCGCAGCGAAGGGCCGCAATGCGGGAAATGCGGGCGCGGTTATCGGCACGAAGAGGAACAGCGGCGACGCGATGATCGTCGACGACTGGTTGAGCCACGCGAAGGCGCCGCTCGTTGCCGCGAGAAAGATCAGCGCGACGTTCGGGAGCGGCGTGCCATGCGACGCCACGAATCGAAGCACCGCATCGACCGCGATGATCAAGTCGTACGTCGAGATGAAGAATCCGAGGAAGGGATTCACCAGCCGGCGCGTCGCGGCATACAGCGCCTGGAACGCAAAGAGAACCACGGTCACCGGCCAGAGCCAGTCGACCGCGACCACCGAACGACCGGTGATGGCGTTCGTCGTGGCGAGATGAATCACCAGCGCGGGAAGCAGTAGAAAGCCGGCGAGCGCCGAGAGCACCACGAACGGCTTGGGCAGCGTCTTCACCTGGGCGATGCGGCCCGTGAGCACCACGTCCCAGCCGAGGATGACGACGACGAGTATGAGCTGCAGGATCGGGAAGAACGCTTGCATCAGCCGCGCTTCCGCGTGTCGTTCGTGACGCCGGTTGGAGCGAGGCGGCGCACGAACACGTCGAGCGCCTTTGCGGCGCCGGACTCGTCGCGCGCGAACACGTCGACCAGCGCGAGACCGCGCGAGGGCAACGAATGAATGCTCACGTGACAGGGATCGAGCAGTAGCACCGCGGACACGCCTCCGGCTGGTGCAACGCGTACCAGCGGCGCGCCAACCGCGATCAGTCCTGCGGCTCCCGCGGCGGCGATGAGCAGTCCGCTGAGCAGCGCCGCATCGCGCAGCGCGCCAGTGCTGACGCCAACGAGGTCGGCGCTCGCGAAGACGAGATGATGGTTGTCCGGCGCGGTCACGTGACTAGGGCCGGGCTGGAGTCGCGGCAGCGGGGCGCGGCGCGGGGCCGGCGACGCGCGCGAGCGAACGATGTCCGTTCGCACCGACCGCACGCACCGCGGCCCATCCATCGTCGAGCTGGAAGTCGAGCTGCTGCGTTAGACCGCCGCTCACTGGAATGACGCGATCCCAACTCGGCGACGTCGTCCGGCGAACGAGTATTTCATAGCGCGTCGCGCCCACAACCGGAGTCCAGCGAAGCGACCACGCCTGACCGCCCGACGCCGCATTCTCCCGGCGCGCGATGACCGCATCTGGCAGGGCTGGCGCGGAGGCAAGCGACACAACGGTGACCGCGTTGAGGCGAGCCACCTGGGCGATGTATCCGAAGTTCACGTGTTCCAGGTCGTCGGTAGGAAGATGCTGGCGCTTGTAGTTCTCCAGCCGCTCCGTAAAGCGAAGACCGGGCCAGCCCGCCTGGACGTACGGCGTATGGTCTCCGCCGCGGCCGATCCGATCGAGCCGAAACACGGGAACCACCTCGAAGCCCGGCAGATACAGCGCTCCCAGTCCCCAGACGTAGCGGCCGAGCTCGCGACTGCTGGAGCTGTCGGGATCCGTGGCGTAGACGCGAACACTCGTGGAATCGACGGTCCCATCCTCGGCGATGACGTTGCCGATGATGTCATCCGTCATTCCAGCGACGACCTGCTTCCCCTCGGCCTTGAGCCGCTGGGCGAGATGCGTTGCGCCGAGGAGTCCCTGTTCCTCCGCAGCGTGGAGGACGAAGATGACCGTGGCGTCGAGCCCTTTCGGATAGCGCTTCGAAATCACTCGGGCGAGCTCGACCACCGCCGACGTACCCGAGCCGTCGTCATCAGCGCCCGGTGCCGTGCTCGTGGAGTCGACGCCGCCATTGGGCGGCACGCTGCAGACGCACGAGTCGTAATGGCCCCCCATGACGACGACGCGATTGGTGTCGCGGCCGGGAAGGATGCCGAGCACGTTCACGATGTTCGCCGACGCACCCTGCGGATGCCGTGCGACCTTGATCACGGCGGCGTCGTACTCGACACGAAGACACCCACCGCAGTCGCGGCTCGCCTGCTGGAGTTGCGCGAACAGCCAGCGCCTGGCCGCGCCGACGCCGCGTGTGGTCGACAGCGTATCCGAGAACGTGTTGCGCGTGCCAAAGGAGACGAGCGCGGAGTCGGTGGCGCGAAGGCGTGCCGGCGAGACGTCGGCCAGTGCCGCCTGAAGCGCGACATCGCGCGCGAGTCCGATTCGCGGATCGCCGAGCCAACCCGTGCCGGCGGGAATGACGGCGAGCCCCGATGCGGATGGGACGATATCCGTCGACGTCGAGATCGTGCGGGTGGTGCAGGCGAGGGTCGCGGTGACCGCGATCAACAGGAGATGATTCTTGCGCATCGTCAAAGGGCGTTGAGTCAAGCAGCGCCGCGACGATTAGAACATCGACATGGCGAGGAACGAGCGGAGTGAGTCGTTGGTGTTGCGCAGCCGCCCCGAGAGCACGCGAGTGACCGACCACAGCACCTTGTACGCCATCTCGCGGTTGAAGTCGAGCAGCATCTCGAAGTCGGGACGCGTGATGGTGAGTACAGTGGTGCCTCCGTTGGAGATGGCGTGCGTGGAACGCTCGCTGCGGTCGAACACGGCCATCTCGCCGAACAGCGCGCCGGGCTTGAGGATGGCCAATGCTTCCTCGCCGCTGCCCGGTACGTCGCGGCTGATGCGGACGTCGCCTTCCACGATGAGATAGAGGCGGTTGCCGTGCTCTCCCTCGCGGAAAATGTACTCACCGCTGACGAACTTCTCTTCACGGCATACCTCGGCGACCTGCGCGATCTCGGTGTCGTCCAGGTCCCTGAAGATCGCGACGTTCTTGAGCAGCGTGCTTGTGTCGGTCATGCGGCTCCGCAGGAAACAGACAGGGCGCGTCGGGTGGCGAAAGGTTACCGGACGCGGAGCGGGCGGGCAAGCGCCCAATTATCATAAGAGCATGCCTCCCCGTCGCCGCGCGTTGGACCGTCTGCCGAATCTTCTCTCGTGGTCGAGGCTCGTTTTCGCCGCGGGGTTCGTGGCGGCGGGCGCGACGGAAACGCGCGTGGGACTCATCGGCGCCGCGGCGGTGACCGACTTCCTCGACGGATGGCTCGCGCGCCGCGTGCACGCGACCTCGCGTCTGGGCGTATGGCTCGACCCGTTTGCCGATCGCGTCTTCGTCCTCACGGTCGTCGGCACGTTTCTGTTTACCGGCGCGCTGACCACGACCGAGTATTTCATCTTCATCATGCGCGACCTTGCCACCGCGGTTGGCTTCCTCGTGGCACGCTGCATTCCGTGGCTGCGGCCCGTTGAGTTCAAGGCGCGCCCGCTGGGCAAGGTCGTCACGGTGCTGCAACTCGCGACGCTCGTGGCGGTGCTCATATTGCCGGACGCGGTACCGCTGCTGCTCGCTGGTGTCGCGACCGCATCGGTGCTGTCGATCGCCGATTACACGCTCGCGCTGTGGCGCGCACGCGCCACGTGAAGCGCGGCGCTCTGCGAACACTGAGTGCGAGCCTCGTGCTCGCACTCGCGACGTCGCGCGCGGTGTACGCGCAGGGCGAATATCAGCTCCGCGTGACGCCCGAACTGCGCGCTGACGCCATCCGCCTCAACGACCGCTTCGGCGCAGAAGCCGGCGGCGGCGCGCAGATTCCGATGGGCTACTACACACGCATCGGAGTCACTGCTCTGGCTGGCGTCTTCGAGTCGAATGCCAGCGGCCGACTCGATGTCGTCGCACGCTTCCTCTTCGATCCCTTTCTGCAGCAGCGGTGGGGAGTGTCGGCCGGAGGAGGGATCAGCTTTCGTGCGCGGGCCAACGATCACGTGCGGCCCTACCTGCTGACCGTGATCGACCTCGAAGGCCCACATTCCGCGAGCGGTCTTGCGCCAGCGCTGCAGCTCGGGCTTGGCGGTGGAATCCGGCTTGGCGGCGCCCTCCGATGGGGCGCGGTGCGCAACCGCTAGAAACGCAAACGCCCCCAGAAATCCGGGGGCGCGTCGTTTCAGCTAGTGCAGAAGCGAATCAAGCTGCGGATGCGGCGTCCGACTCCGTACGAGACTTGGGCGGCTGCGCGAACCGAAGGCCAAGTGTCTTCAGCTCGGTGATCTGCTGCTCGCTCAACTCGGGGAAACGCTCAGTCATGTACTTGATCGTTTCGCCAAACCACTCTTCGACGTGCTCAGCATCAGCACCGACGACTCCACAACGCATGATGTGCTGGAACAGCTCATCGCGGGCCTGCTCGAATGGCGAGGGCTCCACGGGACCTGCGTACCGGCGTGCACCTGTATTTCTCTGCGGTTTTGCCATGAATCCAGATTAAAGGTTGGAGGACAACATCAAGAATATAACCAGTTGAAGCGCATTGTCCCAGTTGAACATCCCCGATTCAGCGCTGCAGCGCCGCTGCACCGATGAATTCCAGCAGCAATGAGACCAGTGTATCCGGCGCCTCCTCGGGGATCAGCCGTCCCGCCCCCGGAAGGTGCACCAGACGACTTCCCGGAATGGTGTCGGCAAGCCGATCGGCGAACTTCGGGGTCACCCACGGATCCTGATCGCCCCAGACGATCTGCACGGGCTGCGGCAGCGATCCGAGCT
>JAQBPV010000358.1 GCA_028287345.1 Gemmatimonadota bacterium
TCGATCGCACCGGGAACGGGAACGACGGGCGCAACGCTCGCCGGCCCGGGACCGATCACGTTTGTCAATGGCGTCGCGACGTTCCCATCGGCGGCGATCGACTTCGGCGGAACGGGCTACGTGCTGCGAGCGACGACGAATGCACTGAACGTGGCGGGAGCACAGATTCCATCCACGAACAGCAGCTCGTTCAACGTCCAGCCTGGCCCATCGCAGCTGCTCAGCACCAAGAGCGGCACGCGTGTGAGTGTGGCGGCGGTCGGTGCGTCGAATCCACCGGGGCCGACAAGTCCGGTGTTCGTGGCGAGGAATGCGTCGGGCAATCCTGCAACCGGGCTCACTGTCGACGTCGCCGCGTTCGGACGGTGCCGCCTCATGAACGCACAGGGGCAGCCCTTCACCAATCTTTCGTACGTGTCGGACGTCAATGGTGAAGTGAAGCCAACCGTGTCGCTGCCAACGGGAGCGGGCGGCGCTGGCTGCACGATCAAGGCGACTGGTGCGACCTTCACCACCTCGACGGACTCGGCGCAGATCGCAGTGTTCCCGTTGCAGACGTCGCACGTCTGGACGGGTGGAGCAAGCAATGTCTGGACGAACGCCGCCAACTGGATTCCCGTGATCTCGACGACTCCGGTACCGAGCTCCACGAGCGACAACGTGTTCATTCCGAATTACAACCCGCAGGGGATTCCCGTCGTCCCAGTTGTCTCGGGTCCGAAGCCGGCGATGAACCGCCTGCAGATGGACACTGCGGCGATCGTCAGCCTCAACAACATCGGCATCGACATCGGTGGCGGCGGGGTGCTCGGATTCGGCTTCACCAATTCAGGCTCCATTCACATGACTTCAACTGCGCCGGTCGAGGGCATCTTCGACGTTCTCGACATTGGGCAGACCGGATGCGGCCAATTCGCGCCATTCACCGTGTCGCTCAGGACGGTCAGCGCAAACGTGATGAACGTGCGCTGCCACGCACGGATCGATACCACTGGCGTGAGCGTGAACACGCTGAACGTGATCCCCAACTCTGGGCAGGGTTGGCTGCAGCTCTCGCAGGCGCGCGCCGGACTTGCGGTATCGGGCAACGCGAACTTCACGGGCGATAGCCTGGTGGTCACTGGTGGAGTGATCACCGTCAGCGGCACGTCGACGTTCGGTGGACGGGTCACGTGGTTGGGCGGTACGCTCAGTACCGTCGGTCCGGCGGTATTCGCCAGCACGAGCGCGCTGTATCAGACCATGCAGATGTTCGTGCAAGGCGACGCGACATTTGGTGGCGCCAGTGCCGGACAACAAAACTTCGCCGGTGGACAGCTGACGCTTCTGGGCAATTTCTCACAGGTCACTGGAATCGTCGGCGGTCCGGGCGGTCTGACATTTTCGACGAGCGTCGATCACGTCACGGTGTTCGCGGGTACGTCGCCGCAGACCGTGGCGTTCGCTAATCCGACGACCTCCAAGTTCTCGGTGCTCCAGCTCCAGAATCAATCAGCCGGCGGCGTACAGCTCACGACGGACGCGCAGATCATCAACGGCACTGCGCAACCTCGCGTCGAAATCGCCTCGGGCCGACTGCAGGTGAATTCTGGTAAAACGCTCACCCTGAACAATGGTGACCTGCATTTTGGCTTCCAGTCGAACCTCAACCTGCTCGGCGACATCGCGCTCGTTCGCATTCGCGGCGGGTGTACTGGGCGCAGCACGAACAGCGCAACGATTACGGGCCCGGGCCTCTTCAACGGCTCACCCTATGACCCAACGACCTGCACGCCGTAAGTAGCATGATGCACGACGAAGGGGCGGGAGACGCGCGTCTCCCGCCCCTTCGTCGTTTCATTCTCACTTCGTCAGGGCGCGCCGGCCGCGCGACACCGGCCGCCAATCGACGCCGTCTTCGGCGGCATGCGGAACTCGCATGTGCTCATCGCGTTCGAGCTCTTGTTGAACTCGACCTCCGCGGTCTTGAGCGCGTCGAGCTTCTTGAACAGCGCTACAGAATCCGTAGTCGCCGCGCAGTAGACGATGTAGTCGCGCGGTCCGCCACAAGCGCGCTCACCAACCGGCGCCGTGCGGCAAGCGTTCGCGCTGTTGCAGCCCGTCGCTTTCGCGAGCGCTCTCGCTTCCGCCTCGAGCTGTGCGATCTTCACCTGCGCCGACGCGGAATCGCGTGTCGCGCTGCTCGGGGCCACACTCGGCGCGCTGCTCGCAGCCTTGCTGGTGGTGTCATCCGCGGGTACACGGCTCTGCGTCGAACACGCAACGACGGCCAACACGCTGGCCGCCGCGGTCGCGCTCACGATGCGCACGATTGTTCTCATGGTGGGGTCTCCAGGTTGATGCACGAGCACGTTACGACGCAGCGAGCATGAGCAGAATTCGTTCCGACCTGCGGCTCAGTGGGCGACTCCGTCGCGATCGAACACCACGCGACCGCCCACCATCGTGAGCATCACGCGCGCATCACGGATGGTCTCCGGGGCGACACGCGTCAGGTCGCGATCGATCATCACGACGTCGGCGAGCATGCCCGGCTTGAGCACGCCGACGTCCTTCTCCTGAAAGCCAGCGTACGCACTGCCGCTGGTGTACGCGCGAAGCGCCTGCTCGACGGTGATTTTCTGCTCGGGCACCCAGCCGCCGGGATGCTTGTCGTCGAGCGTGCGGCGAGTCGTCGCAGCATAGATTCCCTCCAGCGGCGTTGGTGGGGCAACGAACCAATCGCTGCCGAAGGCGAGCTTCGCGCCGTGATCGAGCAGCGACTTGAACGCATACGTCCCCTTCGCACGCTCGGCGCCGATGACGCGGTCGGCCCACCGCCCGTCGTCGATCGCGTGGTATGGCTGCATGCTCGGAATGACGCCGAGCTCACCGAACCGCGCGATATCGGCAGGTGCGATGTGCTGCGCATGCTCGATGCGGAAGCGACGATCGCGGGCGCCATGTTCATTCGCGACGCGCGCGAAAATATCCAGCTGCGTGCGGATGGCGCGGTCGCCGATAGCATGCACGATCACCTGCAATCCAGCTTTGTCGGCGCCGTCCGTCCAGTCGTGCAGGTCCTTCGCGGTGTTCACCAGAAGTCCGGTGTCGTTTGGCGCATCAGTGAACGGCGCCAGCATCGCCGCGGTGTGTGATCCGAGCGAGCCGTCGACGAATCCCTTGAGACCACCGATGCGAAGCCACGCGTCGCCGTGTCCGTGCGCCTTCACCTCGTCGCGCAGCCGCGCCCACGTAGACAGTGGCACGTTCGCGGAGATGCGTGTGCGCAACGCGCCGGCATCATGCGCGCGACGGAACACATCGAGATCACTCCATGAGCCCATGTGGTGCACGCTCGTGACGCCGCGCTCCGCGACGTATGACATCGCCGCATCCAGCGCACGGAGATTCATCTCCATGCTGGCCGAGGGAACGGAGCTCCACATGAGCTCCTGGGCGTTGTCCTTGAGAATCCCCGTCGGCTCACCCGCGGCATCGCGCACGATCGTCCCGCCGGCGACGTCCTTCGTGTCGCGCGAGACCTTCGCCGCGGCGAGCGCCAGCGAATTCGCAAGGTTCATGTGTCCGTCCAGCCGATTGATCCAGACGGGATTGTTCGGCGTGATCGAGTCGATCCAGCTGCGTTCGGGCAGCTCACCGCCCCATCCCGTGTGGTCCCAGTCGCCGTTGAGGATCCACGTGCCGGCCGGCACCGTGGCGGCGAATTCCCTGATGCGGCGGATGAACGTCTCCTTCGTCTTCGCGTCGCGGAGCTGCACGGATGCCAGCGCGAAGCCACCGTCGAGGAAGTGCACGTGCGCGTCGATGAAGCCAGGCGTGACCATCATGCCCTTCGCGTCCACCGTCTTCACACTCGCACCGGCGCGCTTCTTCACCTCGGCGCTCGATCCGACTGCCTCGATGCGCTCGCCGCGGACGAGCAGCGCGTCGGCCCATGGTCGGCGTGCGTCGCCCGTCCAGATGCGCGCGTTCACGATGGCGA
This sequence comes from Gemmatimonadota bacterium, assembly GCA_028287345.1. Taxonomy (GTDB): domain Bacteria; phylum Gemmatimonadota; class Gemmatimonadetes; order Gemmatimonadales; family Gemmatimonadaceae; genus AG11. The sequence goes on from JAQBPV010000358.1 coordinate 3,986, forward strand.
GCGCGGGCACGGGGGCCGGTGCGGCGGCGAGTGCGGTCTGCGACATGGCGTGCGCTGGGAGCAGGGACAGGAGCGAGAGGGCGAGCGTCGCCAAGCGTGCTGCGCCGCTTCGGGTGGGATGAGATGTCATGCGTCAGAGTTTGCCAGATTGCACGCGATGCGGAAGGGTGACTTGACGGATCGCCACCATCCGGCGAGGCTTAGGGCGAGTGGGGAGTAGCCGGCCGGCGCGAATGCGCTGGAACAGCCGATCGTCAAGACGGAGCGCGCAAGCGCTTCCGGTCGGCTGAAGGGCGGAAGGAATGCCTTGGGCGAGACCACTACGACACCGTGCGTGCCGTAGTGGCTCGCCTTGTCGTTTTTCTGGCCTCCCACTTCTGTTGCCATGATTGCGACCAACATCTGGTTCTGGGTCGGCTTCATCGCCTTCGTCCTCGCGATGCTCTCCCTCGACCTCGGCGTATTCAATCGAACGCCCCACGTAGTAAAAGCACGCGAGGCGCTCGTTTGGACCAGCGTCTGGGTGGGGCTGGCGCTCGTCTTCGCCGGGGGCCTCGCGGTGTTCGCCGATCGTCAGGCGGCCCTGACCTTCCTCACCGGCTACGTGATCGAAGAGTCGCTCAGCGTCGACAACATCTTCGTCATCGTCCTCATCTTCCAGTACTTCGCCGTTCCGGCGCAGTACCAGCACCGCGTGCTCTTCTGGGGCATCCTGGGCGCGCTCGTCATGCGCGGCCTCTTCATCGGACTCGGCGCCGCGCTGCTCGCGAAGTTCGAATGGATCATCTACATCTTCGGTGCGCTGCTCGTCGTCACGGGCATCCGCATGGCCGTGAAGGGCGACGAGGAGTTCGATGGTGAACAGAATCCGGTCGTCAAGTTCGTGCGAAAGGTCGTGCCGCTCACAGATGGCTATCGCGGCAAGCACTTCTTCTCGATCGAGAATGGCAAGCGACACGCGACGCCGCTGTTGCTCGTGCTCATGCTCGTCGAAGCGACGGACCTGATCTTCGCGGTGGACTCGATTCCGGCCATCTTCGGCATCACGCGCGACCCGTTCATCGTGTTCACCTCGAACATCTTCGCGGTGATGGGCCTGCGCTCACTGTTCTTCCTGCTCGCGCACGTGGTGACGAAGTTTCACCTGCTCAAGTACGGCCTCGCGTTCATCCTCACGTTCGTGGGCGCGAAGATGCTCCTCGAGTCGTGGATCCACATCCCCATTCTGCTGTCGCTGGGAGTGGTGGTCGGTGTGCTCGCGGCATCGATCGTTGCGTCACTGGTGTGGCCCGCGCCGAAGTCCGAAGGGAAGACCGGCTCGATGTTCGGGAGTTAGCGGCGTTCGACGGCGTCGCGGACGTCGAGCAGGATCTCGAAGTACAGTTGCTCGCGGCGGTAGGCGAAGTCGAGCGAAGCCATCTGCGAGTCGTCGCCAGTAGCCTTGGCGCGCTCGAAGGCCTCGCGATACATGTCGTCGAGATTGGCTAGAATGCGGTCGCGGGAGCGGGACATGCTGACACTCTGGATGGCTTGAGTAGTGAGACGCGGAGGCTCGCCGCTGACCTTATCGAGCTGTTCTTCATTGGGCTCGAGCAGATAGCGCTGCGCGGCCTCGAAGAGATTGCGCCGGGACGGGAGATTATTCATTGCGACGGGAGCAGATCTTCGCGCGCGACGACTTCCAATGCGTGTACTGCGGCGAGCGATTCGAGCCGGAGGCGCTCACCGTCGACCATGTGCAACCGCGCATGCGCGGCGGTGACCGCTCCGGGGGCAACTTAGTGACGGCGTGTGGGGGGTGCAACGTGCGCAAAGGCCATCTTCGGCTCGCCGAGTTCCTTCGCTCCGACGAGAAGGCCAGGACGCATTTCTTCGTTCTCGCCGCGCCACACGTCTGGCCGCGCATCCTGCGCACGCTGCAGGAGGAGCTCGACGAGCGCTGCTAGCGCAGGCCTTTCTCCCGCATGAGTCCGGCGACGAGGCGATCGTCGCGCGCCTGCGGCTCCAATGCCGCCAGCACCTCAGCCTCCGTCTCGCCCTCGACCATCAACAACGGCGGAGGAAAGCCGCCGTCGAACTCGCGTGGTGTGCCCGCCCTCCGATCGACCTCGAGCACTGCCGTCACCGGTTGCGTGCCAGGCTCGCTCGTGCGGCGAACCCGCACAGCAGGACCGTGTGGCAACAGGCGAGAATAGAGAATGGAGTCGTCAGGCACAGCAGATTCTGTCGCTCTGGGTGCGTCGTGGCAAGTGTGCTGCGAGAAGTCCTAGTCATTCTGCAGCCGGTGGAACACCGCCTCTTCCACGACCTTGCCATCACGCAGATGCTCGACGACGATGCGCTCCAGCAAGGCAGGAGTCACGCCCGCATACCACACACCCTCTGGGTAGACGACGACGATGGGCCCACTCGTGCAGACGCCGAGGCATGGGGTTTCGCCGCGCTTGATGCGCCTGGGGCCGAACAGGAGACCTTCGCGCTGCAGCAGGCGAGCCAGTTCGGCGTACAGCATCCGCCCTTCTCGATTCGGCGAGCAGAAGCCACCCACGCACACGAGAACGTGGCGCGCGTAGGGCTCCATGAGCGCGGACAGCTTGGCGGCGGTGGGCTTCACGATGGCACGGGCACGAGTCGATCTATTCTAACGAGGCGGCGCCATTGCCGCGGTTGCGCGCAGCGGATAGTTCTTCATCATGACGTCGCCTGCGGCTTCTACCTTTCACCTCGACACCGTTCGCGCGGATCGGCGAACTGGGGCGGACGTGCTCTGCATTCCCGGCCTGTTCGCGGGAAGCTGGGTGTTCGAGGGGCTGCTGCCGATGCTCGCCGAACGCGGGCACAACGCATCAGCCATCTCCCTGCGCGGTCATCCGCCACTGCCTCCGATACGCGACATCGGCAGTCAGTCCATCGGCGACTTCTATTCGGACGTTGCGGCTGCGGCGCGCACCCTCGAGCGGCCGATCGTGATCGGACACTCGATGGGCGGACTCCTGGCACTCATGCTCGCCGCCAACGGTCTTGTGCGCGCGGCGGTGCTGATGTCGCCCGCACCGTCGCGCGGCATTCCGGCATTGAGCGTCGCCATCGTCACGCGGATGGTGCGGTACCTGCCCGCACTGCTTTTCTCGCAGCCGTTTCTGCCCGTCGCCGAACACTTCGACGCGCTGGTGCTCAACGCGCTTCCGCCGGAACAGCGTGCCGCACAGCGAGCGCGGTTCAGCGCTGACAGCGGTCGCGCGTCTCGCGACATCGCGCTCGGTGTGCACGCCATTCCCCCAGAGCAGGTGCGCGTCCCGATGCTCGTCGTCGGGGCAGACGACGATCGCTTCATCCCGCTCGGCACCTCGCAGCGCATGGCGAAGAAGTACGGTGCGGAGCTGTACGTCGCCAAAGGGCACGGACATTTTCTCCTCGCCGAGCCGGGGTGGCAGCAGGAGGCCGCGGTGATCCTCGACTGGATCGATGCACTGGAGGAGAACCCTTCGTCGTCCTCGCGGATTCGTCAAACAACCATCAACCGCACGTCGCCAGGAGTGCCATGAACGATCAGGACATCGCCGCGAAGGGCTACGCCCACCCCGAGGCGCTCGTGAGCACGCAATGGCTCGCCGACCATCTCACCGACCCGAAGGTGCGCATTCTCGAGAGCGACGAAGACGTGTTGCTCTACGACATGGGACACATCCCGGGCGCACACAAGATCGACTGGCACACCGATCTCAACGACCAGGTGCAGCGGGACTATGTCTCCCGCGCCGAGTTCGAAGCGTTGATGCGACGACTGGGAATCGACGACTCGACCACCGTGGTCTTCTATGGCGACAAGAACAACTGGTGGGCCACGTACGCGCTGTGGATCTTCCGGCTGTTCGGCTTCACCGGTGTGAAGATCCTCGACGGTGGGCGCGCGAAGTGGGAGGAAGAAGGACGCGAGATGACGACCGACATTCCCAAGGCGAGGCCGTCGAGCTACAGGGCGGCCGAACGCAACGACACGCCGATTCGCGCCTTCATGGACGACGTGAAGAAGCACGTTGACGCGAAGGGAAAGCTGATCGACGTTCGCTCGCCGGACGAGTACTCGGGCAAGAAGCTGCACATGCCCGACTACCCGCAGGAGGGCGCGATGCGCGGTGGCCACATTCCCGGAGCGAAGAGCGTCCCGTGGGCGCGTGCGGCCAATACCGACGGCACATTCAAGAGCGCTGACCAGCTCCGTGCGATCTATCAGGACGAAGCCGCGCTTGCACCTGGCGACGACGTGGTGGCGTACTGCCGCATCGGCGAGCGCTCGTCGCATACATGGTTCGTTCTCTCGTACCTGCTCGGCTACGACAAGGTGAGGAACTACGACGGCAGCTGGACAGAGTGGGGCAATGCGGTGCGCGCACCGATCGAGAAATGAGCGACATCTCGCAGGGAACGATCAATACGCCGGCGATAAAGCCGCCGTCGCGCGTGCGTGCGACATGGACGGGCGAGCATCGCTTCGAGACCGGGCGCACGAACGGCCCGTCGGCATTGATGGACGGCTCGGGGAAGGCAGGGCAAACGCCGCCTGATGCATTGCTCAACGCGCTCGCGTCGTGTTCGGGCGTGGACGTGGTCGACATCCTCGGAAAGCGACGCACACCCGCGGAGCGACTCGTCGTGGATGTCGAAGGTCGTCGTCGCGAGGAGCCACCACGGCGCTTCGAGCACATCACGCTGACCTTTCGCATCGACGGCGCGGGCATCGACCGCGTGCACGCCGAGCGTGCGGTGCAGCTGGCGTTCGAGAAGTACTGCTCAGTGGCGGCGTCGCTGGCGCCGGATATCATCGTCGAGACTGTCGTGGTGCTCAACGGTGAGGATGGACGGGTAGTGCGGCAGAAGACCTTTGTGGCCTAGCGTGCGGCGTTCGCGTGGTCGTTTCACGTGCGGCGTTTCGCGTGCGGCGCAACAGCCGATGCGGCGTACGGCGCGACGCAACGAGTGAGGCGCGCGGCGTGACGCGATTCGTGTTGCGGCGCCGGGACCATTCGAACCCGACTACGTAGGCCACTGAGTGCGAATTACGGCGTTCTGAGGCGCGTTGTCGTCTACAAACGCACTCTCTCAGTATTCGGCGAGTGAGGAAGGCCGCCGTACGCCGTCCGAATCGCCGCACGCTTCACTCTTCCACTCCGCACGACGCGCGGTACGCCGCATCGGCCATTGCGCCGCACGCGTCACGCCGCACGCGAGCTAGGGCTTCTCCTTCCGAACCTTCTCCCAGCAGCCGCAGCCTTGTCCCTTCAGCTTCTCGGCGATTCGCTCGCGTAGCGTTGCCGGCGCGTTGAACTCCGCGCGAAGACGCGCCAGCGCTTCGAGGAAGCAGGACTGATAGCCCTCATAGTCGCGACACGTGGTACACGTCGCGATGTGCGCCTTGAGGCGCTGCGCACCGCCCGGCGTCATCTCGTCGTCCAGGTAATCCCAGAGATGACGCAGCACCTCCACACAGTTCGACGAAAGCCCAAGGTCGTCGAGCTGCGCGTGCGACGGCGCGCTCACCGCTCGCCTCCAGACGTCGCGGGCACGAAGCCCATGTCCTCGGCCACCGTGAGCAGCTTCTCCTGCAGCAAGCGACGTCCGCGGAAGAGACGCGAGCGCACCGTGCCGATCGGCACGCCCATCACCTGGGCGGCGGTCTCGTACGTCATGTCCTCCACGTCCACGAGAATCACGGCTGAGCGGAACGGTTCGGCCAACTCGTCGAGTGCTTCGCGCAGGGCGGGAGCGAGATCGAGTCGCGCATAGAGCGCATCATAGCCCTTCTCACGTGCTGCGGCATAGACCGACCCTGCGGCAACGGCATCCTGCTCGCCGTCCTCGAGATCGACCGTGGGGCGCTGCCGTTCGCGTGAGCGGAGGAACACGTTGCGACAGATCGTGAACAACCACCGGCGGCATTCCGTACCGGGTATGAAGGTGTGCCACGAGCGATAGGCGCGAAGATACGTCTCCTGCACGACGTCGTCGGCGTCGGACTCGTCTCGCGTCAGCGACAGGGCAAAGCGGTAGACGTCGTCGAGCCAAGGCAGCGCCTCGCGCTCGAATTCGGCGTCCTTCGCCTGGCTTGCCGGCGTGGCTGCGGATCCTGAAACGTCGAGCGCCACGCCAAGGGCGTCGGAGAGGTCTCCGATCGTCGATGGCGTGGCGAATGTGGCCGTAGTCATTTGGGCGCCTTCCTTTGATTTACATATGAACTGTACATGAAACGAACCTATAATTCAAGCCCTCCCGAGTAATGGACCTGTGACTGTCGGTGAGCGCGCTCACTGACAGGCATGACCCAGCGTGCGCGACGGCTCACTATGTTTGTCCGATGCGCGCTCGCCTGATCGCCGCATTTGCGGCTGTCTACATCATCTGGGGCTCCACGTATCTGGCGATTCGATTCGCCGTCGAGACGCTTCCGCCCCTACTCATGGCGGGCGCGCGCTTCCTTGTCGCGGGGCTCATCCTGCTGCTTTGGGCGAGAGTCAGGAAGCCGGATCTCAAGCCCACGAAGATCGACTGGAAGACGGGGCTCATCAGTGGAGCCCTGCTATTGCTCGGCGGCAATGGCGGGGTAGTCTGGGCCGAGCAGCGCGTACCGTCCGGGATCGCGGCGCTTTTGGTGGCGGTCGTCCCTCTCTGGATGGTTCTGCTCGACTGGTGGCGGCCTCGTGGCCAGCGGCCTCCCATTCTCGTATTCGCGGGCCTCGGACTCGGTCTCGTCGGCCTTTCCTTGCTCGTTGGCCCAGACGCGCTGAGCGGCCACGGCGAGATCAGCATCTCCGGGGCGATCGTGCTGGTGCTCGCGTCGCTGGCGTGGGCCGCGGGTTCGCTCTACACCAAGCATGCGCCCAGGGCCAGCTCAGGGCTGAATGCAGCCGGCACACAGATGATCGCGGGCGGACTGCTGTTGGTCATCGCCGCTGTGCTTGCCGGCGAGCCGTCGCACATGGACCTCGAGCATGCGTCGACGCGCTCGCTCCTGGGCTTTCTCTACCTTCTCACGTTCGGGTCGCTCGTCGGGTTCACCGCATACGTCTACCTGCTGGCGCACACCACCGCGGCGAAGGCGGCGACATACGCCTACGTCAATCCGGTTGTCGCGGTGGCGCTGGGCTGGGCGTTCGCCAGCGAGCCGGTGACGTCAATGACCCTGTTGGCCGCAGTCGTGATTCTCGCCGGTGTCGCGATCATCACCGCGGCGCGAGACCGCGATGTCAACGTCCCGGAAGAAGAGCGTGCGGTAGCGTAACGGCGAAGGGGTCTACGGCGTCCAAGTGCAAATTGCTCAGCCTCGACGTCCGCCGACCCATCCGTCCCTGATGCGCCGCTGTCCTGCCGTCGCATCGGGAGCCTCCTCGATGCGCCACTGTTCGCCGCGTACGAGCCGCAGGCCCATGCGCGCGAGCTGCGCGTCGTAGTCGAGATCGTCCTTGCCGCCGACGTACTGCTCGAACCACGCGTGAAGGTCCTCGCCAGCGACCTCGCTGGCCGCGCGCTCGACGTCCTGTTCCGTGTAGCCGCGACCCTGCAGGTAGTAGGAGGCATTCGGCGCGTTCCAACTCCGCTTCTTCAATGCGTTGAACACATCGTCGAGCGACTTGGCGTTGTCCGTCTTCGATCTGATGTACAGGTCCAGGTAGAGGGCAAGGCCAGCACCCTTGGTGTAATAGCTGAAGAACGTATTCGATCCGTTGGTGGGTTGGCCCTGCGGGGCGCCATCCCAGAACGGCGCGTTGAATGAGGCCATGCGCGCGGATACTTCCTTTCGGCCCGGCGCGGTGAGGTTGTCGCGGATGACGCCTGCCATGCTGGCGTAGAACTCATCCTTGTCTGTGATTCCCGAGCGGTGCAGCGCGGCTTGACCGTAGTACTGCGTCCATCCCTCGGCGACCCACAGGCTCGGCTGATAGGTCTCCTTCGTATAGTCGAATGGGCCAAGGGCCATGGGACGCACGCGCTTCACGTTCCAGACGTGGAAGTACTCGTGCGCCGCCGTGCCGATGCCAGGCAGGATGACGAGGGAGTCGATCCACGATCGACGGTTGATGATCTCGGTTGAGTACAGGTGCTCCATGCCGTCGCCGCCGGCGTAACCGATGTTGAAGAGGAACGTGTATTGGTCGAGGGGCGGCGCGGAGAAGACGGAGTTCTCGTAGCGAACGAGCTTCTCGACGTCCTTGACGAATCGCTCGCGGATGCCGGCCGGCGGAGTGCCGTTGTAGTGGACCATGGTGCGGTATTTCTTGCCGTCGACCGTGAAGGAATCGACCATGAGCGCAGGCGCGACTTCCGTCGGCGTGTCGATGAGCCGGTCGTAGTTCTCGAACTTGTAGTCGAGCTGGTTGGCGGTGCGTGTATCGCCGTTCATCACCTGCCACCCGGCGGGTGGGGTGATCTTCAGCGTCACGGGATCTGGCTTGTGATCCTCGACGTACATGAAGAGCCCCGCGCCGTTCCAGTTCGCGTGTGCCGTATCGAGCACGCTGTACGTGCCCGAGAGCGAATTCGCGAAGACGCGATACTTGAAGCGGATGCTCCTTGCGCCCGCCGTGTTGACCACCCACCGTGAGCCGTTGGTCTTGTCCCACTTGAGCGCGCGGCCGTCCGGTGTGGTGATGGCGAGATCCTGGACGTTCTTGGCGAAGTCCACGCGCGCATACCGGCCGGTGGACCAGACCGGCAGTTGCATCGGGAGTGTCGCGCTTTGAACACCGTCAACGTCGATCTCGATTTCGTAGAGATGCGTCGCCGGATCGGGCATTGCGACGCGGTAAGCGATGCGCAATGGCGTTGGTGCTGTCTGAGTGATGGACGGAACACCGGGAGACGCTGCGAGCGCGGCGATCAAGGGCAGGATGCGAGCGAGAGGCACGGATCGAGTCGGGTGACGAGGAGGCGCGGCCATGACGTTGGCGGGCGCGGCGCGACGATTTCAAGCTCCCCTATAGCCGAGCGCCACGCAAGCGGTGCGGAGGCGTGCGAAGGGCATGGCGCCGCGATACACTTACCGAATGGACCACGTTGAGCACATCACGGTGGCGGGACGACCGCTCGCCTACATCATCCGTGCGCAACTCGCGCCGCAGGCGACGACATTCCTGACGCCGCCCGAGTTCAAGCAACAGGTGGGATTCGTGGTCTATCCGAAGGGCGGCGAGGTCTCGCGTCACACGCACCTGCCACTCGCGCGGCAGCTCGTTGGCACCTCCGAGGTGATCGTCGTGCGCAGCGGACGGTGCGAGCTGGACATCTACGACGACGACCACACGCTCGCGGCCACGCGCACGCTCGAACCCGGCGACGTGATGCTGATGGTGGGCGGAGGGCACGGCTTCCGCATGCTCGAGGACACGGTGCTGCTGGAGATCAAGCAGGGACCGTACACGGGCGGCGAGGAGAAGGCTGTCTTCTAGTGGGCGACCTGGCGCACATCGCAGTCAGCGAGCCGAGCATCGGGCAGGATGACATCGATGCCGTCAACGATGCACTGCGCTCAGGATGGATCTCCTCCTCGGGTCCACACCTGACGCAATTCGAGACGACATGGGCAGCCTACTGCGAGCGCGCTCACGGCGTGGCGGTAACGAGTGGGACGACGGCCCTCGAGCTCGCGGTCGAAGCGCTCGATCTCCAACCCGGCGACGAAGTGATCATCCCGGCGTTCACGATCATCTCGTGCGCGCTGGCCGTGATCCGCGCCAGTGCAACGCCGGTGCTCGTCGACGCCGACCCGATCACGTGGTGCATGGATGGCGCCCAGGTCGCCGCGCGCATCACGCCGCGCACGCGCGCGATCATGCCGGTGCACATCTACGGGCACCCGTGCGAGATGGACCCTCTGCTCGAACTCGCCGACACGCACGGCCTCGCGATCGTGGAAGATGCGGCGGAGGCGCACGGTGCCGAATACCTGTCGCGCCGGAGCGGCACGCCGACATGGCGGCGCTGCGGCTCGTTCGGAAACTCCAGCGTTTTCAGCTTTTACGCGAACAAGCTGGTCACGACGGGCGAAGGTGGAATGATCGTCACCGACGACGAAGCGTTGGCCGCTCGCCTGCGGTCGCTGCGCAACCTCGCCTTTCGCGCCGATCGCCGCTTCTACCACACGGAGATCGGCCACCAGTACCGCATGACGAACGTGCAGGCGGCGCTCGGCGTTTCGCAGGTAAAGCGCATGAGTGAGTTGGTGAAGCGGAAGCGCTGGATCGGCGAAGCATATCGCGAGGGGCTCGCCGACCTGAACATGATCGAGCTGCCGACCGAAGAGCCGTGGGCACGCAGCGTCTACTGGATGTATGGGATCGTGCTGCGCGACGACGCGAAGGTGAATGCGAAGGAGTTGGCCGAGCGCCTTGCCACTCGCGGTGTGGAGACGCGACCGTTCTTTCTCGGCATGCACGAGCAGCCGGCGCTTCTCGATCGCGGGCTCTTTCGCGGGGAACGTTATCCGGTGTCCGAGCGGCTCGCACAGCGCGGGTTGTACCTGCCGTCCGGACTCGGCCTCACTGAAATCCAACTATCGCGAGTGTGTGATGCGGTCCAGGAGATATTGCGATGAGTGACACATTCGGCGCGGGATACGCGCAGCTCTACGATCTGCTCTACAAGGACAAGGACTACGACGCCGAGGTCGCGCTGCTCGAGCGGCTGTTCCAGACGCACAAGCTGGAGGGCAACGCGGTGCTCGACCTCGGATGCGGCACCGGGCAGCACGCCATTCGCCTGGCGAAGCGTGGCTTCGAGGTCACCGGCGTGGATCGCTCGCCGGAGATGCTGCGCATCGCGCGGGTCAAGGCCGAGCAGTCGCTCGACGAGCTGTCGCCGCAGCCGAGCTTCGTGGAGGGCGATGTGACCACGGTGCGCCTTGCTGGCTCGTCGTTCGACGCAGCGCTGATGATGTTCGCCGTGCTCGGGTATCAGGTGACGAATGATGCGGTGAAGGCAGCGCTGCGCACCGTGCGCGCCCATCTGCGCCCCGGTGCGCTGTTCGTCTGCGACGTCTGGTACGGTCCCGCAGTGCTGCACGTGCGGCCGAGCGAGCGAACGAAGGTCGTCGATGCGCCGGGCGGTCAGGTCATTCGCTCCGTACGCACGGAGCTCGACAGCTTCGCGCATCGCGCCGACGTGGAGTATCGCGTGTGGCGGCTGCAGGGAAAGGAAGTCCTCGCCGAAATGCGCGAGACGCACTCGATGCGTTTCTTCTTTCCGCAGGAGCTCGCGCTGTTGTTCGAGGCGTCGGGGCTCGAGCTGCGTGAGCTGCGCGCGTTTGGCGACTCCGATGCGCCGCCCACCGAGGAGACCTGGAGCGTGCTCGCGGTAGGACGGGCGGTGTAGAGACTTTCTTAGCGGCCCTCGAACGTCGGCAGGCGCTTTTCACGAAATGCCGTGATGGCCTCCTGCACGTCCTTCGTCGCGAAGGCGACCTTGATCTGCGTGAGCTCGTCGCGAAGTGTCGCGTCGAGCGGACGATCGAGGCTGTGCACGAGCAGACGCTTCGTGAGCGCCTGCGCGATCGGCGGCCCGAGTGCGAGGCGCGACGCATAGGCTGAGACGGCGGACTTGAACTCGTCGTCGGGAATGACCATCGTCGCGAGTCCGATCAGAATCGCCTCGCTGGCCTCGACGTCGCGGCCGCTGAGCAAGATGTCCGACGCTCGCGCGAGCCCGATGTGGCGTGGCAGGAAGTAGCTCACGCCAGCATCGG
>JAQBPV010000395.1 GCA_028287345.1 Gemmatimonadota bacterium
CATCGAGTTTCTTGCCTCCGTCGAGACGCATGAGATACGCGTGATGGGCTTCCTTGCCGCGATTGAGGAGACGAACCTCGGTGCGGCCGGCGGCGACGGTGTCAGGTGCTTCGAAGGCGTAGTCGCGCGCGACTACGGTGACGACGCGGGCGGCTGTCTTGGGAGTGGGGACAGCGGTCGCGCCAAGCGCGGCGGCGACGAGCAAGAGACGATGAGCGATGGACATGGAGGATCTCCGAAAAGGGGTCGACTCCATTTTCGCTTGTTATGGCTAGGGCGGCGCGGGTCGAACGACCTATTTGGCGCGAGGCGGGCGGCGGGCGGCGTGCAGCGCAACAGCCGATGCGGCGTACGGCGCGACGTACGGAGTGACGCGCACGGCGTGTTGCGATTCGTGCTGCGGCGCCGGTGAGGTTCGAGCCCGGTTCCTCTAGTAACGCTGTGCATTAATAACAGCGTTTAGAGCTTTCCTTCTACGCCACTTCGTGAAGAAGCGGGCTCACTGAAGAGCGGTTCGACACGCCGAGTTTGCTCATCACCTGTTCTGCGTGGTTGCGCGCCGTGTAGAAGCTCAAACCCAGACGCTCGGCCACCTCGGCGTTCGTGCAGCCTTCAGCTACCAATCTGGCGACGGCAACCTGACGCTCCGTGAGTCCGAAGCGTTCGTGCAACTCGTTGTCTTCCAGCTTCCGCATCGCCGGCGCGGCTGGCGCGGCAACAGCAGTCGCGCGCTGGGCACGACGCAGCAGCGCGGAGATGCGCGCCAACAGCTCCAGCGCGCCGAAGGGCTTCGTCACGTAGTCATCCGCGCCGAGGCGGAAGCCTTCCACCTTGTCCGCCTCGAGCGAACGCGCCGAGAGGATCAGCACCGGCGCCTCGAAGCCGCGGCTGCGCAATTCGCGCAACACGTGATAGCCATCGTGATCGGGGAGACCGAGGTCGAGCACGACGAGGTCAGGCACGTCAGCGCGGGCGCGAGCGAGTGCCTCCTGCGCGCGGCGCGCGAGAATCACCTGATGGCCCTCGAGCGCGAGCGTCCGCTCGAGCGCCTCCGCGTAGGCGGGCGTGTCTTCGACGACGAGGATACGATGCATGGCGCTACGTCAATCCTCCCAGCGCGTGGTGGACGGCTCGAACGGCAGCGTAAAGTGGAACGTCGTCCCTGCGCCGACGTGTGATTCCACGCGCAACGTTCCACCGTGCGCGTCGACGATCGCCTGCGCGATCCACAGGCCGAGACCGACGCCGCGGCGCGCACCGTCCGACGTGTGAGGCCGGTCGTTACCACGCCAGAAAGCCGTGAAAAGATGCGGCAGGTCATCGGGCGCGATGCCGGTGCCCGTGTCGGCAACGGATGCTTCGATGCCGCTCGCCGTGACCTCATAGGCCACGCGCACCTCGCCACTCGGCGGCGTGAACTTGATTGCATTGCCGACGAGGTTGGAGAGCAGCTGTACGAGTCGCTGCTCGTCCACTGGACCAGTTTCTGTAGCCGCGCCCCGGGACGGTTCGACGAGAAGACTCACTTCGGCGGCGTCAGCGAGAGGACGCAACACGCGCTCGGCTTCCTCGAACGCGACGCCGATACGGCGATCGGTGCGATGCACGCGCAACGCGCCGCCACGAAGCGTGGCGGCATCGAGGAGATCCTCTACGAGACGCTGCATCGTGGCCGTGCTGCTGTGTATCGACGCAAGGGCGTGCCGCGTATACGAATCGGCGTCGCCGTCATCGGGCTGCAGGCTGCCGAGCACTTCGGCGTACATCGCCACGGCGCCGAGGGGATTGCGGAGATCATGCGCGACCACGGCAAGCAATCGCTCGCGCTCGCGCGTCGCGCGCTGCGCGTCGGCGAGGAGTCGCGCATGCTCGGCGGCCATTCCCAGGCGAGCCGCAAGCTCGTCGACGAGTGGCTGGTCTGCCGCCACCACACCGTCGAGGACGATCGCGCCAACGACGCCATCGCCGTTCATGACCGCCGCAGTCAAATCGCCCTGTCCACTCGCCACCTCGACGCCGAACCGGACATCACACGACGCAGCCCAGCGCGGCACCACGAGCGCGCGCAGATGCGCAGCCGCGCTGCTCCAATCGAGCGATGCCGCGAGCACACGACTCCACTCGGCCAACAGTGCCGCGCGCGCCTCCGCCGCCTGCGCTCGCTCGCGCGCGTGACGCTCGTCGATGTGCAACACGCGCGCATCGAGCAGGTTCTCCACGCGGAGCAGTACCTCGATCGTGTCGAAGGGCTTCGTCACGAAGTCGCGCGCGCCAAGGCTGAGTGCGCGATCGCGTGCTTCGCCCGTGACGTCGGCCGTGAGGACGAGCACCGGACGATATTCGTCGGCCGGAGTGGCCTTGCCCAGGTCCGCGAGCACCTCGAGGCCGTGACGGTGCGGCATGTGAAGGTCGAGCAGCACCAGATCCGGCGCGTGTCGAGTGGCGAGAGTCATCACCTCACGCGCATCCTGCGTCCGGACCAGACGCGTATATCCAGCTTCGCCGAGCACGGCTTCGAGCAGGTCGAGGTTCGCCTCCTCGTCGTCAACGAGGAGAAGCGTGCAGGAGCGAAGTCGCTCCTGGCGTGCCATCGCTGCGGACCTGGTTGTCGTGACGTCGATCGCTGTCGCGCTCACGCGTGCCTCCCTGTGACGCGCTCGTCCGGAAGGAATCGTTCGACCTCACGGAGAAAGTCATCGACGTCAAGCGGCTTGGTGAGGTACGCGTTGGCGCCACCGAGAATGAGGCGCTGCAGCGATGCAGGCGTCGCGTCAGCACTCACCACGATCACGGGAATCGTCGCCGTGCGCGCATCGGCGCGCAGCCGGCGAAGCACCTCTTCGCCAGGAATGTCAGGCAGGTGCAGGTCGAGCAGAATGACATCTGGCACGTGCTCGCGCGCGAGCTCGACGCCGAGTTGGCCCTGCAGCGCGGGGATTGTCTGCCAGCCCGGCCGCGAGAGAAGAATCGTCTCCACCAGGCTGAGGTTCGCGAGGTTGTCCTCGATGTAGAGCAAGGTTGCGGCGCGATGCGGCTCGTTGATCGCACCAGCTGCCGGCGAGTCCTCCAGCGCGTGTAACGGATTATCGGCTGCCTCGAGTCCGATGCGGAACACACTTCCATCGGCGTCGCTCGATTCGAGCACGAGCTCACCGCCCATCGCCTCGCAGAGACGCCGCGACAGCGCGAGGCCCAGTCCCGTGCCTTCGACGTCGGTCTGCTCGGCGCCAAGTCGCGCAAAGGGAGTGAAGAGTTGATCGACGCGATTCGCCGGGATCCCGCGTCCGCTGTCGATCACGCGAACGGCCCAGCGGTTGGGCTCTCCCGCAACCTGCACACACGCGACGCGCACGCGACCACCGGTGCGGTTGTACTTGATCGCATTGCTCAGGAGGTTGAGCAACACCTGGACGAGTCGCTGGCGATCGGCGTGACCGAACGCGTCATTGGGCCAGATGTCTTCCTCGAGCGAGACGCCGTGCTGCTGTGCGAGCGGCCGCACGAGTCCCATGGCCTCACGCAACACGGGGCCGAGCGCTACCGGCTCGAGCGAGAAGTTCTCACGTCCCGCCTCGATGCGCGCGATCTCGAGCACCTCGTTGATGAGGTGCAGCAGGTGCCGCCCCGCCTTGAGGATGTGTTGAATGGATTTGCTGTGCTGCGGCGTGAGTTCGGCACGCGACAACAGCTGCGCGAAGCCCAGGATGCTGTTCATCGGCGTGCGAAGCTCGTGACTCATGCGGCTGAGGAACTCACTCTTCGCGCGATTGGCACGCTCGGCCTCTTCCTTCGCCCGCGCGAGTGACGCTTCGGCGACCTTGCGCTCCGTGACGTCGCGTCCGAAAGCGACCACGCCTTCCCCGGCCGAGTCCTGCGAGAGCGTGCGGCCGAGATTCTCGAAGACGCGATAGCTGCCGTCCTTGTGCCGGATGCGAAACGTCGACGTGTACGGCTCACCGGGATGTGCCAGGACCCAGGCGAAGTCGGTCATGACCTGCGGTACGTCGTCCGGATGCACGAGGTCGGACGGAAGATTGCCCATCATTTCTTCAGTCGCGTAGCCGAGCATGCGCGTCGCTGACGGTCCCACATACGTGATACGGGCCGCCTCGTCCACGATCATCACGAAGTCGCTCGTGTTCTCGATGATGCGCCGGAAGTGCTCCTCGCGATCGCGCAGCACGCGCTCGGCTTCCATGCGTTCCGTGATGTCGCGCACGAGTGCGATGCGCGTGCCGTCGCCGAGTGGGAAGAAGCGCGTCTCATGATCCCGCTCTTCGCCGGCGACCGTGAGACGATACTCCACCGTCGCCAACGCGTCGGGCGCTGCGGCGAGCGCCTCGTCCATCCGATCGCACACGTCGGGCTGCAGGATGTCGCGCAGTCGGCGACCGAGCGTCGCTTCGGCCGACAGATACGACCCCCCACCCTTGCCCGCGCGGTAGTCGAGCACCGTCTGCTCGGCATCGATGCGGAAGTAGAGATCGGGCAGCGCCTGGAAGATTCCCTCGAGCTCGCGGGTGCGTGCGAGCAGCGCATCCTTGGCGTGCGCGTGCTCGGCCACTTCCTGTGCGAGCGCGGCATTGCTCGCCGCCAACTCGGCCGTGCGGTCGGAGACGCGCCGTTCGAGCGCCTCGTTCGCGCTGCGCAGAGCGGCTTCGGCGGCCTTGAGGTCGTTGATGTCGCGACCCGTGGCAAGGATGCGGTCGATGCCGTCGATGGTGACGCGACGCAGGCGCATCTCGAGCCAGACGTCATGCCCGTCGCGGTGTAAGCCGAGCCATTCGAACCTCTGCGGCTGGCCGGCGGCTGCGCGCTGTATGTATCGCATGCCGTCTTCGAGCGTGAAGGGCGGCACGTTGACGCTGAGACCGCCCACGCCCATCGCCTTCGTCTCCTCCGCCGTTCGACCGAACACCTCACACGCCGCGTCGTTCACCTCGATGAACGCCCCGGTGTCGACGTCGTGCAGCCACATTGCGTCGGACGCGTGGCGGAAAATCGTGCGATACGACTCCTCGCTGCGACGCAGTGCCTGCTCTGCCGCCTTGCGCTCGTTGCTGTTGCGCACGAGCCCGAGCAAGCGCGGCACACCGCGGATGCTCACACGTTGCAGGCTCACCTCCATCCACATCTCGCGACGCGTGCGCGGGTGCAGGATCATCCACTCGAAGCGGACCGGCTCGCCCGCGGCTGCACGCTGCATGTGCGCGAGCGCACGATCAGGCGTGAATGGCGCCGGCCCATTCGCGATGTACGCCATTCCGCTGGAGCGCACTTCCTCGAGCGTCGCCTCGAACATCTCGCAGGCGCGCCGATTGGCTTCGAGTACCGCGCCGGTATCGAGGTCGTGGACGAAAATTGCGTCTTCCGATGCGTCGAAGATGGTGCGGTAGTTCTCCTCCGACGCCTGCAGCGCGAGCTCGGTGGCGCGGCGTTCCGTGATGTCGAGCGACGTGCCGATCATGCGCGTGAGCCGACCATCCCGGCCGGGCACGAGACGACCGGGAGCCTGCAGCAGCCGCTCCTGACCGTCGGGGCGCACGATGCGGTACTCGACGTAGAACGGCTCGCCCTTCTCCACCAGCTGCGACATCACGCCAATGACACGCTGCCGGTCATCGGGGTGGACGAGGCCGAGAAAGTCTGCTTCGGTGCGCTCCGGCTGGTCGAGCGGCAACCCATGGATGCGAAGCTGTTCGCGCGACCAGACGATGCGATTGCTCGTCATGTCGTATTCCCAGCTGCCCGTTGCCGTGAGCTGTTCGATCAGGTCCATCTGCTGCTCACGTTCCGCCAGGCGCTGTTCCGCCATGCGACGTGTCGCCACTTCGCGTTCGAGCGCGGCCATGGCAGCATGAAGGGAAGCAGGAGAATCCGCGGAGACGGGTAAGGCCATGATGCGAGACGGCTCGGGGAGTGGCGGAAGGCGGCGCCAGCGGTCGGGCTGCAGGCAAGGAGAAGAAACACGCGCGCTCCGTCAAGATCGGCCAGGTGCTACCCCCGGGCATGGTACGAATGACCCATGTCATCCCGCATGTGCGAAGCGCATGCGGGATGACAAGGCCTACTGGCGGTACTTGAGCTGGGTCAGGGCGATCCGATACTCCCTGGCCTGCGCGTCATAGGTCACGCGATAGGCGTCCGGGCGATAGGCCGCGTTACGGTACTGCTGCGCCGAGGAGAGGGCCATCACGCTGTCGCGCGAGGCGGGGGAAACTGCTGTCTTGCGGCCCATGATGAAGGCGCGCGTGACCATCGGCTCGTCGAAGATGAAGCGTCCGTCCCACGAGCCGTGAAGGATGGTCGTCGTGAACAGCTTCGCATTCTCGGGATGTCCGAACGCACCCTGCAGTTCCGGGGCGCGGAGATCGGCCCAATGGACGCCCATGTATGGCACGGCGACGACCGGACCTTCCGGTGGCGCCACCGGCACATAGAACGCGAAGCGCTCGGCGGCGGTCGGCAGGTTGCTCGCCTTGGTCTGGAAGCCAACGTCGCCCAACGTCACTGGGTCGATCGCATTGCGCTCGGCAGCGCTGATCGTGTAGAAGTGAAAGTCGAAGTGCGGCTGGTCGTACACGGTGGCCGGTTCGTGACCCATGGGATTCCAGTCGAGCTCCACGAGCTTGTACGACGTTGGATTCTGTGCGGGGAGCGGAAGGTCGATGCCGGCGTGTCCGCCGTGCGAGCCCATGTCCATCGGAAGACCTTCCATCGCGCTCTCTTCGAACGTGACGCCGATCTCGAGCGGCGTGTTGCCATTCTTCGTGTCGATGTTGATGTAGCTGCGTGCGTGTCCATTGCCGATGGCGATCGGTGCGCCGTACTCGCGGTGGATGCCGGCGCCCAGGCCATCGGGATCGTCGTCGACGGAAGTGACAGCGTCGCGGCATGCGTAGAGCGTGGCGCTAACGATGGCGAGCGTCGCGGCGATGGTGATACGACGTTGCGTACGCCGCGCAGAGCGCAGCTGTGTGAACGAGAGCATTGTTGTCGATCCTCGCGTGGCGGATGTAAATGAGGTGCGCGATCAGCGCGGCAGCATGATCGCATCACCTCATTCCACGCGAATGGGTCGTGTGACCTCAGGTCGAACGACCTACGCGACGAAACCGCTCGCTCACTTGCTCGGCCGTCGCACCGCTCGCAAGGCGAGGTATGCACCAGCCGCGATCGCACCGGCGATGAGCAGCCGAGTGGGCAGCGGGTCGTGCACGGGAGGTGGAACGTCGATGACGCCACGCTCGTCCGTCACAGCGGGCCGCACGCTGTAGCGACCACCCACCGGCGGCGTGAACCGCTCCGCGAAGCGACGCAAGTCGAGCGGCACCTGCTCGCCGTGCACAGGACGACCATGCCCCGCCGCCACCGTCCGCGGTCGCAACTCGGCCAACGCTTCGACGCTCATTCGTGCCGCGCCCCAGTCGGTCGTAAGCGGCGCCGGTGGTACGGAGAATTCCGCGCGCAGGTTGAACATCGACAGCGCGGAGTCCTGATCTACCGTCGCCAATGCATCACCGGCAATGAGAAAGCGGTCGCGCTCGCGGAAGAGCGACACATGTCCGGCCGTGTGTCCTGGCGTGTGCAGCCACGTCCACTCCGGCATGCCGGGAATCGAGCCGTCCTCTGGCAGACGATGTACTCGGTTGCCGAGGTCGATCCCCGAGTGCGGGAACGCGCGCGACATCAGTCCCAGTGCGCCGCCGACCGTTGGATCCTGTGGCGGATAGTCCGAACGTCCCGTGAGGTATGGGAGCTCGAGCCGATGCGCGTAGATGGGCACGTCCCACATGCGGGCCAACTCGAGAGCGTTACCCGAGTGATCGAAGTGACCGTGTGTGAGCACGATCGCCTCGGGCGGACGGCTTTCGCCGTAGCGGTCGGCAGCACGCTGGCGCACGAGCTTCGCCGCGTGTGGAAGCCCGGTGTCCACGAGCACCCACCGCGCGTGGCGCGCGCCGACGAAGTAGACGTTGACGAACGCCACGTACAGACGTCCGACGTCCGTCGCCGGTTCGCGCGACGGCACCAGCTCGGTGCGAATGGGCTGGTCGAGTGTCGTGCTCATGGCTTGAGCACGACCTTCGTGCAGCCGTCCTTCTTGTCGCGGAAGGTCTTGTACATCTCCGGCGCGTCGGCCAGCGGACGCCGGTGCGAGATGATGAACGATGGATCGATCTTGCCGGCCTCGATGAGATCGAGCAGCTGCTGCGTGTATTTCTGCACGTGTGTCTGCCCCGTCTTGATCGTGATTCCCTTGTTCATTGCCGCGCCGAAGGGAAACTTGTCGATCATGCCGAC
>JAQBPV010000402.1 GCA_028287345.1 Gemmatimonadota bacterium
GGTGCCATGTGCGATTAGTATTAAGGAACGTCCGGAATCAACTCAGCGTGTCCACATTACCAACATTCCAAAGGCCATGAGCGACAAAAACAATCAGCCCTCACAGCCTTCGACCCCATCGACACAAACAAAGCCAGTTGATCCAGTGCCCAGCAAGCCGACGTTCCCTCAGAACATCGATATTCGCACGGGTACGCAGGAGCCGCGGAAGAAGGTTTGAGTCGCCACTGCGTGTCATCTGTGTGTCTGCAGCAGAAGATCGGGCATTAGGTGGCAAAACGCACCATCGTGGACTGTAGCCGCAAATCACACGGCGGAGCCTGCAGGCACCGGAACTTCAAGTGCCACTAATATCAATCCGGTTACCGCAACCCCGCGCACCAAGCCGAGGCGAGACTAAGTCATGATCCACCGCTTCCAGCATGGAGGTGGCGTACTAATCGAGGCCCTCAAGGAGCAGAAGCTCGTTCGCGGTGATGGCACCGTTGCCGAGCTTATCGCTGCGTCTGGTGAACTACTGCAAGTTGAACCGGGAGCAGCAATCATAGAGCAAGGGAGCGCCGACAACGATGTGTACCTGATCCTTGCTGGGTCCTTTGACATCATTGTGAACGGACGACTAATCGCACGCCGTGGTCCGGGCGATCACGTCGGCGAGATGGCCGCGATCCAGCCGAGTCAGACTCGTTCTGCGACGGTTATTGCCTCGACAACGGCGGTGGTGTGTAGAGTGCCAAACGCACCATTCCTCGAGATCGCGAACTCACATCCCGACATGTGGCGTACGCTCGCACGGGAGCTGGCCCGGAGGTTGGATCAGAGGAACGCGCTTGTCGCGTCTACTCACGACAAGATACGAGTCTTCGTGATCTCTTCAGCCGAGGCGCTCCCAATAGCCCGCGCCATCGAGAACGCCTTTGAATACGACCCGTTCAATCTCACCGTTTGGACGGATGGCGTGTTCAAAGCCTCGTGGTATCCGGTCGAGAGCCTGGAGCAGCAACTAGATAGTTCCGACTTTGCTGTCGCCATCGCCTCACCCGATGACGTAGTCGAGAGCCGAGGCGAATCGGCAGCTGCAGCGCGCGACAACGTCATATTCGAACTCGGGCTGTTCATCGGCCGCCTCGGTCGAAAGCGGTCGTTCTTGCTGGAACCAAGGGGCGAGGAGGTAAAGTTGCCGAGTGATCTGTCCGGGATTACGACCATACCCTACCGACCTGCGAGTGGTACGGCTATCGGCCCAGCCGTAGGGCCGGCGTGCAATAAGATGCGCGAGATCATCAACGACCTGGGTCCGAACAACTGAGACGCGCATGGCACTGAAAGAGGGACTCAATTCAGAGGTCGCAACGATCTTTAGATCGGCATGGACGGAGCGCGACGGAACTGTCGTACCCGCGGACGACAGTATCAAACTTGGCAACGACGCGGTAAAGCTCGACGCAACTGTACTTTACGCAGACATGGCAGACTCAACTCGGATGGTGAAGGCGAGTTCGGAGCAGTTCGCTGCCGAGCTTTACAAGGCCTTCTTGCACTGCGCCGCCAAGATCATCAAGGCGCATGACGGAACCATTACGGCATATGACGGCGACCGGATCATGGGCGTATATCTCGGAGACTCCAAGAACACCAGGGCCGTAAAGACGGCGCTAAAGATCAATTGGGCTGTCAAGAACATCATCAAGCCTGCGCAGGATAGGCAGTACGGTGAAGGAAAGGGACACCAGCTAAGGCATGTCGTAGGCGTCGATACCAGTGCGCTCTTGGTAGCCCGAACAGGAGTTCGCGGCGCCAATGACCTTGTGTGGGTCGGCAGGGCAGCAAACTTTGCCGCAAAGCTTGCTGCTTTACCGGATGCATACCCCACGTACATCACGCGTGGCGTGTATTCTGTGATGAACGAAGCGTGCAGGACGACCGAGGGTAAGTCCATGTGGGAAGCTGTGAGTTGGAGTGAGTTTGATCGCAGCACTATCTATCGCTCGACTTGGTGGTGGCCGCTCTCCTAGCGGGAGAGTCTCGCGTCCAAGTTGCCATGGCGGAAAGAGTCGTTGCGCGAATGCACGCAACGCTCCTCGTGACAGCCAAGATCATCTCCTCGCTCTGGCAGCTGAGCTTGGGCGTTGCACTCCATGCATACTCATGGTACATGGCACATTCAGAGCACGATCTAGCGTGGCTTCGCGAGGTGGAGAGACGTGTTGCGGCTGGTATGTCACGCGACAGTCGCGACATACTGGTCGCACTGCGTGATATCCTGCCAGCCGGCTTTGTGCCGTCGCATCTAGACCATCGCCTACTCAATGGTAGCTGGCCATCGGTCCGCGGCCTTCTTGCCATCGGTGACAGCGCGAAGCTCGTTCCGGACGTTGAACGCACCATGGAATGGATACGCGAGCGGCTGATTGAGTATCCTCAGCTTGCTCAGGTGGAAGCAACGGGCGTATCTGATGCTCTGGGATTCCCCATCGAGCGGGCGAAGGTTGTTTTGCGCCTCCTGACGACCGTCGGCCCGTTTGTCGCCGGCGCAAGCGGCTCCGATGATGGGTACGATACGATAACGCTTGGGCGCGAGGAGATTCTGGCCGAATATCTCGCGTTCGACAGTATCGATGCGGAATTGGCCAAGCACTCGCCAGCTGCAGTGTCGCGGGAGACCGCGCCCCGACGACTGGCTCAGGAACGCCAGACGATCGAGGGTGCCGTCGTCCGGAACAGTGTATTTATCCTGATGAGTATGGACCCGGCAGATGCCAGCCTTTCCGATGTTCGCGATGCGATCTGCGAGACATGCGCCAATTTTGCACTTGAGGCGTGCCGTATCGATGATATCGAGCATCAGGATCGCATAACTGATCGCATCCTAGAGAATATCGCGTCTGCGGAGTTTATCGTGGCGGATCTAACTGGCGAACGGCCGAACGTGTACTACGAGATTGGCTACGCACACGCCATTGGTAAGCGCCCAATACTCTTCCGCAAGTCTGGCACACGGCTCCATTTTGACCTCTCGGTTCACAATGTTCCCGAGTATCGCAACATTGGCGATCTCCGAAAAAGGCTTCGGAGTCGCTTCGAGGCGATGCTAGGAAGGCTCGGCTCCGCAACTGAACAGCCGGGATGATGGGTAATCCAGAAAAGCAGAACGCCCGCACAATTGTGCGGGCGTTCCGTCTTCTAAAAGTTGGGATTGTTGCGTCTCGACTTCCGGCAGTGGTACGCATGCTAGATCGCTGTACGTATCCCCTGAGGTCGTGCCCTTCACGAAGGGCAGATTGTACGGGAGCATATCCGAGTATCGGTGTCCTTCGATGAACAAATGACGCCGGCCTACCTCAAGCACGAGGCGGAGCAGACATGAACGCACCGATTCCCCCTCTCGGGCCATTTCCCAAGGAACTGTATCGCGTCTTCTCTGAGAAAAGGTGGGCCGAGGAATTCATAAACAGCGGCCGACTTCGTTTCCGGCCCGTGCAGTACTTCGCCGACCTTGAGGATGCCGTGCGTGCCGATACCACGGAGGGACACGCCCACCTACAGATTCCCGGGGACGTTCATTCTGCCCACGTGGATGGCACGGGGAACATCGTACGAATAACGAGCGCTCCTGGGATGATCAACTATCAGGGAGAGTTCATCAATCGCGTTTACATCTGCTGTTTCTCCGCTCCTCCTCAAGACGATCTCAGCCTCCTGCCCAACAAGTTTGGGACGTTCGTCGCGAAAATCGCCGATCCTGAGCAGCTTGCTTGGGATCTGGTCAGCGCGATGACGCGCGACGGCCTACTGCGTGACACGCCAGTTGTCGAATGTCTGAAAGTTCTGTACAACAAGGGTGAGCCGTCCAACGATGAGCCCGACCACTTCAAGCGAACGCGCCTAAACTTCATGCAAAAGCCGCGCAAGTTTGCGGAGGAGTACGAATGGCGCTTCGCGGCGATAGACAATCGCGTATTTGATCGCGATAGCTGGGATATCGCAGGTGACTACTACGACGTCGTCATCGGCAAACGGCTCAAGTACGCCTCGCTTTTTGAGATCTAGCCACTGGAGCAAGGCGGCGTCTGTATATGTGCGTTCAAGCTGCGTCCAGTGAGTCGCGCGAGTCGATGGCGACATCCGGGTGACGGGCGTATTGGTATAGGAAGCCTCCTTCGTCCTTGATTGAGAATCCTCCTTCGTGACGCACTCCCCGAACGTTCGGACCGTGCGTGGTGCTCGCGTGAGTGAATCCTTGCTTTGGGGTTGAGCCTCGTCTATAGAAGGTGGATCAAGGCGTCGCGATCGCCGTGCTTGACGGCGCGACCGGACCCGGAACCGACAACGTCGACGAGATAGGCGCACCCGGCAGTGTGCTCGTCAGCGATGTAGCTGCGGTGCGACCCGTGAACTTCCTGACGCGCTTTACCGCGTACCAGTTGGCGAGCAACGCCGGATCATCCTTGAGCGCGCTCTTCACGAAAGCGTCGAGGATGTGAACGATCTTCCGACCGCCGGCCAACTGCGACTTGAGACCCTTCGTCGCCCCGCTACGCTTGCCTCGACTCTGCGCACGGTCGCTGACGGAGTCGACCAACGCACTGGCCGCCGCCTCGAGTCGCGCGACGAAGTCCGTTGGAAGGCCGGCCGCGATGAACACACCGGCAAAAGGTGTGGCCGCCTTCGCCATGCCGAAGGCCGCGGCGCAGAGCTTCTCGGTCGTCGGCCGACCTCGCGGCATCTTGAATGGCTCGATCTCTGGCGTCTGCGGGAGATCGGATCTCGCGATGCGTGAGATCGGCGCCATGTGATCACGGAGCAGCGCCCGCCGCAGCGTGTACTGCTTGAGGGTGGCACCCTGCGAGGCGAGCGCACTTCCTGTCTGGTCGGACACATGTACGGACAACTCGGCGATGGCATCGTCCAGCCTCTGTCGAGCGCCGGTGTTGACGACGTCGGTAAGCTCGGCGGCATTCTCCTCCAGGAATGCCTGTACGGTTCGAAGTGATTGCAACATGTTGCCTTGGTTGGTCTGCATGTCTTCTACTCCTATGAAATAAAGTGAGCGGATTGTTAGGACTGCGACACGATTTGTGTCCGCTTCCGCCTCAGTTGGTGTCAATGACGTACTGGCGTGTGGTCAGTCGCTTCCTGCGCCGAGCAGGTGATGCGTCGGTCGGTGGCGGTGAGATCGCTGGAGCGTTCGGCTCGCACACGTGGCTGGTGCAGATCGCTCGCGCGTTGGTGCGAGTTCGTCGCGAGTTGGTGCATGGTCGGTCGCACTATGCGCTGAACGACTGACCCGACGGTGCGGACGACACGACTCACCAGTCAAATCGGACGCGCGAGTGTGCGACCGACATCCAGGGATGAGAGCGGTCTCTCACGCGCGGATGCGACAAGGACGTCGCCCCGAGCACTCGAAGTCCGCGTTGCTGCTGATGCATCGCGTGACGAGATACGATGCGCTCGGCATTGGGTGCGATCGGCTGACCGAGCAATCACATGCGCGCGGACGTCACGTCAGGTGCGCTACGCGTCTGGTCGGATGTGATGCGCGGCGCGGCAACTCACCTGCGAGACGCATCCGGATCGGCGTGCACGACAATCACATGCACTCACCGCGCAGGATGATCGGCGTGGAGCAGAGGACGATCACCTTATCCATGGGACGGTGACGCTCGCCGCTGCGCCGCTTCCGGAAGGAACGATGCCGGTTTGCAAGCACGGTCGGCATTGCCTCGAAGACCTCGCGGCCATGTTGCTCGCAAGGGCAAGATCATCGCCTTACTATATCAGACGTATTTCGTGGGCGAGAAGTCAATAGGTGGCGCGAAGGCTTGACACGCTCACCGCAGACCGCACATTCGACTGCCATGGGTCGCGCTCCCGCCGCAACCGTCTGCGACCCTCTCGGCTCACCATTGCCTGCCGGAGGATTGCATGGCCACGCTACTCCTCAATGGGAAGAGTGTCACAGTAGACGCCGCGCCGGACACACCGCTCCTCTGGGTGTTGCGCGATCACCTTCATTTGACAGGCACCAAGTTCGGCTGCGGCGCCGCTCTCTGCGGCGCATGCACAGTCCACGTCGACGGAGTGGCAACACGATCCTGCGTCACCCCGCTCTCGGCACTCACTGGCAAGCGGGTCACCTCGATCGAGGGACTGCAAGGCAGGGTCGGTAGTGCGGTGCAGGCCGCGTGGGACAAGCATCAGGTCCCGCAGTGCGGCTACTGTCAGTCCGGACAGGTCATGACAGCCTCCGCACTGCTTGCGAAGAACGCGAAGCCCACGGACGCGCAAATCGTGGAAGCCATGCAGGGCAACATCTGCCGCTGCGGAACCTACGCACGGATCGAGGCTGCAGTTCGCGACGCCGCCGGAAGTCTGGAGGTCAAGCCATGACCGCGACTCCTTTCACCCGCCGCGATTTCCTCAAGGTCTCGACGATTGCTGGCGGCGGCTTGTTGATCGGCTTTCGCCTCGACGCCAGGGCGACCGGTACTGCCCCGGCGCAATGGAAGGCAAACGCGTGGGTCACCATCGCACCTGATGGCAGCGTTACCCTTACCTGCCACCGCAACGAGATGGGGCAGGACGTACACAGTTCGCTCACGATGCTTCTCGCCGAGGAGTTGGGCGTCGATCCCCGCCGCGTGAAGGTTGTGCAGGCTCCGGTGGACTCTGTTTACATCAACACCATGCTGGGCGGGCAGATCACCGGCGGCAGCACTAGCGTGCGCGAAGCCTGGATGCCGCTGCGGCAGGCAGGCGCTGCGGCGCGCATGATGTTGGTGAGCGCGGCCGCGGCGAAGTGGAACGCGCCAGTCGCCGACTGTCGCGTTGAAAATGGATTCGTGCTCCACGGGCCGCACAAGGCATCGTACGGTTCCCTCGTCGCCGACGCGGCGAAGCTTCCCGTGCCGAAGGACGTGCCGCTCAAGGACGCCACGAAGTTCACCGTGATCGGCAAGGACCTTCCGCGGCTCGATGGGAGTGACAAGGCGCGCGGCCGCACCGTCTACGGCATCGATGTCAAGCAGCCCGGAATGCTCTACGCCGCGCTGGTGCCGTGCCCAGTGATCGGCGGCAAGGTTGCGTCGTTCGACGCCGCCGCGGTAAAGGCGCGTCCCGGCGTCAAGGCAGTCGTGAACATCGGTGGAGGCCTTGCGGTCGTCGCGGATCATTACTGGACAGCGCGCACCGCTGCCGACGCGATTCCCATCCAATGGGACGAAGGACCGGGCGCGACGCTCGACACCGCGGCGATCTTCGCGACGCTGGATCGCGCGAAGGACAAACCCGCATTCATCGCGAAGCAGGTCGGTGACGTCAACGGCCCGCTCGCGACCGGCGCAGTGGATGCCACCTACACGTGCCAGATGTTGTCGCATGCGACGCTCGAGCCGCAGAACTGCACGGCGCGTGTAGGTGCGAACGGCGTGGACGTATGGGGCAGCCTGCAATTCCCTCAGGGCGCGCTCGGCGCCGCTGCGGAGGCAGCCGGCGTGGCGCCGGCGCAGGTGCGCATCCATCCGCAGTTTCTCGGCGGCGGGTTCGGCCGCCGCCTGGAAAACGATTTCGTGTCCCAGGCCGTCGCAATCGCGAAGGCGGTGCCCGACACGCCTGTGCAGCTCATTTGGACGCGCCCGCAAGACTTGCAGCACGACTTTTACCGCCCACCCAGCATGCACCTGATGCGCGGCGCGGTGAACAACGGTCGCGTCGTGGCGCTGAAGGCGACGCTCGTCTCCCCCTCGGTCACCGCACGTGCCTTCCCGCCATTCGTGCAGAAGGGCAACGATCCCTTCATGACCGAAGGGCTGGTCAACCTCACCTACGACATCCCCAACATCGAGCTTCGCACGGTGATCGAGGAGGTGGGGATCCGCGTGGGGTTCTGGCGCTCAGTGAGCCATGCACTCAACGCCTTCGCGGTTGAGAGCTTCATCGACGAGCTGTCGCAGGCGGCGCATCAGGATCCGCTCGCATTCCGCCTTGCGATGCTCGAAAAGGCGCCACGGCAGCGCACCGTGCTGGAGCGCGCGGCGCGCACGGCCGGCTACACCGCGACACCTCCAGCGGGCCGGGCATTCGGCATCGCGTCGATGGAGTGCTACGAGACGAACATCGCGCTGGTGTGCGAGGTTTCGGGATCTGCCGAACGCGTGAAACTGGAGCGCATCACCGCCTGCGCTGATTGCGGGGTGGCCATCCATCCGGATCAGGCAGTGGCTCAGCTGCAGGGCGGGATCGTAACAGGCCTCATCCAGACGTTGCGCAGCAAGATCACGGTGAAGAATGGCCGCGTGGAGCAGTCGAACTTCCACGAGTTCACGCTGCCGAGGATGGGCGATGTGCCCCCGATTTCGGTGGAGCTGGTGCAGTCCGGCGGCAAGCCGGGCGGCCTCGGCGAAGTCGGTGTGCCCCTCGTCGCGCCGGCGGTTGCGAACGCGGTGTTCGCGCTCACGGGTAAACGCATCCGTAGCACACCGCTGGAAGACGGGGGCGTGCGCTTCTCGGGCCGGACATAAGAGGAGGAGCAGTGGATAAGATGATGGGGCCTGACAGCCGAGCAAGGCACTGCTGTCGGGCCGACGCGACTGCGAGCGAACGCCCGCCGAACTATGAATGAATCGTTGGGCCTCGAATCCGGTGTCGTTCGTGTCGTACCTCAATTTCCTGGACGCCGCATTAGCGGGATCATCCTGGCGATGCTTGCGGTCGCCTGCAGGCCAGCACCAGGGATCAACGAGGCGCGACCATCCGGCGTGTTCTACCTCGGCGCAGATATCTCGGCCCTCGCCGGTGGACGAGGACGCGGCGCGCCATTCGTCTATCGAGACGATGGTGTCGAGAGCACCGAGTACGCGATCATGCGCAAGAACGGATGGAATGCCTTCCGCCTGCGCGTCTTCGTCTCACCGGTCAGGAGCGCGCCCAACAACACGCTCGAGAACACGCTGCCGCTCGCGAAGGCGATCAAGGACGCGGGCGGCACGTTCATGCTCGACATCCACTACTCCGACACGTGGGCAGACCCCGGACATCAGGACACACCGGCGGCGTGGCGCGCTCTCGACGCAGCGGGCTTGGAAAAGAAGGTCGAGGAATACACGAAGGACGTGATCACGCAGTTCAAGGCCGCCGGCGCGATGCCGGACATGGTGCAGGTGGGCAACGAGATCACCGGCGGATTTCTCTGGCCACTCGGCCACCTGCATGTGCCGGACTCGGACGTCAAGCGGGAGAAGAACGAGTCGATTCGCGGCGGCTACATCGAGCCATACGATGAAGTGAAGGCCTGGGACAACGTCACGCGCTTTCTCAAGGCCGGCATTCGCGGCGTGAAGGCGGCGTCAGGCAACACGCCGCCGAAGATCATCATGCACATCGACACCGGCGGCGACTGGCAGGTGACAAAGTGGTGGT
>JAQBPV010000428.1 GCA_028287345.1 Gemmatimonadota bacterium
ACAGAGCGAGATCTGTGTCGGCTCCAAGCTGGCGGGCCGGTTCGAGCATGTGAACGTCGGCGACGTGCTGCGCTTCTCCAACCGCGACTGGAAGGTCGTGTGTCGCTTCACGGCGGACGGGTCGAGCTTCGAGTCGGAGATCTGGGGGGAGAACGAGCAGTTCCAGAACGTCTTCCGCGGACAGGGCTTTCAGGACGTCGCCTTCCGGCTCAAGGATCCGGCGTCGTTCGACGAGGTGAAGCGCGCGTTCCTCGCCGACCAGCGCATCCAGATCGACGCGCACCGCGAATCCGAGTTCTACGCGAGCCAGTCCGAGTTGCTCGGCAACATCCTCCGTTTTCTCGCGATCATGATCACGTCGATCATGGCGGTGGGCGCGGTGTTCGGCGCGGTCAATACGATGTACGCCGCAGTGAGCTCACGCACACCAGAGATCGCCGTGCTGCTGACACTCGGCTTCCATCCGCGCAGCGTGCTCGCGAGTTTTCTCGCCGAATCGGCGGTGATTGCGTTTCTTGGAGGGCTGATCGGGTGCCTATTGGCGCTGCCGATCAACGGCGTGGTCACGAGTACGACGAACTGGGCGAGCTTCAGCGAGATCGCGTTCGCGTTCCGTGTGACGCCTCAGTTGTTGCTGGCGGGTATCGTATTCGCGGTGGTGATGGGCGTCGTCGGTGGCTTCTTTCCCGCTCGGCGCGCCTCGAAGCTACCTGTGATCCAGGCGCTCCGATGATGATTCTCGTCGCTGGTCCGTATCGCTCCGGTACCGGCGACGACCCGTCTTTGATGGCCGAGAATGTCCGGGCTATGGAGGCGTTCGCGCTTCCACTGTTCCGGGCCGGCCACGTTCCGGTGGTTGGAGAGTGGTTGGCGCTGCCACTCGTTTCGCTCGCGGGGTCGACGCGTGTTGGGGATGCGGCGTTCGACGAGATCTTTCATCCGATCGCTGAGCGGCTGTTGGGGCATTGTGATGCGGTGCTGCGAGTGGGAGGGGCTTCGGCCGGCGCGGACCTGATGGTGTCGGTCGCTCGCGAACGTGGGCTTGCCGTTTTTCACGCGCTGGGCGAAGTGCCTAGCTGCTCGAGTTAGGTGCCGCCGGACAACGGCGATGGATGAGGCGAAACTACCACTGATTTCCTTGGGACTTGAACGGATTTGACGGAAAACTGCACGGACACTGCGTCGACAGAATTGCTCCAAATGAAGGGCCGGCTCCGTTCGCAGAGGCCGGCCTTTCAACAGGAAAGCCTCACTTTTCATGTTGCGCGAACGGGCTGGTTCGGCGCGAAGGCGCAGGCCCGAGGTTTGATCCGGCACTTATCCGAAGGATCCGTCGAATCCGCTCCCTTCGGTTTCTCGAGAGACTCGCTTTTCCGGAACGGCGATGGATGAGGCGGAACGACAACTGATTTCCTTGGGACTTGAACGGATTTGACGGAAAACTGCACGGACACTGCGTTCGCAGGATTGCTCCAAGTGAGGGCCGGCTCCGTTCGCAGAGCCGGCCTTTTCAACAAGAAAAGCCTCTGTTTTTCAGTTTGCGCGAACGGACTGGATCGGCGCGAAGGCGCAGGCCCGAGGTTTGATCCGGCACTTATCCGAAAGATCCGTCCAATCCGCTCCCTTCGGTTTCTGGAGAGATTCGCTTCTCCGGACGACGGCGTTGGATAAGGCGGAACGACAACAAATTTTCTTTCGGACTCGAACGGACTGAACGGAAAACTGCTCGGACACCGCGTCATTGAGATGCCGCCGCGATGATCTTGCCGGCTCTTCCCGTAAGCAAGCGCAGCGAGCGCCCCATACGCACAGAGAGTCGACGCATTAGCGCCGGCTCATGCGCCCCGTAAGCTTGGCGCGAAGCGCCAAGCGCCCCAGACAAAGGCATTTTCCAGCCATTCGAAGCATCCCGGTGTCTCAATGGAATAGCTTTCCACGGGACCCACCGGAGCCTCGGAACCATGCTGGCTGCGTCAGTTCAGCGTCATCTCCTCACGTTCGTCGCCGTATTGGTCGCGATCGTTGCACACGCGCACCCACTGAGCGCGCAGACTGACGTCATCCGCGGCAAGGTCACCAACTACGAGGGCCTCCCGCTCGCGCAGGTCCGCGTCACCGCGACGTCGATTCCCGGCAACGTCACCCGCGAAGCCCGCACCAACGATCAGGGCAGTTTCCAGATCGCGTTCCCAGGCGGCCCGGGGGACTACATCATGGGCTACGCGCGCATCGGCTACGTCTTCCGCCAGTTCGAGGTCAAGCGACTCGCCGACGAAGACGTCCTCATCGCCGACGCACGACTCAACGTCATCCAGCTCGACACCGTCGTCACCACCTCGACCGTCCAGCAGCGCGTCAACCGGAATCAGCAGACCCCCGACGTCGGCGGGACCGAACGGTCGGTCAACCCGACCAACCTTCCGCCTGAAATGCAAGGCGACATCGCAGCCATGGCGGCGTCGCTTCCAGGGGTATTGCTCGTCCCCGGTCTGGATGGCGCATCGGATGGTTTCTCCGTACTCGGACTCGGCGCCGACCAGAACAGCGTCACGCTCAACGGCATGAGCTTCGGCGCGAACGGACTGCCGCGCGACGCATCCATCTCCAGCTCACTCTCGACGTCGCCATACGATGTCTCTCGCGGCGGATTCAGCGGCGCGAACTTCAACATCCGCACTGGCGGCGGCTCGAATTTTCGGACGCGTGGATCCTCCATGGTGCTCAACGCGCCGCCGCTCATGTGGAGCGACCGCGCCGCACAGGCACTCGGCACCGAGTATACGAACGTCTCGCTGGGAGGCGTTGCCTCCGGGCCCATCGTGCCGAACAAGTCGTTCTACAACGTCTCGTACCAGCTCGGCCGCAACTCGCGCGACAACCAAACCCTGCTCACGACGAACGCGCTCGGCCTCGAGACGTCGGGCGTCGCATTCGACTCGGTCGCGCGCTTCCTAGGCATCCTGCAACAGCGCGGCGTGCCGACCGTGAGCGGACCGCTGCACAACACTCGCGTCAGCGACAACGGTTCCGCATTCGGGAGCTTCGACTACAATCCGCCGTCGTCATCGCAGGGACATGCGTTCAACCTGACCTTCAACGGCAACTGGGCTCGGCAGAGTCCCGTCGGCGGCGGTGCGACACAACTGTCGTCGGCGAGCGGCGACCGCTTCAACTGGGGCGGCGGACTACAGGGAAAGCACAGCGGCTACATCAAGCTCTTCCTGAGCGAGACATCGATCGGCGTCAACACGTCGCGTGATCACGGTGCGCCGTACCTCGAGCTGCCGGCCGGCCGAGTGCGCGTGAACTCCACCTTCGACGACGGCGGCAGCGGCGTGCAGACGCTGACCTTCGGCGGCAATCAAGGGCTCAGCTCACGCAATCGCTCGTTCGGCAGCTCGGTGCAGAACACGCTCTCCTGGTTCGACGACGGCAACAAGCACCGCATCAAGCTCACCACCGAGCTGCAATACAGCGGCAGCACGCAGGATCAGTCGGCGAACCTGCTCGGCAGTTTTCTCTACAACTCGCTCGCCGATCTCGAGGCGGGAATTCCGGCGTCGTTCACGCGCACACTCGCCGCGCGCCAACGTTCGACCGGCCAGTTCACTGGCTCCCTCTCGCTCGGTGACTCCTATCGGCGCACGCAGGATCTGCAGATCCAGTACGGCGTGCGCATCGACGGAAGCCACTACACCACCACGCCCGCCTTCAACTCCGCCGTCGAAGCCGCATTCGGGCGACGCAATGATCAGGTTCCGACGCCGGTGACGTTCAGCCCACGCATCGGCTTC
Source organism: Gemmatimonadota bacterium (assembly GCA_028287345.1). Classification (GTDB taxonomy): domain Bacteria; phylum Gemmatimonadota; class Gemmatimonadetes; order Gemmatimonadales; family Gemmatimonadaceae; genus AG11. Next base: position 3,795 of record JAQBPV010000428.1, read on the forward strand.
TCGTGGACGACCGGTTCCGCGAACGAGATCGCCGCGTTCTTTGGCCAGTCGCGCACACCGCGCGCTGTCGTTCGCGGCGGCATCGGCGTCTTCACCAACGCGAGCTCGGCGGCCGCGATCGGCGGGGCGCTCGACAACACCGGCTTGCCAAGTGGGACGCAGACCATCGTGTGCGTCGGGCCTGCGGTGCCGATCGTCGACTGGACGCTGTACGCCTCGACGCTCGCCAACGTCCCGGATCGTTGCGCCGACGGTACGCAGGGTTCGGTGTTCGCGAATGGGTCGCCGAGCGTGACGCTGTTCGCACCGGGTTTCACACCACCGCGTGCGGTGCGATCGAACCTCTCGTGGAACGGCTCAGTGCTCGACGCGCGGTTCTCACTCAACGTCGAAGGCACGTACTCGCTCAATCAAAACCAACAGCGGTCGGTCGACCTCAACTTTGCACCGACGACTCGCTTCGTGCTGGACGATGGACGTCCCGTGTTCGTCGAGACGACGAGCATCGTGCCGACAACCGGCAGCATTGCCTCGCGCGACGCGCGCATCTCGCAGTCGTTCAACCGCGTGAGCGAGGTGCGTTCGGACCTGCAGTCTCGTACGGGACAGATCAGTGTGCGTCTCTCACCGATCACACGGACGCAAAATGCGTTCGGATGGAGTGCGGCGTACACGTACTCGCACATCACCGAACAGTTCTCCGGATTTGCGAGCACCGCGAACAATCCGCTCACGGTGGAGTGGGCGCGTTCGGGACAGGGCCCGCACCAGATCACGTACAACCTTCGCTACAGCTTCTTCAACGCGGTACACGTGAACTGGAACGGCACGTTTCGCTCGGGCAGCCGCTTCACTCCAATCATCGCCGGCGACGTCAACGGAGATGGATACTCCAACGATCGCGCGTTCATCCACATCCCTGGGCAGGCTGGAGACTCCGCGCTCGATGTCGGCATGCGCGATCTCCTCGCCAACGCCAGCGACGCGGCCCGCTCATGCCTGACGGCGCAGCAGGGACATATCGCCGAGCGCAATAGCTGCCGTGGCCCGTGGAGCTCGACGGCATCCCTGCAGGTGACGCTCGATCGCGCGAAGTTCCACATGCCGCAGCGCGCGAACATCTCGTTCTCGCTTTCGAATCCCATCGGCGCCGCAGACCTGCTCATCAACGGCGCGGGCAACATCAAGGGCTGGGGAATGAACGTGTCGCCCGATCAGTCGCTGCTCTACGTTCGCGGCTTCGATCCCGATACGAAGCGCTACAGGTACGAGGTGAATCAACGTTTCGGCGCGACGCGCCCGCAGTTCATGACGTTGCGCTCGCCCGTGGTGCTCACGGCGTCGCTGCGGTTCGACCTCGGCCCCACGCGTGAGAAGCAGCAGCTGATTCAGCAGATCAGCTCGGGGCGCAATCAACCCGGCCAGCGAAACGCCGAGGGCAACTACCGGCAGCTCGGCACCAATGCGCTGACGAATCCGATGACGACGATTCTTCGGCAGCAGGACTCGCTGCGGCTTACATCGGTGCAGGCGGACAGCGTCGCGTCGATGAATCGTCGCTATCTGTATCGCACCGATTCATTGTGGACACCCGTGGCGCGCTACTTCGCGACGCTGCCGGCGGAGTTCAGCGAGAGCGAGGCGTTCGACCGCTACCTTCGTGCGCGTCGCGCGCAGGTAGACATGCTCATCGAGATCGGACCGATCATCCGCGACTTGCTCACTCCGGCGCAGCGACGAAAGGTGCCGGCGCAGGTGCTCAATGCGCTCGATCCGCGCTACCTCATCTCGATCCGCAACGGCACGGGCTTGTACGTGAGCGGAACCGGCGCTGCTGGCGGCGGCGGCGGTGGCTTCGGTGGGCAACAATTCTTCGAGTTCCGATGATGCACTCTACACTGTCATCCCGCACGAGCGAGCGCAGCGAGCGAGTGTCGGGACCTACTCTCGCTGCGATCATGCCAGGCTATTGGGCACGTACAGTAGGTCCAGACAGGCGCTTGCGCGCCTGCGGGATGGCAGGTCTGCTGCTCGCGCTTGCGAACACCGCTGCGGCGCAGGTATCCACGGCGCCGCCAACACTCTCCGTCGGCCCCGCGATTCGCCGCATCTCCACCGCCTCGGCGCTCTCCACCGAGCAGCTCGGGTCCATCAACGGTGTTCGACAGCTGCGCGACGGCCGAGTGTTGCTCAACGACGGCCAGCGTCGCCGGTTGCTGGTGCTCGATACGTCGCTCAAGGTCGTCGAGATCGTGCTCGACTCACTCAGCGAATCATCGAACTTCTACGGGACTCGGGCCGGCACACTGCTGCCCTATCGCGCTGACACGATCCTCTTCGTCGATCCGGCCGCGTATGCGATGCTCGTCATCGATCCGCAGGGCAAGGCGACGCGAGTTCGCTCGGTGCCGCGCGTGCAGGACGTCGGACAGCTCACTAGTGGTTCGAACGGTGTCCCAGGACTAGACGGCAAGGGACGCATCGTATTCCGGACGTGGGCCGAGGCTGCGCCGCCGAAGGTTGCGCCACCTCCGGGCATGCCATGGTTTCCGCAGGAACCCGACTCGGCGTTCATCGTCGGCATCGACGTCGACAGCCGCAAGCTCGACACGCTCGGCGCCATTCGCATTCCGAAACAGGAGAACAGCGTCCGCATCAATCCGCAGGGTGGATGGAATTTCCAGTCGGTCACCAATCCGGTGCCGAGCACGGACGAGTGGGCGGTGTTGCCCGATGGTGTGATCGCGTTCGTGCGCGGTCGCGACTATCGCGTCGACTATCGTCATCCCGACGGCACGTGGACGTCGTCGGCAAAGCTGCCGTTTCCGTGGCAGCGACTGACGGAGGAGGACAAGCAGAGGATCGTCGACTCGGTGCGCGCCGAGCAGACGCGTCAGGCGATGAGCGGGTATGTGTCGCAGCTGATGCGGTGGGTGAATCAATTCAATAATGAGTATCCGAAAGACCTCGTCGTGCCGAAGGACTTTCGGATTCAGCAGGGACTTCAGAAGAGTTGGAAGCTTCCGCCTGGTCTGTCGTTCCCCGAGAAATACGTCTACGGCTGCGCACCTGGCGAGGAGCCGACGATGTTGCCCGCAGTCGGTGATTCGGCGGCGAAAGCAGTTGTACCTCCGCCCTTGAGCGCACCCAGCGCACCGGGCCCGATGACGGGAACCCCGTCGTGCATTCCTGGCCCGATCAGCGTACCTGGCGGCAACTCACCGCCAATGCCGCAGCTGCGTACGCCCGGTGTAATGGCGCCGGCGGACCTGCCCGATTATCAGCCGCCCTTCTCGACCAACAGCGTACGTGCCGACGGCGACGGAAATCTCTGGGTGCGCATCAACACGCTGAAGCCGATTCCCGGCGGCGCCGTCTACGACATCATCAGCCGCGAAGGGGAGTTGGTCGATCGGCTTCAACTCCCGCAGGGCTACACCCTCGTTGGCTTTGGTGCGGGGCGCATCGTCTACCTCTCGATGCGCGACGCGAAGGGCCAACATCTCGCACGCGTGCGGCTGCGCTAGCGAGCGAGCT